>JAJZOK010000153.1 GCA_021811525.1 Thermoplasmata archaeon | reverse complement strand
ATGTGATAAACAGGTTGACAAACAAAGCCACTCTGCTGGACCTCAGGGGAACACTAACACAAGAAGAGGCAGAATCAATGCTGAAAAATATAAACGAAGCTAGGAAGTTGAGCGGAAAAAGATACCACGACATTAGCGAGAGGCTGGAACGTTAATGATTGCTGATACCACATTCCTCATAGATATTATGAAGGGCGACCGTTCAGCCATAGAAAAGGTAGAGGAATTGGAAAGAGAAGGAGTGCAGGTCAACATAACTACAGTTTCCGTCTTTGAACTTTATGTGGGACTTAACTTGAGTACCAAACCAATAGAGGAAAAGAACAAGATCGACAAGGTACTTGGAAATATTGTGGTTGAAAACTTCGATTTTAATTCTGCCCGTGAGGCCGGAGAAATATTCGCGGACAAAAAAAGTAGGGGACTAACCATTGACCCAGAAGATGCTATGATAGCAGGTATATGCATCTGCAATGAAGAACCCATTCTGACTAGAAATATTAACCACTTCTCAAACATTGGTGGGCTCTCAGTTGAGTCTTATTGAATTGTAACTAGTGGTTTTCCATAATATGGCTCACCTCTGAGGACTAATGGTTGTGTCTTCGCCCCATCTGTAAGTTTTTGCTGCAACCAGTTATTAATTTTTCAAGATGTTATCTCTGTCCACATACCGGTTGTATTTTCTAGCGGTAGGTTCGTTGTCCGCCTCAGTTCTATCAATCGTAATATAACAACAGAAGCCTTATCCTGTTAAGCAGGCAATCTTTGATGGGTTGTGGAAAGTCAGGCTCTTCTGTATTGCTGTTGCCCTGATAATTTATTCCATAGCTCTTTTTTTTAGCATTGGCATATACCATTCCCGTTTTCGCCAAATTGGAAGGCAACATACTTGTAGTTGCGCCTATATTTGATAGACGGATGTTTTCTATCTCACTAGCACCGGTTGTTGCAGTTTGGTACAGATATGGCACAAAAGCTCTTATCACAAATATTACTGAGGAATAACTTTATTCTTACCATAACCAGGGAATAGCCAGTAAGGTAAGAAATGCCGTTGCGGTGGGCATCTAATACATGTAGATTTTTGTAGCATCTAAACCTCTTTTCTGCCAAAACATTTAGTGGCAATATCCCAATTTACCTAGAAGAAGTGCCTTTATTCCAGAGAAGCAGCTGTAAAGAATTAAAAAGGAGTGGGGCCGACCGGATTTGAACCGGTGGCCTCCCGGTTATCAGCCGGGTGCTCAAACCGTGCTAAGCTACGGCCCCTTCCAGTGCATCTTACAATGCAGGATTTGTGCTGGCTACAATCGTAGCAAGCATAAAAAAGATTTCTCAAAGTATGCCTGTGATGACTGCTGCGCGCCCTCAACTCAGGATGAAGAACAGGTTGTACACACTTCTCTTGAGGTTGGTTGGCCGCATACTGTGCATTTATTCAGGGCACCATTTTCCATGCTCTGTTCAAGTGCCGGGCGGATCCCGTCTGCGAATTTCAAGATTGAGAAGGAAGCCCCGGGGGTCCTCTCCTCAAGGGTCTCCAGGATCTCCCTGAAGGTGTTCCTCTGGGCCCTGGCATAATAAGGGCACCAGGATGAGTCGAACTTAATGCCCTTCAAAAGTGCATAAAGAACAACCTCCTTTTCAGGAATTCTCCTCAGGGGAAGGATTCTCCTGGTCAAACCATCCTTTTTCATATGATGTGGCGCCATCCTCGCCATCCTGTCCACATCCCCCCTTGCAACGTTCATGAGCACTGACTGCGAGTAGTCATCAAGGTTAATGCCCAGTGCAACATAGTCAGCATCAAGATTTGCACTTTCTATGTTCATAAGCTGCCTTCTCATTGGTCCGCATCGTGAACAAGGGATCACATCAGGATTGTTTTCCACGATTTCATCCATGGTTGTGTTGAATTTCTGGCTGAAAGAAATTATTGAATGCTGAATTCCTAGGTTCCCGCACAGATTTGCCGCATTTTCAAGTCCGCTGTCCCTGTATCCCTTGATCCCCTCATCTATGGTAAAAGCTGAAAGGGATACATCTTTTCGATCCTTGAACATTTCATGAAGAGCATACAGGGTTACCGAGCTGTCTTTTCCGCCAGAAATTGCCACAGATATGCGGATCCCATCACTCTTAAAATCAACCTGGTCCCGTATCTCCTTTTTTATCCGCTTCTCTACGGATTCCTCAAGATGCCTGCCGCACAGCATCTCTCCGCTGTACTTAGCCTCGTAGACTGCCTCTCCCGTGCATCTTGAGCATTTCATCCCATGTGGATGCCTATCTGAATTATACACATTTTGAACCTGCAGGTTTTGTTTTCCACTGATACTGAAACCTTAATTTTCTTCCAAGAACTGATGCCCTTATGAGGATAACTGCAACAAAAGACCTGAACAGGGCAATCAGCTCTGAACTTGTCATTGCGCCGGTGTTTGAGGATTTCATTCCTGAGATGACCCTGTCTGCACTTGGTGCAAAGGAGATTCCAAAGGCGGCTTCCAGGGCGGGATTCAAGGGAAAAATGAAGCAGACAGCATACATTGAAGCCAACGGGCACACGCTTCTGCTAACAGGGCTTGGCAAGAAAGCTGGTTTCAATTTTGAGGCTTTTAGGAGAAGTTATGCTGAATCTTACTCTAAACTCAAGGGCACAGGATCAGAAACAGTTGCCATTCTCCTTCCCGGAATCCTTGATGGGGAAGCATTTGAGGCAACTTACATTCTCAGGGTGAGCCACTACTATTTTGACAGATTCCAGGGAGAAAAGACCACATTTCCGGACCTTATGATCCAGGTTGTAACGGAAAAAGGCCAGGATGTAATTGATGTTGCACTGAAGATCGGCGAAGCTACAAATTACACCAGGGATGCCGCTAATATGCCGCCATCGAGTGGCACTCCATCTCTCTTTGAGAAAATGGCCAGGGAGATACCGGGGCTTGAAGTAATAGCATTTGGCCGGGAAGACTTCCTCAAACTTGGAATGGGTGGCCTTGAAGGTGTTTCCAGGGCTGCAACAGAACCGGGCAAGCTTGTGATCATGGAATACGGCCCCAAGGATCAGAAGCCTCTTCTCCTTGTTGGAAAGGGAATAACATTTGACAGTGGCGGAATATCAATAAAGCCGTCAGAAGCAATGGACGAGATGAAATTCGACAAGTGCGGTGCTTCGGCAGTGCTTGGAATAATGAAGCTCGCATCAGATCTGAAGATCAACAAGCACATTGTTGGAATGATGCCATTGACAGAAAACCTGCCTGGAGGCAACGCTTACAAGCCGGGCGATATCCTTAGGCATTACAACGGAAAGACTTCAGAAATCCTGTCAACCGATGCTGAAGGGAGGCTTGTGCTAGCAGATGCCCTTTCATATGGCGTCGAGAAGTATGATCCATATGCCGTAGTGGACTTCGCAACCCTGACAGGCGCATGCGTTATAGCGCTCGGAAACAACATCGCCGGGCTGATGGGGACAGACGAAAAGCTCATCTCCCAGATCAAGGGCGCTGCGTCAAAGACCTGGGAAAAAGTCTGGGAGCTGCCCATTGACCAGGACTTCATGGACCAGATAAAAAGTGAAGTCGCAGATATTAAGAATACAGGCGGAAGGCCAGGCGGAGCGGAAACTGCAGGGGCATTCCTGAGGCACTTTGTTGGAGATAAGCCATGGGTGCATCTTGACATTGCAGGCGTTGCCTGGACCCAGGCAAAGACGGTGAAGACACCATACCTTCCCAACGGTGCTACCGGATTCGGAGTCAGGCTGATTTACCAGTACTTAATGGAGAACTGATTACTCTTCACCCGTGAAGTTGTATTCAATATTCTTTCCCATTTTTATGTAATTGTAGATCGCAGCTCCAGTGTCGCTTGCCACCTTGATTCTGACTATACCTTTGCTGGAACTCTTTGCCTGCAGGATCAGGATATTGTCAACATAGAATTTCACGTCCCTGTTGGCTTCACCAACAGTGAAGTATATGATCCTGTTCTTGATTTCAATATCCGCTTTTTCCCTTCCGGTTTCCTCTCTTTCCCCTAAGGGTTCTACGTCTATATGGAGCCCATATTTTTTCTCAAGCTCGTTTACAACCGCCCCCTTCTTCCCTATAACTCTGGGCAGGTTTTCCTCTGCAACCTGGATCTGGACTCTACCTTCACCAATCATCTTCACTGCAACCTTCTTTGTGCCGAGCATTTTTCTCATATCCTGTTGGATGCGGTCTTCAGCAAGTTTGTGAAGTGAACTCTTCTTCTGCTCCTTTGCAACAGGAACAACAACTATCTGTTCGCCAAATGTGTATATTTCGTAAACTGTGACTCCGGTCTCAAAGTCCTTTACCTCTATGACAGGCCTGGCTAGATCCTCTTCCCGCATTCCATTGGGCACCTTCACAGAATATGTGGTTGTGAGTACTTTTCCCACAAATCCCTTCTCTATGAAGATCACTGTATCGACTATCTGGGGGATGAGGCCAAGTTCAATCCTGCCAATGAACCTCTGTATGGCGTCCACAGGCCTGGTTGCATGCACTACGCCAACCATCCCTACGCCGGCTAACCTGAGATCTGAATACACCATGAAGTCCGTGGTTACACGCATTTCATCGAAAATGGTGTAATCTTCCCTTACAAGAAGGAGGATATCCCCGGTCCTTTCCATTGAGCCCTCAAGCCCTGTATATTGGGTGATGTCCTTGCTTACCTGCAGATCTCTCGGTTTTTCCATGGTCTTTACAATATTGCCTTTGGAACTGAGATATTCTGCCAGGGCTTGTACGAATGTGCTCTTTCCAGCACCAGGCGCTCCTGCAACAAGTATCCCGCTTGCCTGGTCCCCAAGCCTTGCAAGGAGCTCAGGTTTCAGCTTGTACTCCTCTATTGCAAGTTTAGCAATGGGCCTGACTGCTGTAATCTCAATATCGTCGGAAAACGGTGGCCTCGTTATGACAATCCTGATATTCTTCAACTGGACGACTGTTGCCCCATGGGCATCCATCTCAATGAAGGAATCATCCTCGTTTCTGCCACGAAGGACAATATGGGTGGCAATATCCTGGACTTCCTCCCTCTTGACGATGTAGTTTAATTTTTCATAGTGAACACTTCCAGGATGCCCTTTCTTGACAACAGGCCTCAAATCGGCCTTCAGGTGCACTGACGTTGTAAGTTCGTCGAAGAATTCCTCTATGTTCTTTGGCTCCTTCCTCAGAGGTTCAAGGTATTCCACCTTTATTCCCTTGATGACTGCAATATCCTTCTGAATCCGGTCTCCGGTTACCAGGATGGCATCGTTCTCAAGGGCCACAGATCGTATGATTTCGTCTATCTCTCCCGCTTTGCCCCTCTTCATCTGCCACTCTTGCGGCCTCCTGCCGAACACCTCAATGAAAATTTTTCCATCCCTTTCAAGCTGCCTTAGTTTCTTGAGTTCATCCAGGGCAGCAAAACCGATGGATCTGCCCTCATTGGCCTGGTGCTCAACCTCAGATATCATGGCTTCAGCCAGAATGACTCGGCATTCCTCCTGTGATTCCACGAAGGAAGTGAAGCGGCCGTCTATAATTACAGAAGTGTCTGGAACGTAATCCACAATTTGAAAGACCTCCAGCTTATATAATCAGATCGCCTCTTGAGGAAGTGATATTCAGTGAGCTGCAGCAGGAACTTGGCAAGAAAGTCCTGGAAGCTCTTTCAGATTTTTACCGGACCCATGATCTTGGAAAAGCTTCTATGGCTTACTCCGGGGGCCTGGACAGTTCAGTGCTCCTTGCTTTGGCCCCAAGGACAGTAATTCCTTATACACTTGGAGATGAAAACTCGAAGGATTACTCTAATTCAAAAGACGGTGCCAAAAAACTGGGCTTCAGTGTGGTATCAATCCCTATCAGTTCCGTGAAACTTGAGAGTTATGTTAACACAGTCATGGAGATAGACCCGGGAATAAGGAAAAAGGATCTTGGCTATGAAGTTGTCCTCGCAGCACTGCTGGACAACATGAAAGGTAAGGAAGTGATCACCGGCCAGGGAGCTGACGAGATCTTCTATGGCTACAATATTTTCCGCGAGCAACCAGGAATGGATAACAGCCTACACTTCAAGAAGCTCTTCCATGAAACCCTCCCAAGGGAAGGGGCGATTGCAAAACACTTTGGAAAGAAGCTAATTACACCGTACCTTTCAGATGAAATACTGAAAATCATGGAAAATGTGAACAGGGACACAAATTTCTCCGGTGATACAAACAAGGCTGTTCTGCGGTCTGCGGCGATTCAGGCTGGAATTCATGGGGAAATTGCTGAAAGGAAAAAAACAGCGGCCCAGTATGGTTCAGGTTTGATGAAAATGCTAAAAAAGCTACCGATCTGGAACACTTTGCCCCAATAGAGCAAGTATCAACCCATGATTGCTACGGGAATTATTTATAGAATTATCAAATAGCCAAAAAACCTGAAATTGCAGTGATAACATGGCATACATCGGTATAATAGGCGGAAGCGGGCTTTACAATCTTCTTGAAAACCCTGAATCCCTGGACATTGAAACACCATTTGGAAAACCATCTGGGCTTATTGAAGTTGGAAAAATCAATAATGTTGAAG
>JAJZOK010000009.1 GCA_021811525.1 Thermoplasmata archaeon | reverse complement strand
AGGGTATTCACGAGGGAAGAGCTCATGAGAAACAGGAATCTGAGGAGGTTCAAGAGACTGAGGACATTCTTCCTCCTGTTCAATCCCATGGTGTCCGTGCTGCTGCTTTCAATGCTCTTTACAGGGGTGATCTGAAATGGAAGATCTTGAAACACTCAAGGTAATCAAGGAAAAGGAAAACTCAATCAACGATGAAATTGCCCTTCTCAAGAACGAGAAGGATAAACAGCTCCAGGAAATGGAAGCCCGGTTTGCATTGAAAGTGAAGGAAAACGAGGAGAGCCTTAGGCTCCAGGCCACGAAAGAGGTCGCCGATGTCACCGGAAAGGCAAAGTCCAGGGCTGAGAGCATTGTTCTTGGAAGCCGGGAAAAAGCCGACAGGCTGAAAATGAGGCTATCAGACAGGGAAATAGAGAAGACTGCTTCTGAATTGCTCAATTCCTATCTAGAGGGTATGTAATGGCACTGATGCCGGAGAAGATGCTCAGGGTAAGGATCATCGGGTCCAACATGCGCAAGGACCACATTATCACTGCACTCCACGACGCAGGCGTTATACAGCTGGAGACTGTGGAACCTGATCTGACAAAGGCCATGGGCCAGGCAAAACCCGGCGAACTTTACAGGAAAGTGAACAGGTACCTGCAGATATACAGGGGATACGAGAACCTGCTTCCGCACATTCCCGTGAAAAGCACAAAGGCATTCGGCAGCATGGAAGAGCTCCTCGCTGAAGCTTCAAAAATCGACCTCGAGGAAGAGCTGAAGGTACTGAAGTCCAGGGAGTCGGATCTCCTCTCCGAGATAAAGGAGATAAACAACAGGCTTGAGGCGGTGTCCTCACTCATGGGCTTAAGTTATGACCTTTCAATCTTCAACGGTTCCACAATTTCCTCATACATCGCAAAGGGATTTGAGGACGGGGAAGCAGTTTCAGCAATAAGGGAGAAACTTCCCGATGCAACAGTTTTCAAGCTTCCCAACCAGTCAGTAGTTGTTACAATACCGGCAAAAAAGGATGCGGAACTTGCCAGAGTGGCTTCAGAGCTGAAATTCTCAATTTCACACATTCCTGAGATGTCTGGAAAGCCGGAGGAGTACAGCAAAGTTATGAAGAACAGGCTTGCCCTCAAGACAAAGGACCTTGATGAAGTCCACAAGGATCTCAGGGATCTTTCTGAGGAGTACTATGAACCTATCGCCCAGATCAGGGAACAGCTTGAAATCGAAAACAGGAAACTTGAGGTTTCAGACAAGCTCGCCTCCACTCAGGATTCATTCGCGCTTGAAGGATGGGTTCCCCAGAAGCATTATCAGTCCATGGTCACCCTAATCAATGGTGCCGCTGAAAACAGCGTAATAATAAAGACAGTGGACTCAAAGGAGGATCCGCCCACTCTGCTTTCAAATCCGAAGAGGTTCAGGGTCTTTGAGTTCTTCATCAATTTCTATTCGCTTCCCAAGGAGTTCGAGTTTGACCCCACAATGATTTTTGGCTTCATTTTCCCATTCTTCTTCGGGCTCATGGTTGGAGACTGGGGTTACGGGCTTGTAATCTTAGCCGGAGCGACCTGGATGAAAAGAAAGCTCACAACTCCAGGAGCCAGGACCATACTCCCCAAAGGGCTCACCAATTTCGCTATGACGGTGTTCGGAAGGAATGCGCTTCTGGTACTTGCTAGAACCCTTGTCCCCGGCGCTCTGGTTGCAATAGTTGTTGGACTGCTGTTCAACGGTTTCTTTGGCTTCCCGCTGCTTCCTGTAACTGTGTTTGAAGTGGCTCCAAAGTTCACCGCAAGCATAATGGGCTTCCCCCCTCAGCCGTCAATTGTGCTCTTCCATCTTACCCTGGTGATACCAAAACTCCTCCTGTTGACAGGATACATTGGTCTTGCCATGGTTACATTCGGCCTGGTTCTTGGCCTCGCAAACGAGGCAAGGAGGAAGCACTGGAAGGGAGTTGGCGGAAAGATCGGATGGCTCCTCATGGCCTGGGGAATCGCAATGTTCGGGCTTAACCTCATACAGCATTCCAGCAATTTCTCATTCAGCCTTGCAACAAACCCCGTTGCTCCAATTTCCCTTGGGGGATTCATAGTGGGCATAGTGGTAATGGCAGTTTCTGAAGGAACAGGTGGGCTCATAGAGATACCTTCCATCATCAGCCATATACTCTCATACACGAGGATTCTGGGTATACTGCTTGCAGCGGTGTATCTGTCATACGTGCTTGACCTCATTTTCCTCAAGGGAGTTTCAAAAAGCCCGGCATTTGCCGCTATAGGTATACTTGTGCTCATACTCGGCCAGCTCTTCACAATAGGCATAGCAATCCTAGAACCAGGAATACAGGGAGCGAGGCTTATTTACGTGGAATTCTTCTCAAAATTCTACTACGGCAATGGCAAGATATTCAGGCCGTTCAAGACCACAAGAAAATACACCACCCCAAAATTCAGCCTGGAAACGGCCAAGAAATAATTTTATCCGGGTGTACCCACACTCTTTTCTTTTCCCAGTTTTACATACTTTCTCAAAGCTATTACAGTCCACACAGCTTCTATGACCCCAAAGGGCCACGTCCCTGAAAGAAAACCGTACGCTGACGATCCAATGCAGGTGAGCCCGAACAGTAGTGTATAGATTCTTGACTTAGGCTCCAGTGAATAGAAAGCCATCATGACTGCCAGGTCAATGGCACCAAGTATATTGAGGGTTGAAAGCGGTTCCATGGTTGAGAATTCCAAAGTAATTTAAGAATGCAGGGATTGCAAATGGATCCCATTGGAATATGAAAAACTGGCAGGTCTTGCCACTAAAATAGCTGCAGGAATCACTCCAAGAAAGTTTCCGGATGATTTTGCAGAGCTAGATCCCCAGGGTGAGATCACGAGAATCCCGAGGGGAAAGGAAGTGAGCATGTACAGGGAACTTGAGGGGGTCTTTGTAATGATCGACGGAGACAGGCTTTTCTTCAATCAGCCACCATTTGCCAAGTTCATATTCTACTGTGCAAAAGCCGGTGTAACAGAGGTTGCTGTACCAGACGCTAAGATTGCGAAGAAGGCCGTGAAGGGGCTGGAACAGGAGATCGGCAATGTCACATACAGGATCGAAAGTGAACTGGAAAACCTGAACCTAGGAGAAGACGAGAAAAGGGAAACAATCCAGGCTGTTCTTGACAAACTGGGGTTGGGCTATTACTCAGACATTGTATCTAGAGAAGATTTGTGGTAGGCCGAATAAGGGCCCTTTTTCAGTAACCGCTCCAGCGTGAACCAAGTACCTTTTCCCACTTATCATATACTTCCTTTCTGAGATCGTCCCTGAGCATGCAGGTTTCAGAGAAACTGTCCATTCTTTCGTATGGCACAACGGCAAATATGATTCCCCTTGAATTTGTGTATTTGGAGGCAGGCACATCCTTGGGCCTCAGGGGGTCAACCCCACTGGCCCAGCCTTTCTTTATAATTCCTATTTCCGAAGGGTCCGCTCTTGTGCACATGGCCCAAAGTACATCGTCCATGTTGTAGGGATTGATATCATCGTCCACCACAACAACCCACTTTCCCATATATGCGGCACTCCTTGTCTGGGAGGCAAGGTAACCTGCCTCTGTGGCGTGCCCCGGGTATGCCTGCTTAATGCTGACATTGATGAACTGCCTCCCCACCCCGAATGGAGGCGTGTATACACCCATTACGTTAGGAAGACCATTTTTCACCATCTCGTCATAGACCAGGGCAGATCTCCACACACTTCTCCAGAAGGCATGATCGTTGTACGCTCCCTTTGACATGGCCGTGCCCAGCATAATAGCGTCGTTCCTGTGGTATAGGGCCTTAACCTCCACGAATGGCTTCTGCTTTGCATCGCTTGCATAATACCCAGTCCATTCGCCATGGGGCCCTTCCAGGCGGGTCTTGTCAGGGTATACAAAACCCTCAATGGCAATCTCCGCATCGGCAGGTATTGGCAGGCCGGTAAACTTTCCCTTGATAACTTTGATCGGATTCTTCCTGATAGCCCCGTAATATTCCAGTTCTGATACCCCTGTTGGGATTTCACTGCCGGCCAGGACGTATAACAGTGGATCCGGGCCAAACACCATTACCACTGGCATTGGCTTGTTCTCCTTGAAGTACTTGTCCCTGTGGAATGCTCCGTGTTTTCCCCTTTCTGCGTTTATGCCCACAGTGTTCCTGTCGTAGAGTTGGGCGCGGTATGAACCAACGTTTATTATTCCCGTGTCAGGATCATCGGTGATTACGGCAACACCAGTGCCGATGAATCTTCCACCATCCTTTTCATGCCAGAAGGGAGTGGGAAACTTGAGCAGGTCCACTTTATCCTCTGTTTCCACGTTCTCGAGAATGTGCCCTGATTCAACAACCTGGAACGGGTATTTCTTCGTTTCCTCCTGCCAAGTGTTCGGTTTTCCCCTGAGGTCTTCTATGGTTTCCTTCAGGGTCAGTTCTGTATTGTTCCCGAAAGTGAGGTTGAATAGCTTCACATTCCCTACAGAGTTCACTAGCACCCGGAAGCCTGATTTCTCATATCCCTTGAGGTTCTGAAACAGCAAGGCTGGGCCCTGGTTTTTTGCGTTAATCTGGGCTATACCCGAGAGTTCCAGATTCAGGTCCACGCCTTCCAGCGCCTTAAGTTCATTCATTTCCTCAGCATGTTTCAGCCAGTCTCTCAAGTCTTCCCAGGGTCTCATTGAAATCACACAAAAATGTTAGATAGGAATTTAATCCTTTTCCGGGTCATTCTGAAAGAATATCGTTTTGAGCACAATAACCCGGATAAGTGTTGGGATTTGCTTTCATCTCACTGTATCTGAAGGGATTGAACAAGAACGGGAGAAATTTAGTAAAGAAAAATCAAAAAAAAGAGTAATTTTTGGTGGTCTTAAAATAAAAGGGGATGTAAAGATCAGATCTTTGTTACATCCACACCCTTTGTTTCTTTCAGGCCAAAGACTCCAACCATCATGACTGCGGCACCGATGATCATTCCAGTGGACATTGAGATTCCAAGGTGTCCGCCACTTGCAACCAGGAGCTCGACGAAAATGGGAGCAAGCCCTCCTCCAAATCCTCTTCCTACCATATAGGCGAAGTTTGATCCTGTGGCCCTCATCCTTGTCGGATATAGTTCCCCAAGCCAGACGCCGAATATGGCTGCAAAGCTGGACTGGAAGAAGTACAGCAGGAGATATGTCCAGAAAGACGGGTAACTGGCCAGGTTTGTGAATCCCACTGCCTGGTATGCCGTGTACAGGAACGGGAAGATTACCAGGAATGAAACAACTCCAAACAGTATGGCTGCCTTCTTTCTTCCAAGGAAATCAACACTTGTTCCTATGATCACTTCAGCTATGATACCCACCAGGGAACCAATAGTGACAATTGTGGTGATGGGTGAGTGTGCAGCTATGAAGAACGAGGGATAGAAAGTCTGCCCTGAGTAGAAGTAGAACATGAATCCGAAAACCATGATGGTTCCGAATATGGTCCATCTGAGGGTATCCTTTGAAAAGATTTCTGCCAGTGGTGATTTCAGCACTAGGCCCGAAACATCCTTTCCTGTCTTCTTTGCCTCAACCTGCAGGAGCCAGACTTTTGACTCAGGCACGAAGAGCCGAAGCACCAGAAGCACCAGCGATATGATGCCCACGAACATGTAAGCATATCTCCAGCCGGTTGCACCTGAAAAGTGTGCGAGGAAGTATCCCGCAGTCTGGGCGCCAATTAGGCCACCAGCAGGGAACATTGCCTGCAGGAATCCACCTGCAAGTCCTTTTGACCTTTCGCCCCATGCCTCATTAAGCAACGAGAAGCCAACTCCCCACTCGCCTCCAAGTCCAAGGCCAGCAACAAACTGCAGGGCGAAGAGCTCATTCAGGTTTCCGGAGAAGCCTGTTGCTATCGTCGCCACCGAGAACAGCAGGATGGTGAAAACCAGCGCAGTTCTTCGGCCAAGCCTGTCAGCAAGCCAACCAAATCCAATTCCTCCGACAACGGAACCTACCAGTGCGGTACTAACTGCAATCAGTGCAGTAGTCCTACCAACACCAAAAGTGGCGCCAATTGCTGCAGCCAAAAAAGTAGTCAGCAACAGGTTGTACCCATCGAAGAGATAACCCAGTGTGGCACCTAGATAGGTTCTCGATTTCTCAGAACGTGTATAGCTTAAATTTGCATCCATCGAAAAGGGAACAATTTAATTAATATTTAATTCTTGCTGACTGGAAATGACAAAAAATCCATTGTAAATTATAATGGGTAAACATTGGCTCATTTTTCTTTCGTAAACCACCAAATTTTCTGGAATAAACCGTGTATAGTGGACGCAATTCGAGTCGAGGCGAAACATTTTAGATACTTCTAGGGCTAACCTGATTTATCATGACGAGTCAGAAATCCTCTACTGAATCGTTGGTTCTGCAGAGTGAAAAGGGGACAAAACAGAATGTTGGCAAGAGAGTGCCGAGAATTGAAGATCTGCGCATAGTCAAGGGAAAAGCAGGCTATACGGATGATCTTGAAATGGCCGACCAGCAATACGCTGCATTTCTGTTCAGCCCATATGCACATGCCAGAATCATAAATATAGATGTGTCAAAGGCACTGGAACTTCCCGGTGTCTCATTAGTTATCACTGGAAAAGAAATCAAGGAACTCACCAAACCAATGTCTTCCAGGGCAGCCACAAAATCACCCACTTCCCATTATATTCTGGCCGTGGACAAGGTAAGGTACATGGGTGAGCCTGTTGCTGCAGTGGTAGCCAAGAACAAGTACGTTGCA
>JAJZOK010000003.1 GCA_021811525.1 Thermoplasmata archaeon | reverse complement strand
TGTGCTTCCCTCTAATCTAACTTGCCTTTGTACAGGTTGCTGTAGACAAGATTATGGAACAGCCTCCTGAACCTGAGTATGTTGGCATTTTCCCTGGTGGGATAGACTCTGTTGCACAATATTGTAATAAATAGCCCGGTTTCAGGTTCAATGCACACTGATGGCCCCGTAAAGCCCGTGTGGCCAACCGTTCCGAAAGGAGAATAATCACCCAGGAAATATGAAAATCCAAAGGCACGGCTAGGGTTTACTGGCCGAGGCTGCTTCACAATCCATCCCAGCCCATATGTCCCATTTACATCCTGTGTCTGAGGGTGCCACATGAGTTCCCTTGTGTTATCCGATAGGATCTTCCCGTCGAGTATGGAAAGAATGAGCTTCCTTGTATCTGCAAGGTTGCTGAAAAGTCCTGCGTGGCCGGCTACGCCATGGTTGTAGAAAGCCTTCTCATCGTGAACTTTTCCCCAGACAAGCCCCCTCTCCTTTGTCTGTTCAGTGGGCGCAATTTGTTCCTTGCTGAATTCAGGGTTATAACTGCTATGGTTCATACCCAGAGGATCGAATATTTCCTCTCTAGCTAGTACATCCAATCCCTTCCCTGAAATTTCTTCTAGCATGAACCCGAGGAGAATGAAGTTGAGATCGCTGTACTCTTCCTGTGAATTCATGACAGCCCTTTGAGCTAAGGTACCTATGAGTTTCTGGTATGATTCCCGGTCACTGCCATACCTGTAAAGTGGAAAATCAGGCTGAAGGCCTGATGTATGGGTTATAAGTGACCTCACAGTTAAGTTTGATGCTGCTTCAGTTGGTTCAAAGACCCCGAGTGTGCCAAGGCTGTCCTCAAGGCCAAGGATTCCCTTTTCAAGGTACTTCATGACAAGTGTCGTGGTTACGAGCGGTTTTGTGAGGGAGGCAAAATCGTAGACGGTGTCATTCGTATACCTGAAGCCAAGCTCAGGGATTTCACCCCTGGTGTAGGTCAGGATATTCTCGTGCCCCTGGTCAATGGACACTGAAATGCCTTGGGACACCAGGGGAATATTCTGGTCAACAAACTTTCTGATCCTGTCTTCGAAACCTTCGATCATTTGGACACCATTTACACATTATTCTACAGCATTATTATGATTCTTCGCTCTTGGCTCCGCCTATCTCACAACCTTTGTGAGGTGTTGGGGGTGGTCAGGGTCCAGGCCAAGGCTTACTGACTTGTAGTTTGCCATTAGCTGGAGCGGAACTACAAACATTGCAGGGATATTGAGGTCGCTGACTTCGTTGACCCTGATCTCATCATTTTCCCCAAAACCTATCCGCAATATGCTTTGGGTTTGTTTCTTCAATTGCTCCAATACACCTTCAATTTCATCTCCTGGTTTGTGCAGGAGGATCACGGTGGTATCATGGTTAAGGGATTGTATGGGACCATGCAGGTATTCCCTTATCGGGTATGCCTCAGTTTCCATGGTGGAAGTCTCCTTGAACTTTAGAGCACCCTCCAGTGCAAGGGCATGAAGAATTCCATTGCCTAGAACCACAACTTTGTCCTTCACCGTTTTTGCAGTTTCTATGACTTTATCCGTTTCCACTTCCAGGTAGCGCTTGAGATCCTGGGAAAGGCTTTCGTTGGCTTCCGATCCGGGATTGTCCAGCTTTTCAGTGATCAGGTTTATGGCTGAAAGGGCAGAAAGGAAAGTCTTGGTGGCAGCAAGGGCATTTTCCTTTCCCGCCTCAGTTACGATGGAAATGTCTGATCCAACAGAAAGACTGCTATCCTTTGTGTTTGTTATGCATACAGTGGAAAACCCCCTGTCTTTGGCTGCATACAATGAATCAAGTATGTCCCGGCTCTCTCCAGATTGGCTGATTAAGATGGCAGAAACCTCGCTGTCCTGTTCTTCGGGGAGGAAATAGGAGAATTCTGGTGCCTTAACTGTGACCGCAGGAATCCCTCTTTTAAGGAGCCTTATCTGGAGCACCATGCCAGCATGGAAGCTTGTACCGCTACCCACGATATAAACATACTTAGATTCCCTTATGAGTTCGGAAGCGTAAGTGCATTCATCCGCAACTGAATCCAGGGTCTTCCTTATGGAGTCTGGCGATTGGTTGATTTCCTTGAACATGATTGTATTCTTCATCTCTGGAGTGAAATCATGGGTCATAACCACCTATGTGTAAGTTTATAATATTGGTTGCCCCCATAGTTTTCTTGGTATTAGATACACTCAATACCAAGTATGAGTAAATAGATGCTTTTGTAGTAGATTGTTTACTAATAAAGCATTTATATGAATACCAGATGCCGAATTAATGGTTAGGTACAAATGGGTAGCATTGTCGAATACTACTATTGGTATGCTTATGGCCACCATTAACGGGACCATTACTCTCATTTCATTGCCTGCAATATTCAAAGGGATACAGTTAAGCCCATTCCAGGCAGGGTCCTTTGTTTATCTTCTCTGGATCCTGATGGGATTCAATATTGTTACAGCAACACTGCTTGTTACGTTTGGCAGGCTTTCAGATATATTCGGCAGAGTAAGGTTGTTTAATTTAGGATTTGCCATATTCACCGCCGGATCAATTCTCCTATTCTTGACACCGGGTACCGGCAGCACCGCAGCACTTCTCCTGGTAATCTTCAGGATTATCCAGGGAGTTGGGGCAGCATTCCTGTTCTCCAACAGTTCCGCCATCCTTACGGACGCTTTTCCATCACAGGAAAGGGGAAAGGCACTTGGGATTAACCAGGTGGCGGCTCTTGGCGGCTCGTTCCTTGGGCTGATACTTGGCGGAGTCCTGTCGGTCATCAACTGGAGGTATGTCTTCCTGGTGAGCGTTCCGGTTGGATTGGTTGGGACTTTCTGGAGTTACTGGAAACTCAAGGAAACTGCGGTCATTAAGAAAGACCAGAAGATCGACTATGTGGGAAACCTCACTTTTGGCGCTGGCCTCACCATTGCACTAATCGCAATCACTTATGGCCTCCTCCCGTACGGGGGAAGCACAACTGGATGGACAAACCCTTCAGTCATAGCCTCCCTTGCAGTTGGAATATTCCTTCTCATACTGTTCCCGTTTGTGGAGATGAAGGTTTCGCAGCCTATGTTCAGGATGTCCCTGTTCAAGATAAGGGCATTCGCGGCCGGAAACCTTGCATCTCTCCTGTCGGCGGTGGGCAGAGGCGGCGTTATGCTGATGCTGATCATACTGCTTCAGGGAATCTGGCTTCCACTGCATGGATATTCGTATGCATCAACCCCGTTCTGGGCAGGCATATACATGATCCCGATGACCGTCGGTTTCATGGTGATGGGTCCGCTTTCAGGCTGGCTATCTGACAGGCATGGTGCACGTGTTTTGTCCACTTTGGGCATGATCGTAGTTGCTGTTGCATTCTATGTTCTCAGCCTTATGGGCCCGAACTTCAACTACATAGTTTTCGGAATAACACTGTTCATAATGGGCGCAGGCAATGGAATGTTTGCAGCCCCAAACACCGCTGCAATCATGAATTCAGTCCCTGCAGATTCAAGAGGCGCTGCATCTGGCATGATGACCACTCTGAGAAACGCGGGAATGACAGCAAGCTTAGGGATGTTCTTCACAATAGTTCTGCTGTCTCTTACCACGAACCTTCCAACAGCATTCAACAGTGCACTGGCAACACTGGGGGCATCCAATTTGGACAAGGTCTTTGATGCAACTCCGCCAACCGTAGCCATGTTCTCGGCATTCCTGGGATACAATCCAGTTGGAACCATCATATCGAGTGTTCCAGGCCTGACGGTTCCACAGCACATCCTAAACACAATGGAAGGGTTGAAGTGGTTCCCTGAGACTCTTGCCCCGGCATTCATGAGCTCACTGAGGGCTGCATTCTATGTGGGCCTGGTACTTTCTCTGGTGGCCGCCGTGATTTCAGCTCTCAGGGGAAGGAAGTATGTAGATGCGGAGGCAGAATACGTCGCGGACATGGACACTGCTCAGATTCAGGCACCCACGGTTGAGGTTCCACTCGCCGTCTCTAAATTGAAAGAAGAGCCCAGAAATGATGCGCCCAATGACAAAGAGCGCCCTACAATTGATTATGACACTTCAGGTGGTGTAAAATGAATCCAGAAAACAACAACACTAGTTTTGAGATTTGGAGGCTTGTAACCTCCATATACAGGAAATGGTACAGAGAAGCAGAAAAGAGGCTTATAAACAACGGCCTTTCCATAATGGAATACAGGATCCTCAAGAGGTTGGTCGAAGACGGAGCGCAGCCAATGGTGAAGCTTGCTGAAAGCAACATGATTACACAGGGCTGGGTCACAAGCCTGGTAGACAGGCTTGAAATGAAGGATTATGTGGAGAGGATAAGGAGCAACACAGACAGGCGCGTTGTCAACATAGCCGCAACTCCAAAGGGCACAGAGTTCTACAGGAAGATTATGGAGCTCCATGAGGAATTCATATCCAAGACCTTGAATTTCATGGACTCATCTGACATGGAGACACTCAGAGTCCTTCTAAAGAGAGTGGAAGAGCAGCTGCTGAATACTCCACAGCTCCTGGATGAAGTTACGGGGCGTAATCTAAAATAATTCTGATGCTTAAAACCTAAACTTTTTATAAAAAAATAGATTTTACAGTTTTTCTATTAGGATTTAAGCATAAGCTTTAATCATTGGATTAAAATTACGGCTAACAGTGTTTGCCCAGCGCTCTCCCATTATCATAATCCAAAACGTAATCAGTGCTATATTTGGTTATGTGGGCCTGTTCTTCATTGTAAGATATATTGGTCTCGCGGACTGGGGGTTTGTTGGTTTTGGTATTGGTTTTGTCGGGGTATTGTCGCTGTTCAGTGACCTGGGATACTCGACTGCTCACACTATCAAGATATCTGAAGGGGAAGATATTGGTGTGTGCAATGGCACTTATCTTACAGTGAAACTTGGACTTGGTTTTCTCTTTGTTGCTCTTGTATTCGTCTCTCTGTTCTTCTGGACAGATATCCTTCACAAAGGATTTGAATCTCCGATTGAGTACTGGATAGTCATAGCCCTGATACCATATTTCTTTTTCAATAATTTCCTTGGATTCACTAATACATATTTTAGGGCCACATTAAAGTCCATGAGAGCTTCAATACCTCCATTGATTGAAGCTGTGCTCAGGAATTCAATTTTCATTTTCCTTGCCTTAATAGTTAGGTTCTCAGGACCAAACGGGGCTGGATACATGCCTGCACTGTACCTTTCAATAACATACAGTATTACCTATTCTGTTTACTTCTTCAGTTCTCTGGCCCTTGGACGCCCTTGGAAGATTTCAAGGCCAACAAGGAAGATGTTCAAAGCTTACAGCGTACTCGCATTGCCTCTGGTTTTGGTCACCTCTGTGGGCACCATAAATGGAAACATAGACAAGGTAATCCTTCAACTGTTCTGGCATGTAGATGCTACAAGTGCATTTTTTTCAAGCCAGCAGATATCTGCTGTTATCACAACACTAGCTGGTTCACTTTCAATGTTTTTTTTGCCCCTTCTTATAAGGCGTGGAAAACATCTTGGCAAAGACGAGCACAATCGGTCCATATATGAGTTTGAAAACATGATTTCACTATACGTTCTGCCCATTGTAGTGGTCCTTGTAGTTCTTGCCCCTTTTGTGCTTAACATCTTTTCACAGGGATACATAATCTACAGTGCAATGCTATCTCTTCTGGCCTTCCGCGCTTACCTTGGGGCCATAAATACTCCATACACCTCTGCAATTGCCAGCAGATTCAGGACCGGAACACTTGCAAAGATTGATACAGCCATGGTGACCCTCAACATTGCATTGATCCTGATACTTGTCCCATCAAACATTTTTGGCTTTTCTTCTTTATCACTAGGATGGGTTGGCGCCCCGGTTGCAATGGTTATAGCCACATTTGTGAGCGCGTTAATTTACAGAAGAGTAGTTGCTAGGCTTGAATCTGTAAAATACAATCTATATCTGATGAGGCATGCAATTCCTGCACTTGTGCAGACAGCAGTGCTGCTTGCAATTATGCATTACATTACACCGAAGGACATTCTCATTCTGGGGCCGCTGGCATTATTTTCTTTGTTTGTTTACTTCGCCGTTGCAATATTGATGAAGGAAACTTCTGTTGGCCTGCTTCTTGAAATTGTCAGCAATTTCGATCCCAGGAAGCTAAACAAAAGATACCAGGCAGAAGCTATTGAAACTGAATCCGATCTCGTAGATGCAGATCAACCGAAAAAAGATTATTAGTTTAAATAGAATGTATGCGAAGATATGCCTATCTATGCAGTAGATGAACACGAGTTAATGCAGGAAGAGTCGACCCTTAAGGAAGGAGATGCAGAGATCCAGGATGGAACCCTATATCTAACTGACAAGAGGCTCATATACGAGAAGAAGGGAAAGAGGGGTTTGCTAAAGGCGTCACCAGCAAAGACATACATGGATGTCCCTCTCTATGATTTCAAGAACATTTCCACATCAGTTCCGATGATTAAGATTTTCACCAAGAAGTACCTCACAGTGGAATTTGATGCAGAGGGAGTTCATAAGAAATACGAATTCCTGCTTACAGATCCCAAGAAATGGCATGATGAGATTGTTAGATGGATCAGTGATGCAAGGAAACATCATGACGACGATGCAAAGAAGCAGGATGAAGAAAGCCACCGCAGAGAGGTTGAGCTTGCAAATGCCAAATCATCCAAGACACACATCGGAATGGCGTATTTTGGGAAGGAACCAAACATTTCCAACAAACCGACAGTGATCGAACCTGATG
>JAJZOK010000145.1 GCA_021811525.1 Thermoplasmata archaeon | reverse complement strand
GGTATGCTGGTGAATCTCCAGTAAAGTCATTCCAGGTAAAATACTTCCATTTCTTTTCCTGCGAGACGCTTTGCCGGGGTTGTTAATATGATATCTGACATGTACTCCTGCCATTTGTTGTTCACAGCATTTTCTGTGAGAAACCCCAATGTCTGATCTATATTTTCACATTCCCAGTATCCATATACATCGGTTCCTTCCAGAAATATACTGTAGTTCTTGATGCCGGATTCCTTAAGCACCCGAATCATTTCTGGCCATACATTCTGATGTCTTCTTTTATACTCTTCAATCCTGTCCTCTCTTATTTTCAGATGGAAAAAATGCCTCATAATTCTGAATCCTATGGTCTTGATATAATCATTTTTACAGCTATGTGCGGTTCATCGGCCATCCTGTCACTTTTATTTGGCTTGTGATTTGAATCCAGTTGGATATTTTGAGTGCCTAAAATATTAATATTTTATCCTAAGCAAATATTAAGATGTGTGAGATCATTTGTTTTACTAGCATGAAATATATCCCGTTTGATTTCTCCATGTTGGAATTTAAGTTATCGCATGATGACTGCTGGACAGCATTGAGTGAAGAACTTCCAGTAAAGATACATACAGTTATAGCCAAACCTCAGCGGCAAAGGGACAGGATTTTAGGCCTTATTGAGGTGAAGGTTGATACAAACGTTGCATTTGGCAGATTTATCAGACGATTTGGGAGGGAGCCGTCCATCAGGAAAGTGGTGAGCGTGACAAATGTGGGTGGTTCACGACACCATTTCAAAGTGCTGTTCCTGGAGAAATACGACCAGATGTTGATGGGCCTTCTTGACGAATATACAGTGCTGTATGAGAACGACGCTACTTCAAATGGCTTTGAAACTCTCTCCCTGATGGTCCCAAGTGATGAGGTCCAGAGCCTGAAGCAGGATCTATCCAATCTTGGCAAGGTTGTGGATTTCAAGAGCAGAAGTGTTGATGAGGAGAGATACCTTAAGTTTAATCTTTCACTTTCCGAGAGTGAAATCAAGGTTCTTAAGATAGCCTATAGCAAAGGTTACTACGAGTTGCCTAAACGCACTTATCTTGGAGGCATTTCCGAGGCAGCTACCCTGTCGAAATCCACGGTTGAAGAGCACTTAAGGAAGGCGGAAAACAAAATCATATGTTCTGAGGTAGTGCGCTACTAATTTTTGTATTTTAGTGTTAACGGGCCATTACAGCTCAAATGATGCGCATTTTTGAAAATAATCTTTCAGAGTTACTGTGTTTGATCAAATCTCGAATGAGTGTAATGGGCTAGGGTGCGAATCTATAATTTGGGTTTGTGAATGAAACATTTTCAATGAACTTGATAAAAACAGGAATAATTAGAAAATTCAAAAAAATTTGTGGAATTTTAAAAAAGGGAATGAAAAATTTATGATGCAACTAGAACAGAGTCGTTTGAGGTTTCCTCAAGTGATTTCTGTTCCGTTTTGACGTATTCGGGGGCTATCTTGGAGAGGGCTGCTACAACAATGAATGCAGCAACGAAGAACAGGCCTGCAATCCATCCGATATACTCAACATGTACGCCCTTCAACCCGATGATCAATGGTGTGAATAGGCCAAACACTGCAGCCTCAAACCTCATCGTAAACCAGATGAATCCCTGTCCCGAATTCCTCAGGCTTGTGGGGAAATGCTCCATAGACAATAGCCTCGTTACCGGCCATACTCCGAGGCCCTGTCCTATTCCGAATAGCAGGAAAGACACCAGGAGTACCCCCACATTGGTAAGGAATGGAGGGTATACCAGGAGGAAGAAGGAAACTGCACACATCAGAGCGCTTGCCAGATATAAGGGCGTTCTTCCAACTTTATCCACAAGCAAACTGAAGATAAGTATCCCCGGAACAATTGCACTCCCAAAGTAAATGGCTTCGAAAGCGAAGGTTTCCCGGGCAGAAACAAGGCCCAGCGAATTAAATATATACGGGAAAAATTCACCATATGTGGAAGCAGGAATGCCCCACATCAGATAAAGGAACCACGCAAAGAGCATGTATTTGCCGTATTTCCTGAAGAGCTCTGAGTACTTCCTGATGGAATAAGTCTCCTTGGCCTGCACTTTCTTGTCCACATTATTTATTCCCAGTGAGGAGAGTGTCTCGTCCAAATTCTTTGTGTTGCCTTTCATAAGTTGGTATCTGGGAGATTCTGCCAGCCTGCGCCGCAGGAACCATGAAATTATAGCAACTATACCCAAAAGGAACCATATTGTTCTGAAAAGAACCATCCCAGTGTTAACCAGGGCAATGGCAAATGCCAATTCCACAAGAACTGCTACATACCACATAACATTTGTGAGTGAGAATAGCTTCCCCCTCGCATTTTTAGGTGAGAATTCAACTATAAGGCTCCATGATGTTGGAACATCAGCGCCAACGGCAATGCCGACCAGTGCATAAAATACCATTGCCCATACAATGTTGAGCATTCTTGTTGGTAAGAATCCAGTAAAACCAAGCAATATTGCTGCCACAGCATAAATAATCATATCCACCTGGTATATGAATTTCCTTCCAAACTTATCTCCCAGCCTACCAAACCCCAAAGCTCCAAATGCAGTTCCCAACAAGGTAATCAAAGCTGGTAAACCTGCCTGAAGCGTACTAAAATTCAGGAGAGTGGCAACGGCACCCAATGTAATTCCTGTTCCTGCAAACATGCCCGCGTCGAGGAAATCTCCAAGGGAAGCAATCATGGTCCAGCTAAAATGCTTTCTAGACACCTTTGCATTATCAAGCGATTCAATCTCAGTCAAAACTATTTACACCCCTATGTTCTTTAGTTTTTTACGTGGTGTACTCTATTAACTATTTTGCTGGACATGTTCGGCGATATATCGAGTCCAAAATTTACTTAAATTCGATCTTAAAACACGGGTAAACTTGCTCAACACACACATCAAAACAAGATGCAACTTTACTGTATATCTGTTTGATTGGCCAATAAAGGCATGGAAAAAGGTTGGGCAATTGGCAGAAATTACAATATTGGGAAGCGGATTCTTAGACAAACCCCAACTTTTTATACTGGACATAATCGAGAGACGCAATAAAATAAAAAGTTCTGCTGAGTATCAATAATCACAGAAGTGAAGTTCTTAACTGTAAATTGCTTTTCTTTAGCTACCTGAGTTCAGGATCATAAGCCGGCATGACCTTTCCAAGTTGTGGAAGCAGCCGGTAGGCCTCAAGGCACTCATGAATGTCCTCTGCAATCCCTATGGGCGTACCGGTTTCGAGGTTCCTGTACTTGAAAATTGCGTCTGTGAACACATGTACTCCATTTTTGGTGTTTATTGCAAACGCTGTGGAAGAACGGTGGTGGCATCCAACAGGGATTGCTGTTATCCCCGGGATCAGTATGCTTGAGTCGGTTGCTTCAAAGAAACTTATATGGCTCTTGCCGCTGGAGTCCAGGAATTTCCTGATCCTTTCCGGCATGTATAGGTTCTGGTCCTTTATCTCTGAGTCAACCGGTTCCTGAATGTCCTCCATCCATCCTTTTTTATTGATAAATATCTGTGCATTAGTAAATTCATCCAGCCTTCCGCAAGTATAATCCTGTATTGGGGTCATGGATACATTCCTGATGCCTGAAGGGCTGAAGCCATGTTTCTCAAGCAGCTGAATCGAGTCATATGGCTTAAAAAGGGCCCTTTTGCCTGCAAAATCAAGCATAGCCTTGTTCCTACGTGAGAGATCAGGAGGCATTCCAGTGTTTATAAGGAAATTTTCCCGGGAATTATGGGCAAGGATCATGTGAAAATGCAGTTTTTCCCATTTCCCCCATCCCTTCATCCAGTAGACCTCCGGAGCTGGAACTTCAGTTTCGCCAACTTTGATGACTTCTATCTCAAAAGTATCTTCAGTTGAAATCATATTTGAGTCCAAAGCCAGCACCCTCAGGCAATTTGAAATAACCATTTACAGGCACTGGATTATTTGTCACATGCTGTTCCATCCATTCTCTGTACTTTGTCAGGAATTCAGAAATCGGTGCAACTGCCTGTTTCTCGGACATTGTGAAATGAAGGTTGTATATGTTGCTCGTGTGCGGTATGACTACGGCTCCGTAGGCCTCAGCAAG
This sequence comes from Thermoplasmata archaeon, assembly GCA_021811525.1. The sequence goes on along the minus strand of JAJZOK010000145.1, from coordinate 2,680 downwards.
TGCCGCTATTCTCTTCATGCTCGTGAGCCCGCCTGTCCAAACTGTATCTGGCTGTAGAATCCTCACACCTGACTCCAGGAGTCTCTTGAAATCGTAGAGGTAATAATGATGTTCCCCCGCAGAAATTGGGGTTCCTGAGTATCTGGTTAGCATTTTGTAGCCATCGAAGTCGTCGGGGAGGAGGGGTTCTTCAACCCATGCCAGTTCATACTTCTCCAATCTGCTTAACATGTTTCTTGCAAAATTATAATTCCAGGACATCCACGCATCGGATGCCAATTCGATGGAATACCCTACGGCATCCCTTACAGCTTTCACAAGTTCAAGATTCTTCTCTACTGCATAGGGATCTGCAGGACCGGCAGCAAATCGCATCTTCATCGTTTTGTAGCCTGCATCTACGTAGCCCAAGGCTTCTTTTTTAAGCTCTTCGACGGGGAGCGGATGGAGGTGGCTGGCGTATGCTCTGATTCTATCTCTGGTTTTTCCTCCGAGAAAAGTGTAAACCGGAACATTGAGAGATTTTCCAAGTGCATCATACATGAGGAGATTGACAGCACTCACTGACTGCATGGCAAGGCCACCACGTCCTAGCGGCAGGGAGTATCTGTAAAGCAGGTCCCAGGCCCTGCCTATTTCTGTCAACTCAAATCCTGTAAGTATTTGTGAAATTTTCACAGCAAACTCTGCAACCATCTGCGATGCTGCAATATAGCTTTCTACACCCTCATCAGTCCTCAACCTGACAAAAGATATCTGGTCAAGCAAGGCAGCCTTTACGGGCGAGACCTGTCCAAGCAGGTCCAGATAGTAGTCGGTTGGTTTAACATAGGGATACAGGGGTTGTTCAACAGTTTCCGTTTGCATGATGTCGATGCTAGCTATCTTCATGTGTAATCACCCATCTCTATTCAGCATTTTCAAATTAAAAGTTTTTCCGAACATTTCCTATGAAATGTGGATATATAGTTAACGTGTCGCTATTTCAGATGTGCTGGCACATAGATGGGCAATACTTTCTCATCAACCTTGGCGAGGTACGCAAATGAATAGGAAAATGGATTTCAGAGGTGTTTTCCCTGCTGTTCCCACTACGTTTTCACAGAATGGCAACCTGGATTTGGATGACATGGGAAGATTGGTTCGTTTCCTGGTCGATGAGGAGGTCGACGGAATTTTCTGCCTTGTTATGGGCGGTGAATTTTACAAGATGAGTGAAAGGGAGCGCAGGCGGGTTGCCGAAACCACTTTGAAATGTTCACAGGGAGATGTGCCTGTTTTCATAGGTGTTACCCACTCCGGCCTAACGCCTTCACTATCCCTGGCCAAGCATGCTGAATCGATAGGTGCCGATGGAATTGTTGTATCCTATCCATATTTTGCTCCATTTATCGCTGAGGCAGAGTATAGCTTGTTCAGATGTGTCTCAGCTTTATGCGAATCTGTTGAAATTCCTGTGATATTGCAGGATTACAGTTCGCATGGATCAATTTCGCTCAGTTCGGAGCAGCTCTCGAGCATCACACAACAACATGAGAACGTTTCTGCAATCAAAGTCGAGGGAACCGGGCATCTGGAAAAAATAAAGGAATACCTGAGCTCATCCGGAAGGAAAGCACCGATCCTCGGCGGGATGCTTGGAAAAAATTTTCTTGAAGAACTGAAAATTGGAACAAGTGGAACTATCCCTGGATCTGCCATACCCGAAATATATCGCGCAATTTATCAGTCCTTTACGGGAAATAACCGGGAAGAGGCCAAAAAACACCAATTGAAGTCCATGGCGTATATTGATTTCCTTACTGAAAGGTTCCTCTCTTTTGTTAGCATTGAAAAGCACGTTCTGAAGCTGAGAGGCGTAATCGGAAGCCATAGCGTTCGTGAACCTTCGATTGTGATGCAGGAATCTGATGTGCCCATTTTGCAAAAGATACTTTCTGATCTTGAGAAAAATTTTGAGTTTGACCTCAAAATGTAAATCACTTCTCTTTAACGACCCTGTTCCTCAATATGCCAATGCCTTCAACTTCGGTCTCCATTAGATCCCCATCCTTGAGGAATCTGTTGCCCGTAAAAGCACCAACGCCTGCAGGCGTCCCGGTTGAAATAATATCCCCAGGATTAAGCGTAAGCCCATTTGACAGGAATTCAATCATTTCATCTATCTTGAATATCATTGAACCGGTGACATCACTCTGGCGCTGCTCTCCGTTAACGCGCATGTATATTTTCAGCCTGTATGGATCCGGGACCTCATCGGAAGTCACAACATATGGTCCAATGGGACACGCGGAATCCATAGCCTTTCCCTTAACCCAGTCCATGCCAAGTGTCATGTTCCTGCCACCGAGCGGCCCAAGCTGGAAATCCCTGTAACTTACATCATTAAGGACCGTGTAACCAAAGACGTGATTCATGGCTTCGCCACGGGGGATATACTTACCTCCCTTTCCTATTATCACAGCCAGTTCAGCTTCATAATCTGTCTGTTCTGAATTCCGTGGCGCCAGGACGTTGCCATTGTGGGACAAAATGCATTCAGGGAACTTAGTGAAAAAGTAAGGTTTTTCAGGTAATTCCGCGTTTTGCTCACTACCGTGAGTTGGATAGTTTATTGCGGGAAACAGCATTTTGCCTGGGTGCAACACAGGTGGAAGAAATTCTAATTGCTCGAGGTTGA
>JAJZOK010000063.1 GCA_021811525.1 Thermoplasmata archaeon | reverse complement strand
AATGGCATCTTTGGTCTCTTTTGGGATCTTTCCTGCCACAGTATCATCTCATAAACACAGTAGGGGAAAATAAGTTCTTCTGAACCATGAATACGAAATTTCGCATTGCAACTATTAAAAAATAGTAGTTGTAAATAATTGGAGATTTAACTTCATTTTATCCCAAGTACATCTCTTTCTGGTTCATTTGGTGTACGGAAAACGCAAGTGCCCAGAACAGCATTGGATAGACGGCCATCCGCTCCTTCCCCCCCTGGCCCAAAGCCATATTACATTCCCATAGTGAAGAAACCTATTGAAGCATGCGTAGTAACCCGGACAATAGGCGACAACAATCCCTGTGTTGTGCCCTTATGGAATGCGAACAAAAGGAGGTAATTCCGCTCGCAAGGAAGGAGGATAGTTCAAATATTGAGTGGAAGTCGATATTGACATTTTCAGGGAAGTAACCTGCCCCCATTTCGCGGCTTCCAACATAATAATGGAGACTGGCTTCAATGCTTCTCAGATCAGGATAGCCATTGATAACAGAAATACCCCTGCGAAGAGAAGTGCCCAACGGAAGGTTTTTTCGTTATTCTTCTGTCCAGATGAAAATTGGCGATAATGATTCTGGTACAAATTACTATTTTATCATGTATATAGAAAAACCTCCCTTAATTCATCCCTGATCTTTTGCTGTTAATTGGGGAGAATCCCGAACTCATGTTATAAGATTGATTATAATTATGATAAATTATCAATACGATAAATAAAGCAAGACGGCAAAATGCCGCATAAAATTATATTATGCACAACTCATGTGTGTTTCGATCTTAAATGAGAGAAAAAGCATCTGCCGAAACAAACGCCGGCTACACGATGCCTTACACGCCAACAGGAAAGGCATCTTTGGTTGAGCACCCTCCATGGCACTTTGCCTCTGACGTGATTGAAATTGTTTACAGGACTAACCCGGAGGATGTAAGGAGAATCCTCCCCCCGCCACTTATGCCTGGAGACCAGCCAGACCTTGTAACTGCAAGAGTGACTGAAATTACGTCGGTCAGCGAAAACAATCCGGACAAAGCCTACCGGAATCCTGATGCTACCCAGTATGCTGAGGCAATCATAACCGTGACCTGCAGGTTCAACGGGGAAAATGGCGTTTTTATTCCATTTATATGGGTTGACAAGGACTTCTCCCTGATGAGGGGGTGGCTCAATGGATGGCCCAAAAAGATTGCCACCATAAAGATGACACATTTGCACCAGCTCCACCCAATCCTTAAGGGCCTTGAAAAGGGAGGAAAGATCGGCGGAGTTGTTACCAGGCATGGAAACAAGATAATGTTTGCTGGAATGGAAATTGAGGAAGAATCTTCCCCTGAGGAAGTCCCTAGGCTTGGGACTTATTTTGGAGTGAGGCACCTTCCCAGTGTTGATCCAGCGAGCGGCCCCTCATTGCATGAGGTTGTCAAGGTTCAGACGAAGAATTACAGAATGAGCGATGTGTGGAAAGGAAGGGGCGAGCTTGAATTCCCTGAAAACGATGAGGAGGACATGAACTTCCTTGCCCCTAAAAAGATTGAAGGCGCATTCTATTTCAAGTCAGGCTGGACAAACTATGGCGGAACAACGCTAAAAAGATTGAATGAATAAATAAAAAAAATAATTTTTTAAAATTTTCTAATTTAATTTGGGTTTACTTCCACATCGAGGCTATCCAGTGTTATGTCTTTTGTTTCCTTCAGGAACATGATGGACACTATGGAGATTATACAGATTACAGCCGAGGTAACCGCAACATAAGGCCCTGCACCCACTACCCCCTTTGCAATGGATATGTAGGCTGGTATGGCAAAAGTTGTGATTATCCCAATGAATACTGCGCCTATCTGGTATGTGAGCCCGGTGCCTGAATACCTGTACTCTGTGGAAAAGTGTTCAGAAAGCAATGATGCCAGTGTCCCATATCCTAAGGCCTCTGCTCCCAGCCACAGCATCTGTGCAACTATAATGTTGGTGGGCACAAGCGTGTCTATGAGATAGAAGTACGGGTAAATGAAGATCAGGACCAGGACCGATGACAGTAGAAGGACTTTCTTTCTTCCTATGCGGTCGGAAAGGTATGCTCCAACGAATGTGGTGAATATGGCAAAGGTGTTTCCTATGAGGATCGAGAAGGAAGCCAGTGGAATGTTTACATTGGCCGCCTTGTGCGCCAACCCGATGTTGAATATGTACGAGATTGAGAATGGAATCGGTCCTACATTGAGGAGGAAATTTGTGAGAATCACGGCAACCATGAAGAAGAGTGTCTTTCCCTGCTTCCTGAATATCTCAAGTGATGGTGACCTCAAAGGTTTCTTTGTTTTTATCAGGTTCTTGAAGAGAGGGCTCTCCTCAGTCCTGTACCTAATGTATATGCCTATGACAAGTGCCACAGTCCCTATGAAATAAGGAATTCTCCATCCAACGGAAAGGAAAAAGCTGTGCGCAAATACCTCCCCTGCTATTACATATGCAAGTGATGCAAGTGTTGCGCCTGTAGCTGCGGTAACCTGTACCCAGCCGGCCCAGAATCCCCTATGTTTCGATCTGGACGCAAATTCGGAGACCCATGAAATGGCTCCCCCAAATTCTCCCCCGAAACCGACTCCCTGGATGATCCTGAACAGCACTATCAACACTGGAGCCAGAGAGCCTACCACTGAATAGTCAGGGGTAAGCCCAATGCCCAATGTTCCTACTGCGATGATTGCAATGGTCATAACCAGCGTGGTTTTCCTTCCCAACCTGTCTCCCATATGGCCAAAAATGAATGCTCCAACCGGCCTTGCCAGGAATGAAACTCCATATGCAGAAATTGAAAGGGCGGTGGCAACCACAATATTTCCGCTCGCAAAAAATATAATCGGCCACACGGTCCCTGCAACGAATGAGGACAGGAAAAAGTCGTACCACTCAAACAGAGAACCAAGGGACGCTGCAAACGTAATGAGGCCCATTTTCTTGGTAGGTATGTTTTGCTCTACCATGTCAGGGTTTACCATCCTCTGATATTTTAATATTTGTGGGCCTAATATTAGAGCAATACGATAGAATTCCCGAAATTTATGGTCATTATACCCAAAATTGGCATTTTTTTGAAATGATATAAAATGGCCCAGGTTTGTGCTTAAAAAATGTGCGTCAGTCTACATGCAAAACTTATAAACGACGAAACAAAGTTTTGTCTTGTTAAAGGCAGAAATATTGAAGAGAAGCCTAAAGGCGGCCTCCCTCCAGACCCCTAGGGAATGAGAGGCTATGAGAATGCAGTTATGAAGTCACTAGGTTTGGCTGGTAAGGCAGTCCATTATAAAGCTGTAGATTTCTGAAACCTCCCTATTCTCCTCGTTAGGAGTTATCCCGGAATGACCTCCGCTCATCCCGATTCTCAAGAAGGCATCTTCTGACACTTCGCTCAACTTCATGTGGAACTTTATCGCATGGGCAGGATGGACCCTGTCATCGTTCCATCTGCTGTATATAAGGGTCGGTGGATATTTAGCATTTGTAATGTTATGGTAGGGCGAATACTTTCTAAGGAAGTTCGCGTCCTCCTGTTTATCTGGATTCCCATACTCTGTTGTCCAGTATCTGCCAACGGACATCTTGTGGAACCTGAGCATGTCCAGAACTGGCACACCTATCACTGCCCCGTCCAGAATGTCTGGCCTTTGGGTCATGACTGAGCCAACGAGGAGCCCACCGTTGCTTTCCCCTTTGGCCACTACCCTATAGCCCATTGATTTCAATTCAGAAATGACAGAGATGAAATCATCAAACACATTCTGTTTCTTTTCCCTGATACCGGCATCATGCCATTCCTTTCCATATTCCCCACCTCCTCTGAGGTTTGCCTGAGCAATGGAAGCGCCGCTTGATAAAAGAGAGCAATATATAGGGGAATAAGTTGGCCCCAGCGATATATTGTATCCGCCATAACCATAGGCCAATGCCTGCTTCTTTCCGCTCTTCTCTGGCGAAACAAGGAAGTAGTGCACCTTAGCACCATTCGACTGTACCCAGCGATCCTCGATCCTTGGATTCAGGAGCCTGTTTTCCTCCTGCATCTTAAATGACTTGCGTTCATACGCCCAGATTGAGTAGGGCAGCCCGAAGGACTGCATAACCATCACAGCCCGTTCTTCATCTGAATCAGCGGAAAGGAGCCCCATTGCCTCATCCATGGAAAAATCTATTATTTTTTCTCCGGACAGGCTGTACAGGGATACTCCCAGCTTTGCATCAATCAGGTAAGTGGCAAAGAATCCTTCTCTGACTAGATTGCAGCTTTCCACGGGCGCAGGAAATTGGATGATGTCTTTCTCCCCTATCCTCAGGATGCCGTTTCCTTCCTTCAGCAGGTAGCAGACTTCCCCGTTGACCATCCCAACGGGCTCGGCGGTTGCGTTGAGGTCATGCACCTTCTCCCAAGTTCCGGGATTTTCAAGCTCTCCACAATAGATGGAGGTTGCGTTCCAGTCTCCTACTGTCAGGATCATTTTCCCCTTGCTGCTGTAAAGGCCGATAAATTTGGTGCTGTCAAGGCCGGTGCCAAATACAACCTTTCCATCCAGCAGAACTCTGTGGGAATTGAGTTCACCACCATCTGGAGGGGGGTTTTCAGTGAAGGACTTTGTAATGTAAAATGAGTTGGACGTGAAAACTACCTGGCCAATGTTCCCTTCCATTTCAACCACAACATTCCCGTTTTCTAAAATCTTCATTGTACCAAGGTCTGAACCAAAAGTCTCAAAAAGGGCAAGCCGATTTCCGTCGTCGCTGATGTTGATTCTGGAAATCACTTTGTCCGATGAATAAACGTCTTCCCCGTTCAGAGATACTGAATACTTACCGCCTGCCCTGTATAGAGTTGCAAGATTCTTACCGGCCACTGCAACCTGTTTTACTATCTTTGCCTGAATAAATTCCCTTATCCTTTTCCCGTTGCTTTCTCCAATATTTCCATATTTTTTCCTGAATTCAGAGGTTTTTTCAATTACATAGGACCTGGTCTTTTCATCTAGTGCTTCTGCGAACTCATAGGGGTCGTCCATAATGTTGCAGCCAATACCGCCTCATAAATTCTTCACAAAGTTCCAGCGTTGGCATCCCAGATAGACCATCAGAGAGTTCCCAATCCATGAGGGCATTTGACAAGGCAAGCACATAAATGGCATGTGCCAGCTGGCCAGTACCAGAAATGCTACTTTTTACTTTGATTTTGAAATTAATGTGCCCAACTAAAGAAATTTGCATGGAAGAGAATGAATTATTTAAGAAAGTGAAAAAAATTGCGGATCTTTGCCATTATTCTTTCTGGTTCATTAGGTGTCCGGAAAGTGCAAGGGCCCAGAATAATGTTGGATATACTATCATTCTTTCCATGCCTCCAGGGCCAAGCCCATAGAGCCTCCCAGTTGCGTAGAGAAAAATGGATACCAGGATAAATACGCCTACAATGGGGGAGAGGGCCCTAAGTGGAGTTCCTTTTTGGGCACCAAAAAGTATGGCGGTAATACCTCCGAAAATGAAAGCTGTGAAGGCAAAGTAGCCATGCAAAATAGGGTAATTTATGATATAAGGGAATATTCCTACACCGAATGCCCCCAACCCGACTAGTATGATGCTGGCATGCCATGCCTGCCTTTTCTTTCCAGACAGGAGAATAATCCCGGCAATGACCACCAAGGCACCCATCAAAAGGATGGAATAATAGAAGATATATCCATGCGGGCCAATTCCCAAACTGCTAATGGAATCCAGATTAAGCGAATAGGCTGGATTCAGTGTTTCGGTTATGAGAATGGCAATTGAAAACAGGAAAACGCCAATGAAGACTAGAACTCCCGCGCTACGTTGATTGTTCATTTAAAAAGCAAGGCGATCAAATTCTGATAAACTTTTCGGTACAACCTATAACAATTATCAAACTGAAATCATTCTTTTCTATTCATGACAGAAACACGAATACTGACAAGATTACGACACAAATGCTGGGATGGCTCACATGAAAGTGATATTCAAAGTGATCGATAATTAGATGTATTTGAATAGATAAATTTTACAACATCCATTGTGAGAACCTTGGGAGGCTTGAACCAAGATGCCCTGATTAAGGATTGCCACCAATAGATTAGCAAGATAAACAAAATCACTTTAATGAACATTTGAAAAGTTATTGAAAGTAAAGCAAAAATAGATGATATAAGCAATGAAATAAATTAGGAAAGTAAAATATCGAAACCCAACAAAAATAGCACTACAAGAAGAGCCAAAAACTCACTATTTTGTAATATAAGCCACTGGAGGGATTTGAACCCCCGGCCTGCTGATTACGAATTACACTTAGATGCTCCTGTTGACAAGTAAAAACTTGGATGTGAAAATAATCACTTTCCAGATAAAAACCCAACTTTACAACTATTCACATTTAGATAAGGAAATAGCCGGTCTGATAAAGGAGCTTTTTAAACACTTTGTAGTGGAATGCTTTCTTGCACACAAGGATGGAATACCAACAGCTCTTTGGGAAAGGGAAATATTAGAAAACTTAAAGGAATGCAACATATTCATTCCAATAATCACTGAAAATTTCATCTTATCTATTCGGACAGATCAAGAATGTGGTGCAGCAATTTACAAAGGAATTCCAATAATACCCATGAGTCCCGATGCTAAAGATTACAGAGAAACTGCACCATACGGATTCATTGGGAAGTATCAATCGATGAAATTGAAGCTTCCAGATTCAAAAGAAATGCCAATGTGGAAAATCCGTCAGCGAAAGCTTGAATGGGTAAGCACGAT
>JAJZOK010000097.1:1250-30387 GCA_021811525.1 Thermoplasmata archaeon | reverse complement strand
AAGAGGAACTTCCCAAGATCCGGATTTGTGGAACAGGACCCTCAGTCGATACTAGACACCCAGATGCGCGCGATCCTTGAAGTCCTCTCTGTGACCCACACACCACTTGAAGCAATAAATTCAGTTGGAATCACCAATCAGCGTGAAACGGTTATCGCATGGGACAGGGAATCAGGCGATCCTTTGTATCCTGCAATTTCCTGGATGGACAGAAGGAAAGTTTTCATCAGAAATATTGAAATTAAAGAACTCAAGAAGGCAATCAAGGAAAAAACAGGGCTAATGCTTGATCCCTATTTCAGTGCCTACAAGATGCAGTGGATTATCAGACATCTGAAGAATGCAGGCAAAGGCAAATCACTTAGAAACCTGATGTTCGGCACGGTAGACACATGGCTTATCTGGAACCTTTCTGGGAAAAAAGAATATGTAACAGACTGGACCAATGCTTCCAGGACAATGCTTTTCAACATCAGGACAGGAAAGTGGGATGAAAAGCTCCTCGACATTTTTGGCATCGAGGAATCTATGCTTCCGGAAGTAATAAGTTCTGGCGGTATACACATTCCCACCGATGAGAGGATATTTGGCAAATCAATTCCAATCACTGCAGTTGCAGGGGATCAACAGGCATCCCTCTATGGGCATCTTTGCTTTGAGAAAGGTGAGGTAAAAAATACCTTCGGGACTGGCTCATTTCTTCTCTTGAATGCCGGGAAGGAACCCCCAAAAACCAAGAACCTCATAACCACGGTTGCATGGAAAGAAGGGCAATCAACCCCAACTTATGCCATAGAGGGAAGTATCTTCAATACAGGATCCCTGCTCGACTGGATTCGGGATGGGCTGAAGATGTTCAAGGATTCTGCACAGACAGATGCAATGGCATCCATGTCCCCTGCAGATCACGGCCTTTATTTCATATCTGCTTTGAATGGCCTTGGTGCGCCTTACTGGAATAGCAAGGTCAAGGGGATAATTTTCGGAATTACCCCAAAGGTAACACAAACTGAAATTGTAAGAAGTGCGCTAGAATCCATAGCATTCAGAGTCCGGGATTTGGTTGAGGCAATCAAGGATGAAGCAGGAGTATTTCCGCTTTCAATCAGTGTGGATGGCAAACCCACATCCAACAATTTCCTCATGCAATTCCAGTCAGATATTCTAGGATTACCCATCGTCAGGTATTCAAACCATGAAATTACATCAGCAGGCGTGGCATGCATGGCCGGAAAATCATCAGGTTTCATCGACCCTGCAGAGCTCAAAGAAAAGCGAACACCTGAAAGGGTCTTCCAGCCAGGTATGGCAAGGAAAACTGCAGATCGATACTACGATGGATGGAAGCAGGCAGTAAACGCTGCTATTTATTCTTATAAAAGATTAAAATAAGTAGAATTTTAAAGGTTTCTGGAACCAATAAATGTTCTGAATTTTATACCAAATGGAATATCCAAAAGCAAACCTTTTTAAATAGTATTTCTTTTAAAGTTCCAATGAAAGCTAATACTACTATTATGGCTACGGTAACGGCAGTATTGCTCCTGGCACTGAGCATGCTCTTTGTGCCCGTTAATTCAGGAGGAATGTCCGGTTATTCGTTTTCACCTCAGGCAACTGGGAATAGTACTTCCAACAATACTTTCTACCTGGCGGTGGACAGTTATGGAAGTTTCACGGCTAATTTGAATCCATTCAGTGCAGTGGCATTGCAGCCTTATGGATACACCGGGCTGTCGCTAGTGTTCAGCCCGCTAATGTACCTGATGAACGGACAGAACCCGGAACCCGGTGTTGCTACATCATACAGCTACAGCTCGAACCTGACGGCAGTTACATTCCATCTGAGAAGCGGAGTGGAATACAACAACGGACAGCCCTTCAATGCATCTGATGTCCTGTTTACTTTCAATTACATAATGGGGCACCACAGTATTGACTCACAGGGATTGCACAATTTCGTGAAGTCCGTGTCTGCAAGCGGCAACAATGTAACCTTCTACCTCAACAACACTGCCTACACAGACCTTTACAGCATCATGTCCCAGCCAATGCTTTACCCGGGAGAGTGGCAGAATGTCAGCGACCCACAGAATGTTACGATGACTGACCCAGTAGGAACCGGACCATTTATTGCATCATCTGTTTCTTCAAGCGGATTCACATTCACATGGAACAGTCACTACTATTACACGGGTTCACACCTAACCACAGTAGTCCTTCAGTCGTACCCCACGGTCACGGCTGAGGCAAATGCTCTTGCTGCTGGTTCCATCAATTGGCTGTCTGGCGCATTTGATGCATCAGCACCATCCTGGGCAGCAGAGAATTCAACACACTTCTACTTTGCTCCACCATCTGGGTTCCTCATGCTCCAGTTGAACAACAACCAATGGCCTCTGAACAACTCATACTTCAGGGCAGCAGTTGCAAATGTCTTCAACAGGACCGCACTCTCAAGTGAGTCACTGCAGCCACCTGCACAGAACTTTGTGATCCCTGCACTTAACAACTACCTTACACCGTCATTCCTGAAGCAGTATCCAAACGGTGCTGTATACACAAAGAACCTCACTCTTGCAACCTCACTCATGGAGAAGGCAGGATACCATCTGTCCAGCGGCAAGTGGCTCAATGCAACCGGTGTGCAGCCATCCATAACGCTTTCTGGAAATGGTGCAGCCGCAAATGTCGTGGCAAACCTTAACCATATGGTTACTGAGCTTACCAACTTCGGAATCAAAGCCAACACCTATCTACCAAGCGGTGCGATATTCTACTCTAATATGTACCAGGGCAACTTCAGCGCAGGCATGGGATTTCTTGCAAGCTCAATTAACCCAATAGGTGCATTAAATGTATCATTCTCCAACTACTGGCATGTCCCAATTGGAACATCTGCAAAGGGAGACTATTCTAGATTCAACAACACAAGCTTTACGCAGAACATAACCCTTGCAGCCCAGCAGACATCCCTCTCTGCACAGCAGCCATACATTGAAAACGCACTGAATGTGCTCGTGAACCAGACACCAGCAATACCCATAGCCGAATCAGTCTCCCAGAATGAGTTCAATACGGCCGGATTATCCGGAGTGAACCAGACCTTATTCAAGGATGCACTGTATTCAAACTCCTTCGGTCCAGTTGTGGGCATTGCGGTACCGCTGGTTAGCGTCCACTTCAATCCTGTAAAGCAGTCCTCGTCACCGCTTTCAACAATCGACTACGCAATAATCGGAGTGGTTGTTGCAGTGGTGATCATTGGGGCGGCAATCGGAGTAAGCAGAAGAGGCAAGAAAGAGGAGTAGGATTACAACGGTTCCCAAATATGTAATCCGAAAATCTATTTTTTATTTTATTTCTTTTTGGTTTATTTTATTCCTAGACTTTCTCATTCCACACCTTATGCCAGGAAATCCAATTGACGCGGTTATCGGGACACTTTCTCAGACAAGGGCCCTCACACCTCAGCAGATTGCATCCATCCAGTCCTCGCTTGGATATACAAGCGGCCCCATTTACTTAGAGTTCTTCAGTTTTGTCAAGAACATTTTCACCGGCAATTTTGGGGTATCTTTGCAGTATTTTCCAACTAGCGCGTGGGGAATAATTTCACAGAGCCTGTCATGGACAGTCATTCTGTTCGGACTTGCATTGGTAATCAGTTTCCTGCTGGGGAATTCTCTTGGCCTCAGGGCAGCACATAAGAGAGGAAGTGCGCGTGATGCGGTTACTTCGGTCATATCCATGTTCCTTTACTCTTTCCCGTATTTCTGGATGGCCCTCATATTCCTCTTCCTTTTTGCCATTCAGTACCATATATTCCCGGAGGCCGGAGCCTTTGATATAAGGGCGCAATACCTATCTGGAGCCTATCTGGTCTCCACAATCACACATATCATTCTTCCTCTAGGTACTCTAATACTTGCTTCGTACGGGACCTGGTACCTGGGAATGAGGAACAACACGATAACCACCCTGAACGAGGATTACCTGAAATATGCAGAAATCGCGGGACTAAAGCGGACTACCATAGAAGCTTACTCAAAGAAGAATGCCATACTGCCAAATCTCACCGGTTTTGCAATGAGCCTTGGGAACATAATCAGCGGCGGTATACTAGTGGAAATGGTTTTTTCATACCCAGGCCTGGGCTTTGATATATACAATGCAGTTATAAATGAAGATTTTCCCGTGCTTGAGACTGCCTTCCTGTTGATTATCATTTCAGTCCTTGTTGCCAATTATGTTATGGATCTCCTGTATTACAGGCTAGACCCAAGGATTAGGGAGGCGTGATATAGTGGATCTAAGCACAATGAGTGAAGAATTCTCCAGGGCAAATACCTCCGGAAGGAAGAAATTGAATATCAAGGCTGCTGCAAAAGCGTTGCTGCAGAACAAATACCTGCTGTCAGGGCTTATCATTGTTATAGGGGTAGTAATTTTCGCAATAGTCGGGCTTTTTGTTCACCCTTATGATCCTTACAGGACCTTTGCAAGTGATACACCTCCCTCAAGTGCGCATTTCCTCGGGACAAATTTCTTTGGAAACGACATATGGTCGCAGTTTCTTGTGAGCATCTGGCCTACCATTGAGATCTCATTCCTAGGCGCGGGACTCGCATTGGTGGTCGCAGTGGTAATAGGGCTCTTTGGCGGATACTACAAGGGATTGAAGAATGACGTTTTATCCTTCTTCATAAATGTCTTCCTTCTCATTCCCGGATTGCCCCTTGCAATTGTCATTTCATCCGATCTGCAGGCATCACACGCCAACCTGGGGATCCTATCACTTGTAGCAGTGATAGTTGTAACAGGCTGGGCATACGGTGCCAGGACAATAAGGGCGCAGGCACTGTCACTTGCATCAAGAGATTATATCCGCTTCATTAAGCATACCGGAGAATCTGATTTCAGCATCATATTCAGGGAGATCTTCCCGTCACTCCTCTCCTATATTGGATATGTGTTCACCAACCTGTTCATTATTGCAATCCTTCTTGAAACTAGCCTGCTGTTCCTTGGACTGGGCAATGAAACTATCATTTCCCTGGGTTCTATCCTGTACTTTGCAAATACCTATTCAGGCATCCTTTTGGGTGAATGGTGGTGGTTCATTCCTCCAGGGCTGACCATAGCAATCATAGGTGTCGGCTTCGGGCTAATCAGCCTTGGACTGGACACAATTGCCAACCCAAGCCTCAGGGTATACAAGCAGAACAGGAAGAAAGAGAAGAAAAATAAAAAAGCTGAAATGGTTTCGTAAAAATCAGACAATGGAATCAAGGAGGAGCCGGGTGTATTCGTCCCTGGGAGATGAGAACAACGCGGATCCTTCACCATATTCCACAATTTTTCCCTGGTTCATCACATATACATCGTCTGCAACGTATCTTACCGTTGAGAGATCATGCGTTATATACAGAATACCGAGATTTAACTCGCTTCTGAGGTCTACCAGCAGATTAAGGATTTCTGCACGCACTGACGCATCCAGCATTGATACAGGCTCGTCAGCAACAAGCAGCTTTGCTCCAACTGATAGTGCCTTGGCCACACACACTCTCTGCCTCTGCCCCCCTGACAGTTCATAGGGGAACTTTTCCACAAAATTCTCTGCAGGGCGAAGGCCGACAAGGTTGAGCATTGCAATGACATCGTTATGAACACTTTCACGGGTGCTTATTTTGTTTATAATGAGGGGCCGTTCAATCTGGTAGCCTATTTTATGTATTGGACTGAGAGAGGAAAAAGGATCCTGGAAAATCATCTGGATTAGCCTCCTGTATTCCTTCACCTGTTTTCCGGGGGCTTTGGTTACGTCCTTTCCATTGAACGTGTACTTTCCCTTCGTAGGTATTTCATCAAAGAGAAACAGCTTTCCGACCGTTGTTTTTCCGCTGCCTGATGCACCTACTACGGCTGAAATCTTGCCTGACTCAATGTTTATGTTAACATGGTCCACCGCCGTAAGTTCTTTCTTTGTAGACCCCCTTCCAATCATGAACTTCATCACAGCATCATGCAATTCAGCCCTGTGCGTTTCACTTGAATAGATTTTGCCAATGACCCCGGTCCTGGAAGGTAGAGGATCTGGCTCTATTTCAGGCAGGCTTGGGGCAAAACGGTCCTTGAGGGATTGGTCGTATCTGAAGCACTTTACCGACTCTCCATCCACTTCGTAATCCCCTAAATTCATTTCATGGCAGGCTTCTATTGCATACGGGCACCTGTTTGCAAAAGTGCATTTTGTCTGCTTCTCATACACCGGGGAAACTGATCCCCTGATGGTTACAAGGCGTTTCTTGCTGTCTGTTGCAGATGGTATGCTTCCTATGAGAAGTTCGGTATAAGGGTGAAGCTTGTTTGCAACCAGTTTGCTCTTAAGCCCCTCCTCTACAATCTTGCCGGAGTAAAGTATGGAACAGTAATCTGAAACGTAAAACGCCACAGGCAGATCGTGTGTGATGAGGATGATGGTAGTCCCCCTCTCACTGTTTATGCGCTTGATGGAATCAAGAATATTCTTCTGGACTATTACATCCAGGCCTGTAGTTGGCTCGTCCAGAATTATTATGTCAGGATTTAGCAGTGTAGCGATTGCTATCATGACTCTCTGCTTCATGCC
Source organism: Thermoplasmata archaeon (assembly GCA_021811525.1). The sequence continues at coordinate 23,753 of JAJZOK010000097.1, read as the reverse complement.
GCCGCTTATCTGGTTCTGATAAGAGTTAACAATATAATCTGGCAGATCCACTAATCTTAGGGCTTGCTGGATCATTTCTTTCTCCTCGGCGGGGGTCACCTTGGCATGAGCTTCGATTATATCATGCATTTCATCCCCTATTTTCATTACAGGATTCAAAGAATTCATTGCTGCCTGGGGGACGAACGAGATCTTCTTCATTCTTATCTTGTTCAATTTTGGCCTTGTCAGCTCAAGCAGATTTTCTCCTTCAAATTCTATTTTGCCTGAAATCTTAGTGGCTGGATACTTGATAAAACCGATGATGGCATTGGCAAGTGTTGATTTGCCGGATCCTGATTCTCCCACAATGGAGGATATCTTACCTTTGGGGATGTCCAGAGAAACATCATCCACGGCGATGACCATGCCTTTTTCGCTACTATACCCAAGGGTAAGGTCACGTATTTTCAGAATTACATCTTCACTCTTGTCCAACTTTAATCTAGCTCCTTTTTTTCCCGGTAAATGTGCAGAAAACCAACCTCACTCTAAGGTATTCTGCAGGTTATATTCCATGCACTCGTGCCTCTAAATTACAGTAAAGGGTTATTTCTTTTCTGGGCTTTTGCTCTATTTTCAGGCAGGTTCCCAAAGCAGGATTGAGTATATAACAGCACACAGGTTCATCATGAACGGAGGTTCCTAACACTCTTCTTAGATATGGATTTGTTGTGGCCCCTGTTCTAAGGAATCTGAAATGCGGTACTGCTTCAGATATCAGATCACATCTTCCTTTATTTCGGAGGGATCCGGCTTTCTAGATATTGTCCTTCCTCCGTCGATGATGATCTCATTCCCTGTCATGAAAGTGTTCCGGTCGGAGGATAGGAATTCAAGCAATTCTGAAACTTCAGACTTTCGCCCCATCCTCCCTACGAGGGTAGCTGCCCTTAAATCGAGGTCCTTGCTTGGTTCATCACTGTCAGATTTGGCATAGATCGGGCCCGGCATCACCAATGTCACAAGGATGCCATGCGGCGATAGGTCGACGGCCATGCTCTTTGTCATTCCCCTCAAAGCTCCCTTTACACTTGAGTATGAAAAGGATGAGTCCAGCGGAAAGAAGGATTGCACTGCCCCAATGTTTATGATCTTCCCTTTGGTGCCATTCTTGACCATTTTTGATGCCACTGTCTTTGTGAGGAGAAAAATGGATGTCATGTTCAGTTCAAGCATTCTGTCCCATTCTTCAACCTCCAGGTTCAGGACACTGAATCTCGAGTTTCGGGAAGCATTGTTTATGAGGACATCCACCTTGGCAAATCTTGATTCTATAATCTTGCAGAGCTCGAGCAACTGTCTCCGGTCACTCATGTCACACTTGAGGAACTCTATTCTGCCCTTTGACTGTTTCACTATCTCAGAAGCTTTCTTCTCGTCCCTCCCAACTATGGCGACATGTGCCCCTCTTGACGCGAACAATATTGCTGTTTCCTCGCCAATGCCATGTGTACCGCCTGTTATAATTATGGTTTTGCCTTCCAGCGTCATTTTTATCAATTTCCTGTAATTGTGTTCTACTTTTTCAATGTGTAGCTGATTACTTTCGGTTCAGTCATTTCCAGCATAGTATCATGAACTGACTCTCTCCCTATTCCACTGAGCTTAGGGCCCCCAAAGGGAAGATTATCCCATCTCAGCCTTGTGGTATCATTTATTACCACTGTGCCGACCTCCAGTGCCCTTGCCATTTTGTATGCTCGGGAGAAATCAGAAGAGTAGATGGATGCATTGAGGCCATATGATGAACTGTTGACTATTTTGACAGCCTCTTTATCATCATCGAATATTCGAAGCGGCAGGATCGGGCCAAAAACTTCGTCCTTCAGTATCTTTGTATCATCACTTGCTGTCTGGATAAGAGTGGGAGGGAAGAACGATCCCTTCTCCGGCACTTCGCCCTGATAGAGAAGTTTTCCTCCCCTTGAAACGGAATCCTGGACAAAGACATGCATCTTTGCCACTGCATCCTCATTAATAAGGGGGCCAACATCGGTGGATTCTTCACTGGCATTGCCAACATTGAGCTTCTTTATCCTCGCAGTAAGCAGGGCTTCCACTTTGCTCGCGACCTTATGGCTTACAATGAGCCTCTTAGTGGAATTGCAGAACTGCCCTGCATAATCATATCTGCCGAATACTGCTGAATCTACTGCCTTTTCAAGGTCAGCATCATCCAAGATTATTTCAGCATCGCTCCCACCAAGCTCCATTATTGCCCGGATTCCCCTGAGCATCGCTTTCGAAGCAATTTCAAGGCCCACATTAGAAGAACCTGTAAAGGTGATGAGGCGTATCTTCCCATTCTCTGTCAGCTCCTTTCCGATCATGCCGGAATTGCCAGTTAGAATATTGATTGACCCTTCGGGAAATCCACTCTTAATCATGATCTTTGCAATTTCAAGCTGCGTGAGGGGCGCTGAAATGGTTGGCTTGTGCACAACTGTATTTCCCACTGCAAGTGCTGCACCGACCTTATGTGCAAAGCTCACAGCAGGGAAGTTGAATGGGGTAATGGATGCAACCACACCAATTGGTTCCCTGACGGTAATTGCGAACCTGTTTTCATTGCCGCCCGGATATTCATAGATATCGAGGGGCACGAAAGATCCCTTTGAAATATTTTCAATCTCGTTTGCACAGGACTCTAGAATGAAACCTGCCCTTTTCACTTCACCCCTGGCACTTTTGATCGGTCTGCCTATTTCAGCGGACATGAGCCGTGCAAGCCTTTCCAGATCATCATCAATGAGCTGGGCGGCTTTCCTGAACAACCCTCGTCTTTTGCTGGCTGGCATTTTTGAATATGAATGAAAAGTCTCATGTGCTCTATCTATGCTTTCCCTGACTTCTTCCAGAGTCATCAAGGGAACACTGCCGATCACTTCTGCGGTTGAAGGGTTGATTACGTCTCTGTTAGCCACTTGTGAATTTCTTCCTCCAGCAATCTTATCGGGCATTTCTATCATATCATTATATTCTTGTGAATATTAAACTTTAGTTTTGACATATATTTTAGGGTATCTTGAATACAAAATTCCTTAATATCTTGAAAGTATGTACCAATTATGAAAATAAAGGATATCAAGACGTTCTACGCAGCAGCCGTGTGGAGAAATTTTGTGATAGTCCAGGTGACTACCGATGACGGAATCGTGGGCTATGGGGAAGGTACACTTGGAGATTTTGAAAAGACTATTGAATCAGCTGTAAACGACTTGAAACCATTTCTCATAGGGAGAGAACTTGAAATCACTGAGATTACCAATTTCTTTGTTAGGAATTTCTTCTGGAGGAACGGCCCCATCCTGTCCACAGCACAGAGTGCCATTGAACAGGCCCTCTGGGATGCCGCAGCCAAATCCGCCAACAAGCCAGTTTATGCCATGCTTGGGGGTAAAGCTGTTGAAAAAGTCAAGGTTTACGGGAATGGATTTATCTCAGGGAACGCCAGCCCGGATCAATTCGGGAAAGCAGCTGCAAAGACTGTTGAAAAAGGATTCTATGCACTTAAATTCGACCCATTTGGAGGAGCAGGGCCAACCATCACGAGAAAGCAGCTGGATGGAGCAAAGAGCAGGATAAAGGCAATTAGGGACAGTGTTGGAGATGACATTGATCTAATGATTGAGGCTCATGGAAGATTCAACACTAGAACTGCGATAAAGATCGCCACCGAAATAGAAGAGTTCGAACCTTTCTGGTTTGAAGAACCTGTTCCAGAGGAGGATATCCTTTCCATGGGCGAAGTTAGGAGAGATTCGCCTGTGCCCATAGCCACCGGAGAGAGGATCATATCCAGAAACAGGTTCTGGGAGCTCCTTGCAAACAGGTCTGCGGATATTATACAGCCCGATGTCTGCCACATGGGCGGCATTCTGCCACTGGTTGAAGTGGGCGCAATGGCTAACGTGAATTATGTTACTGTAGCTCCGCACAATCCAAACGGGCCGGTTGCAACGGCTGCGTCCCTCAATGCACTCATAACCATGCCAAATGCACTGATACTTGAATTCTGGCTTGACGCTGATACCGTGAGGCATGACCTTATAAAGGAATATTTCACGCTGAAGAATGGGTATATTTATCCGAGCAACAAGCCTGGTCTTGGAATCGAAGTCAATGAGGAAGCGCTCACTAAGTATCCCTACAAGAAGATGCACCTCGAATACTTCAGTGAAGAATACAAGTATCATGGGGATGTAAAGAAGTGAACATAAGAAGAATCCTCAAAGGAGCTGGCATCAGAAGCTCCTACGGCACCATGGGTGCAGCTGGGGTGGTCCTTGTGGAAGATTCCAAAAAAATACTGGTTGACGTGGGCCACTTCGGCATTAGGGATCCATTGCTCAGAGAACTCGGCAGGGCAGGTGTTTCATCGAATGAAATTGATACTGTAGTGCTGACACATCTGAACTGGGACCACTGTTTCAACGTGGACCTCTTTCCCAATGCTCAGATTATCGTCGGTATGGATGAAATGGAAAAAGGCACATTGTCTGGCATTCCAGACGGAATCACACCCTCATTCAAGAGTTATCTTTCCACTCTTGACATTAAAACTGTCCGGGATGGTTTCATGATCACACCAAATGTCTCCATTGTGTACACGCCTGGACACACTCCGGGACACATTGCAGTATCTGCCAGAGACTACAAAAGTCATGTCATGATGACCGGTGATGCTATCCCGAACCTCAGGGCATACCGCAGGGGAATGCCTGATTTTGCATTTTACAATGAATCAATTGCTAGGGAAAGCGTCAATAAGATAAAATCGCTCAAGCCAGATCTCATCATTCCCGGGCATGATGCGCCCTTCACAGAACAGGGATACACAGAACTTGACAGCGTAGACATAATATTCCGCGAAGAACAGGAAGTAAACACAGTTTTATCCTTCGGTAAGGTTACTTCTGATAAGCCGGTGATATTCAATGCATGAACTCATTGTTCCAGTTATGACTCCTTTCGAAAATGGAAGGCTTTCTGTTAACAAAATGAGAAGGCACTCTGATTACCTCCTTAAGAAAGGCATAGACTTAGTTTTCCTTAACGGTTCCACAGGCCTCGGACCATCCCTGAACCTGAACGAAAGGCTACAGATCCTAGATGCCTTCCAGGACATTCCAGACAAGGTCATAGTCCAGGTTGGCGGCCTGAACCTTGAGGAGTCGATCACACTTGCAAAGGAAGCATCAAAAATGAATGTGCATGCAATCGCGTCTCTCCCACCCTATTATTACCCCCGGCTCCCTGAAAACTGGCTCATCAGATATTTTAAGGCGATCTCAGATGTATATCCAACCTATCTGTACAATTTCCCGCTGACCACAGGTTATGACATAACTGCTTCTCTGGTTAAGAAGATCATCAAAGCAGGCGCAAATGTCATTGGTATAAAGGACACTGTTCAGGACATTAATCACATGCTTGAAATCAAGTGGAACGCAGGCTCAGACTTCAAGGTTTTCTGCGGGCCTGACACGCTCATACTTCCAGCTTTAAGATCCGGGCTGGACGGGGCAGTGGGAGGCAGCGGGAATTACATCCCGGGCATACTTAGAACTCTTGTGGACCATTATAATGACGAAACAGGCATCAGGGGCCAGAAACTTGTCCAGCAAATTACCAACGTCGTCAAGAATTTCGGCCAATGGAGTGCAAATTACTCCATGGTGGAGATACTCCATTCATACTCTGCAGGAGAACCGAGGCCGCCGATCTTTCCGCTTGGAGAAGAAGAGAAGCAGTCACTTTCACAGGAAGTAAAAAGGGTACTCCCGGATGGTGATACCATTTAAGAAAGTCCTAATAACGGCGCCCTGGTTCACAAAGTCCTGCCTGGATGGCCTGATGAAGAATTTTGAGGTAACTCAGAACACAAAGAAAACATGGTTTACAGAGAGCGAACTCGTCGAAACCATAAGCCAGTATGATGCAGTTATAGCGGGACTTGACGCTTTTACCCCTTCAGTTATTCGGAAGGCTTCCAACCTCAAGATAATCGCCCGCAGGGGTATTGGATACGATAAAATTGATCTGCCTTCCTGCAGGGAAAGAGGGATTCTGGTAACAAACACACCGGTGCCAGAGGAGCACCTGGCTGTAGCGGAATTCGCGGTAGGCCTCATCCTTGACGTCATCAGGAACATAACCGCTTCCCACATATCCCTGCAGAACAAGTCCTGGGAAAGGGAAGCTTTCGTTGGAAGGGACCTTGCAAATTCCACTGTTGGAATACTTGGTTTGGGGAATATAGGTGGCACCACAGCCAGGATTCTTAAAGCAATGGGTGCCCATGTAATTTATTGTGATCCATACGTGAATGACAGCAGGTACAGGAAGGTGGACTTGGACACTCTATTTAGGGAAAGTGATGTTGTATCGGTGCATCTGCCAAAGACCCATGAAACAATGGGGCTGGTAAATACGAGCAGGCTGTCACTAATGAAGAGGGGAAGTTTTCTGGTAAATACTTCAAGAGGTGAAGTACTGAACGATGCCGACATAGTTTCTGCTTTAGATAATGGTATACTTCGCCAAGTTGCCACTGACGTATTCAGCGAGGAACCTCCGGAACACAACCTGTTGCTTTCAAGGAGCGATGTTATAGCCACCCCTCATATCGCAGCCTTTTCTGAGAACTCATTTCTTCACATCGATACAATATGTGTTGAGAATGTAACTAATGTCCTCTTAAATGGCACATTGCCAAAGTTCCGGATTGTCTGAACAAAGATTCTTCAACAGACCAAACCGATATTTGGAGCAATTTTTCATATTTATATCCATTTTACAGTCGGTAAATCAAGAAAACCCTTGAAAATATCCAATGATAAACAAAATTCGGGGTACTATCGAACTTATATATATATCAAATATGCGTCTTTTACAATTAAACATCTCATGAGCATTGGCGGGTAAGTTGAACCAAGCTCTAAGTTTTATAATTTCTACTACCATTTCATTTTAACAATATAGTTATTTAGGGGCGATGACAATTAAAGAACTTTCCCTTTACAAGATCCGTGACTTGGCTCTGAAATCTGGAAAAATGGTTTATGATACTATTCAGCTTGCAAATTTGAATAACAAGGATCAGGCAGTATCTGCAGTATATTTGAACGGTAGTGTAAAGTAGGGGCTTGCTAAGCGTTTGCTAAAGGGAAAGGTATCTTTCTCGGAAGACGATCTAATAATTGCTTCACAATTCGTCGAACCATCCTATATTTCACTGCACTCAGCTTTGTTATTTCACCAAGTGATTCAGCAGGTTCCGAAGAACGTTCAATCTGTAACACCAATAAATTCCATAAAATACCCTCAGGTTTAATGTTTGGTTTCGAGAGGCATAACATTAAAGGAAGCTATTGTTTCTTTGAAACACCAGAAAAAGCATTCCTCGATGGGTATTACCTCAACATATTTTCTGAATCGGATATGAACGATTTTGGCAGTCCGAATGGATACAGAAACTTGGCGTCCCAACTTATAAGATTTAAGGGGAATGTTAGCAAAAAGCTACTGGAGGTAATAGGCCCTTAAGGGCTGAGAGAATCAGGTAACTTTCTAAACTGAGAGGCTTAAGGACCTGGCAATTGGAGAAGCATTACCTGCAATGCCTGTTGTTATCTATACTCTTTGAGATCCCTATTGTGTTCAAAGGCGGTACCCACCTTTGGTTTTTTAATGGTCTGAGTAGATTTTCAGAGGACCCTGGCTTTATACTATCCGGCGCAATAAAAGGTAACTTATTCGAACATGTTTCCAGAGAACTCCGAATTTATGATTTCACAAATGAACTTAAGGTTCTCAAAAATGACTCTCGCGGGAATTCAGAGGGATACCTGATAGATGCCCACTGCATACATCAGAAACGGACAGTTCGACAATATACCTTGAACTAAGCAAAAGAGAGGAGGTTCTCTTAAAAAAGTTGCCGTTAAAGCTTGATTTTCCCCAATATGATATCCCTGTGAAAAATATCTCGGGAATGAACTAAGATGAAGTGGCTTCAGAAAAAGTGAGGGGCATCTTGACCAGAGAAAATGGTAGAGATATATTTGATTTGAATTTCGTGATAAGTAAGAAGGATATGGAATACAATGAGCGTCTGATCAAAAGGAAACTAGATTTCTACCATATGAAGGTTGACACAGATGCTTTCAAATTGAAACTCAAGCAGAGAGAAAAGCTGTATTATAGGGAGCTAAAGCCTATTGTACATGAAGAATTGCCTGATTTTGATTATGCCCTTTACCAAATTATCGATTGGATTGAAATCAAATAAGAGGCCACTTATCCTGTATTTTCTGATATCGATACTTCTCAGTCAGTTAATTTGAACTCCTTTTGTGGAATTTCTCTACCTGACAGACGAAGTGTCCTCTTTTTTATACGTGCATTCAATACAAAACTACGCACATAGAAGTTTCAGGTATTTCTAAGACCTACCATGGCGGGAATGTCGCGCTGACCGATGTTTCGTTCAATCTTAACCATAATGGCATATTCTCGCTCATTGGAGAGAATGGAGCAGGGAAGACCACCCTGGTCAGAATACTCTCCACTCAATTGACGCCAAGTTCTGGAAATGCCTTAATTAATGGATTGGATGTTGTCTCACAGGCTAAACAAATCAGGGAATTGGTGGCAGCCGTCCCTCAGGAGGCCAGAGCTGTTCCGTGGATGACTCCAGCCCAGACAATTACTTCATACCTGATGTACAGAGGATATACCCACTCAAATGCCCGGCAGATTGCATTGGATACCTTAAGGAAGCTTGGTATGGAAAAGCTCGAAGGCCAGAAGAACCGTAATTTATCAGGAGGGCAGAAGAGGAAGGTACTGGTTGCAACCGTCCTTTCATCTGAGGCAGAACTGATATTCCTTGATGAACCATCAACTGGCCTAGATTACCTTTCTAGGAAGGAACTCTGGTCACTCTTCACCTCCATGAAGAAGGAAAGAACCATTGTACTCACCACTCACTATCTGGAAGAAGCTGAAGAACTCGCAGACATGATCGGTATGCTGAACCGTGGTAAACTTGCTGCATTTGGCACCATGCAGGAATTGAGGAAAGTAATGAGATACCCATACAACATCAAGGTTTATTCAAAAGATTTTGAAATCGATCTAGAGAAAGGAGATTTTGTACACCTGCCGGAAGGAGTAACACAAATTTACACTCATGAATCTGAAGTATATGGCATAATCAACTCTCTCATTTCCCGGAAGATTAAATTCACTGTGCAGGAGGTTTCTTTGAATACAATCTTTGAAAACGTAGTCTACGGGGGTGCAAAGAGATGAACAGGAACCAAGGAAGCCAGGTATATGCCTCCATTTTAGTAAATTCTCTCTATGCAATGGTAAATTATCCTGTCACATTGATCAATACCTTGCTTGCCCCACTTTCACTTTTGGCAGTGGTTACCTTTGCCAGCCATGGCACTCTCCTCCCAGTTGCAGCCGAAGGTGCCCTCATCATGAACATGGTTACTAGTGGTACAGCAATGCAGGGTGACCTGTCTCACCTGAAGAATGACATGAGGCTCCAGGATATGGTTGTCAGTTCACCGACAGGTCCCGGAACATATATTCTTGGAATGGCTCTTTCTCAGATTGTATACTCCATTCCCACTATCAGCCTGCTCATTATTTTCAACATACTGTTTGTGCATCTTTCCCTTGCCGGTGCTATAGTTCTTTTCTTTGATATGGCAACAATTTTCACGTTCGCTGTGTCACTTGGATTTTTCCTCTCCACTATTTCGACAGACATTATTCAAACATGGGCTTTTTCAGGTATCCTTGCGCCCATCCTGACCACGATTCCTCCTGTTTATTATCCAATATCATACATACCACTACCTTACAGGTACCTCGCGTATATTTCACCTACAACATATGCCGCACAGATTGCACAGAGTCAGGCGGGTTTTGCCACTTTGACACTGGTCCAAACGGGAGAATACTGGACCATATTAGTTGCGATAACCATTATATTCAGCTATATAGCATTGAAAAGGTCCAGATGGCGCGACCCGTAAACTTATAATATTTGCATTGGAAGTTTCTTGAAAATGTAAATTTCTTAATTGAAAGTTAGAGTCCAGGATTCAAAAAGAGAAAATGGAGTAAAGTTTATTTCAATCTGGTGAAAAATCGAGATTAACGTATCCTGTGGCGGCTGCATTTCCATTCATTACGAATGAAAGGTAGAGTGGTGTACCGCTCGTGACGTGCACCCCTCCGTACGTGCTCAAAGATCCTGTGCCGGGCATTGCGGTTCCTGACAGGGTGAGAGTTACTATGAGCGCACTGATGACCACTGAGTTCAGGTACATGGTAACACCCACCGGCAGGTTGTATTCAAAGAATATTGTTCCTGATTGTGATGGCATTATTTCTATGATATTTAGCAGGTCCACCGTAAGTAGCGTTGAACTCAAACTCAGGGCTAGGTTTGTTGTGCCTATTCCCGAGAAACTGATATAACCCGCGGATGAGGCATAACCTGACCCCTGAATCTGAACGGCAGGTGCTGTGAGCGACGAATTCACTGATACTTTTGCAAGGCTGTTAACCTGAATTTCTCCATTAGCTGAATTAGGCAAAATAATCGTTACTGCCAAAAATGCGAGGATAAAGTATGCGAATGCACGCTTTTTCCTTTCCTTTATGGCAAATAACATAAAATCACAGCTCCTTTAATAAAAAAAGAGAGATGGTACACATCATTAAGATGTGTATCCAACCCCAATGGCCCCAGTTCCGGCTCCAATGCCTGAGTCAAGGACGAACCCGACCATCACTGGTGTAGCTGCTGTCACCGTAAAGGATGACACGGACTGTGCTGATCCGCTGCCTACTATGTCAAGTGCTCCTGTGAGAACTCCAGCTGAGGAGATCGATCCAGTAATTGCACCAGTTGCATCGGCAATGGCAAACCCACTGGATGTTGCAACGATAGACTGCGTGGTTGTGGACAGTACCATTGTTACTCCTGTAGGTATGTTCACTGACAGCTGCACAGTTCCTGAGGCTGTTGGCAACAGTTCAAGAACATTTGCCATGTAGATTGTTCCGCCCGATGCGAGAGCATTGAGCTCAATCTCAGCCACTCCACTGCTTGATGTGGCCAGGGTCAAATAGCCGGCTGCGTTTGCTTGAGGGTAGTTTTCTGCCGTTGTGATAGTTACCACGCTGGTTGCGGTGGACGAAGTGGTTACAGAAGCTGAAGTACTTACTACAACTTCTGCCATCGCAACTGATGGTATGGCTATCGCGGCGACGACCGCCATCAACAGCATTATTTTTCGATTCATTTATTTGTCCTCCTGAATAGTTATTTTCAATCGCTTTCATAATGGGTTGCGTGAACATTTCTGATGAGGCAATGTTTTTTATAGGCCATACAATATTTTGTATGCGACTTCTGACATACACAATAAATGTGTGTCTCAAGATATACACATATCTTTATAACGCCGGAATGGGGGAATTACAAAAGAAAGCTGGAGTGCAGTTTATTTTGCTTGCTATATAATGATTTTTTGAAGTTCATTTTATAGCCCAGACATAGCGTGGGTTTGGCCCAACGCTCTGTTGTGATAAAAAACACACCTAAACTTTTTTGTAGGAAATTTTCGGTAGAGATTCAGATGAGTAAAAGAAGAGCAGAAAAGAAGGATGGACTTGGCTCTATTCTCTCATATGTATTTTCCACTATTCTTTTCGACATTATAGCTTACACTGTTAGCATACGCCTTGGAAATCTGGTATTTCCAAATATAGGCTATCTTGGCTCCATACCGGGCAATTATCTTATACCATTGATTGGCCCTCTTGAGTATGATACTTTCCAAGTATGGAATCTTGCTCTTTCTGAGGGTGCATCAAGTTTTGCTTTGCTTGTTTTGCCTTTGGCCACTTTTGTATGGGGCGTTGTCTTTCACCACCTTCTTACTGAGAGAAAAGCGAAAAGAAAAGTGAGGGATGACCTGAATTTGGCATTGGAAGATATAAATAATTAGAGGGGCATATTTGTGTTAATTGCCCAGAGCTTCTATACAGCAAAGATGGGCTGTTATGTAAAAAACTCAATAAATAGCAATATAAATCCGGCGTTTGTTGCAATTGATTTATTTATCACGAAACATGAAGGGGAGAAAGCAACAATTTATGACGTTGACTGGGCATCTCTTGAATTTCCACAATCAACTTTTAGAATTAATGTGAAACATGTATAAGGTAGGGTCACACCTGAGATGTGTTTGGGGTCTTTTGCCACAAGTATTCAAAAAGCATTTCCATGTCTCTTCCGAACACTTGCGAATAGATGGTGAAACCTATGATCTTCCTCCTGGACTCGCTCAGGAGATCAGAATTCTCCTGTTCTATTAAGATGTAGACATACTGGCTGTCTGCTACTATGAAATTCGGAATGGATGTCAGATTCACTGTCTTAATGGAAATGAAAGGAACGCTATCCTTTACTATACCCCTGATTCTCTCGTTCCTGTTCGTAATGGCCCTGATTGGAACACCATCCTTGGACTTCTGAACCATCAGGTCTATGATCCCTCTGCTCTGAAAAGGGATGGCCACGGTCCAATCTGCGGAGAAGTCAATGGAAACCTTTGCTTCCGCGGCAACTGACCTTATGGATTCAGCTGCGCGGTCCATTCCTTCAACAAAACTGAACTTAAATTTCTCAGTTAACTCTCTTTCAGGATCTATAAGCCTTGACACAAATAGTTTCTCAAACTGATGTATGACCTCAGGAGCCTGGCTTTCCACGTCTGAGAGATACTCCCTCTGGCTTCTGATCTTGTCAGATATTATCTTTTCAATTGGGGCAACATCAAATCTCAGTGGTGATGTTCCTACAATTTCAAGGATTCCGTCAGACTGCAGCTTGGTCAGAAGCTTATAGCAACGCCCCCGGTCCAGTCCAAGCAGTTCCGCTACTTCTGAGGCTTTCCTGCTCCCATGTTTCATGAGGGCCAGATAAATGTTGGCTTGTTCCACACTAAGACCCAACTTCAGGAGAAACTTCAGGAAGTCTCCGTATGGTGAATTTAAAGCATCCACACTTAGCTCGTTCTCTTTTTGAAACCTGTAGTTCATATTTAATCCAATTGCTTTCATTTGCTACTCCAATTCCTGTTGTTCAGTCTTTTTTCGAATTCTGATCGTAGATGGCATTGGTACGGGCTTGGTGAGTGCATGGACACAACGGCCCCATGAGATTTCCCGGAGGAAAATTGCATGGCTTGGCTACTCCTTGGTTCGGAGCTAAGGTTTCTTTCTGAAGGAGTTAGCATAACAGACCCCAAATCCCGCCCAATGCTCATCATATTTTTTAACAAAGTTGAGTATATTAGAATGTGTGTGTGGCAAAAAGAAACAACAAGCTGGAAATGAATATTAGATTGCAAAAAACTGTAACAAAGGGGCAACAAAAAACCTTGGCATCTCCTTTTAAGGCCTTGAAAATATCCTTGCCTGAAACATGTTCACTTTTTTTGAACAGGGGCTCTTCCTGTTTGTTATTTTAATACTAGCCAATTTCTATAAGGTCCAATTTAGATGAAAATAAACCATGGAAATATCAGTAAAAACGGAAAAAGGAATGATGAAGTCAAAAGTGAGCCGTTCAGTTTCTATTCCAGCAGGCCTGATCTTTCTATCTTACCTTGCTCTTGCGTTCTTTACCCTTATAGAGCTGGCTACCAGGTACATCAGTTCACGGCCTGTCCTGTTGAACGGGAACATTCCATGGTACCAGGAGCTTGAGCTCCACGCAGTGCCATACCTGCCATATGTACTGCTTGGAAGCCTTGTTCTTCTGGTACTGGGAAGCGTGGGAATGCTGACTCACTACAGGAAGAGATATGCCACTGAGAAACACTTGCTAGTACTGGGAACAGTTCTTTCACTACTCTCAATTGTGCTATACGCTGTGCCCAACATCAGCTTCATGTTGATGGGGGTTTCATCTGTTCAAACAAATCCGCACTCTGCACAATTGTTATATGAGTTCATGAGCGCGTTCATGCTTTCGATGGCCTTTGTAACCATGTTCCTTGGGCCTTCACTGATTGCAGTATCCGCCCTTCCCAGATGGAGAGGTGCAGGAGCAATGCTGTCTCTTGTGCTCTTTCTGTTGGGCACTGCAATTTCATTGATCTCTATAACATCCACTGGGCAGTTCTTCACCTATGAAGGAATATTCAATTCACACATTGTCAGTTCTATGAGCTTTAATGCTGGTCAGTTCACTTTTCTTCTACCTATGAGTGCAATGGCCCTGATGTTTGGGGCCTCAGTTCTGATGGCAATACTATACTTTCCAGTGACGATAAAGCGGACAGAACCGGTGAAAGGCAGGTAATTTTTCTATTTCACCTTCTTTTTTTCTACTCCTCAAGTAGATTTTATCGAAGTTCAAAAGATATGGAGTTTGATTATAGGATCCATTTTTATCACCTATCATTTAGTTCTAAGACCCATTTACTGGGCTTCAGCAAACATCATCTATGAGTATGTGAATTTGGTTTCATGGCAGAAAATAAAGAAGAAACAATCATAGAGAGTGTTCTCAAAGCAGTGGGAAACACAAAGAGTTCAACAGATCTATTATTTGACAACCTGCAACTTGGGATAGATTCTATTAAAACAAAAATTACCTTGAACGGGAAGATCAGCATAGAAGTCAGGCCACTTCATGATTGAGGACGATCTGAACAATCTGCTGATCAATCTGTCTTGGTGCGTAATAGGCGGAGAGCTAATTATTGCGAGAAACGGCCATAGCATTCTTTCCATAAGCAGCAAAGGTTCTGACCCAGAACTGGACATCTTGGATATTGATGCTCTCAAAGTAATTCTACCCCCAATTAATCTAAATTTTTTGGAAAAGATTACAAAAATATCGAGGAGTCTCTCCAAAAAAGGTAAAAATCTCAAAGTTTCAAGCCACGGTGCTTTAATTATTAACCTTGGAACAAAGGCAAGAGCCTTGAATAGTGCTGAAAAGCTTGCAGCATTTGTATTAGAGAAGACAACAAAGCGATTTCATGGGAAAAAATCAAAACATTAGAAGATTAATATAAATCCAGAAACCAATTTTTTTTTACAGGATTTTAAATTTTTTCCTGATTTCCCAGGATGCCATTTTGCTGATTCCCAATAATGCTGTCAGGTGTCGGGCCTTAGAGTAAAATGTTGCAATAAAAGATGGGAAAGATGGAGAAATGTTAAATTTGTTACTCACTAGTTCCGCTTTTTCTTTCTTGCTATATATATACCTAAAGCCCCCAGAACAACAATTACTGCAGCTATTGCCCCAACAATGTAAATTATCGGGTAGCCAGAAGCATTTGCCAGTGGAGCAACATAACTTGGGCTGTATGCCCAAACAAGCGTTGGATCTCCTTTCAGGCCCATAACCTTGAGTATGACAGTATAGTTGGAACTGATTATTATGGAGAAATCACTGTACTGCACACCATTGATGTATACTCTGCTGTGAATGACATCTGAGATATTTGTATTGGCAAGGTCAGAGAACGGGATTGATACTGTCAGTGTGCCGTTTGTAGTTGCATTGAACTGGACATAAACTGACCCATTCCCGCTTGATTTGATCGTGGAGACGGTGACGTTGAAGCCAATTGCACTGACATTGTTGCTATTAACAACCGACAGTGGCTTCGGCTCCTTGATGAGCGTAAGGTTTAGTTCGGTGTTGCCGTTGATTGCTACTGACTGAGAGGCGGGGAAATAACCTTCCAGATAGTCTGAAACTGTATATTCTCCTGGGGCCAAGAATATCTTGAAGAATCCGGTGGAGTTAACCGACGCGGAAATGCCATTGAACATCACGGACGCACCCGCAGGAGAGACCCTTCCTGATACTTCATAGGTTGTTTCTGCATTGTTCAGTGTCAGGTTAACACTGGACATTGAAAATGCTTTTACAGTCACATTCTGAACGACAGGAGCATAACCATTTGCAAATGCACTCACGTAGTAATTCCCGGCAGCAACTGACGCAGCATAATGGCCGTCCACAACGGGCACTGTTATCCCGTTGATTGAAACCACCGCTGCCTGATCGTTCACTGTTCCAACAATATATCCGTATGAGCTATGGCCAAATATGGTGACTGAACCTGAATAGTAATTCCCCACCAGCACATTGCCATTTGAAGGATTAAAGGCGATTGCATAAGGATCCATTGCAAGTTCAGTAGTGTTGGCAAGCAAACCAGTCGCTGGATCATAGATAACCAGCTGACCCAGTTCAAGATTAGATAGTGGATTGCTGTAGTCATAAATGAGCTGCAATGGAATATATACAAACCCGTTTGAAGAACCGAATGCGATATTTGCAGCATACCCCTGCCCCAATCCTAGGTTCACCTGGAATTTGCCGGTCTGAGTGTTGAATCCTATGAGGCTTGAGAGGTATAATCCTGTGGAGCTATAGTACTGCTGCAGGGTGTAGTAGAGAATTCCTCTCTGTTGGTCCATCGTGGAACCCCCCACATATGAATACAGAGGATTTGTTTCTATAGGAAAAGTGTAATTTGCTGAGATGGAGTTGGTTGATGGATTTATGGCCACAACACCGTCAGGGATGTAACCAGTAGCATAGAACAGCCCTGTCTGTTGGGAATACTGCAGGTCCAGACCCCCACCATCGCTGTATGATGAATAAGTGGAGTTCATAAATATGGTGCCTGTAATGGACATGGTTGCAGGGTCAATTTCATACACCGCATTTGGGTTCGCAGCATAGAGCATGTTTGTTTTCTGATCGATTGCAAGGGTAGTGAGTTGTGATATGTTGACAGGGGTGACCTGCATTTCATAGTTGGCAGTATTCAGTGAAGCAATGTAGTAGAATGGCCCATTGTTGGCGGACACACTCAAAGCAATATACAGCATGCCATTTGCCTGATCTAATGTGCTATAGAAAGGCGTTCCCCCAGAACCAAAATCAAGATGTGAGACCACAGAATAACTGGAAGAATTGAATACAATCAGGCCAGGTCCATTCTGGTTTGACTCCGTAGTGTAAGTTATATATGCCAGGCCATTTGATGGATCCACATTAATTGTATCTGTACTTGCAGTTGATGGTAGACTGAACTGTGAACCCTGGCCGAGCAGCATGCTGGAGACATTGAGGGTTGAAGCAGATATTGGTACCCCAGACAATGGCTTTGGGGTAAATACTACTGGAAGTACAGAATTAACCGTACCTTTCTCGAAAAAGAATCCCCCGAATTCAGAGGTAATGCTTCCAGATACTGGATCCGGGTAGTAACTCCCGACAGGGTTTATTGAGAAATTCAACATCTGGCTCGCATTTCCCGAAACCACCATGGCTGATCTGCTCGTGCTGTAAAGATTGCCATTGAAAACCATGCTCCATGTGGTGCCGGGAGGCAGACCTTTTTCAGTTACAGTCAAATAAGCATTGACAGACAAAGTCAGGTGGACGGCTGTTGTACCAGTTACGTTGAAATAAGTACTATTGCTAAAATACTGCGTTCCATGGTAATTTGCATTTATAGTGTCTACGCTGTATTCCCCTGCGGGTAGGTAGATGTATGAATCGCTCCCCACTGAAAGGCTAAGATCGTTATGAAATGAGAGGTTTCCGCCAATTTTACCCAATTGAATCTGGAAATTAGTCCCAGTCGGCAGGCCAGAAGCGTCAAATGTTGTGTTAAAGTACGAGGTCGGTATTTGCCCTATAATTGTCTGGTTTGCGCCTGACACGTTTAACTGCCCAAGATAATCAAATCCATAGAGATTGCTGGGACCGCTGTTGTTGGAAAATAGAATATAGGAATAGGAACCGTTTATCAGCAAGGAATTTACTGCCTGGCCCGGGCCTGCAGAATTTGTAAAATAATTGGGGTATTCAGACAATTGTGATTCGGGATTTCCCACTGAAACTGTGAAGCCACTTGGCCCATAGGCATTGGTAAAATTAACGCTGTAGAGCTGGAAATTCAACGTAGTACTGGAACCTTCCACAGTGAAATTGAATGGAACATTCTGAACACTGAAGCTAGGATAAGTGGTTCCTACGCTGTAAGTGAAGGAAAAGGTTCCGTTAGGAGCACGGAATGTAGCGCTCGGGGTGACCCTCGAATACTCAAATGAAGTTATGTTTCCAGTATTTGAACTAAGAACAAGGTAATCCGAGGAGGGCATTCCAGGGAAATTAAGTGTCACAGGATATAGAGTACCGAAATGGATTGTTTGGGTCTGGCCTGCCTTTGACGACACTGCCAGGTAGGTCTGGCCAGAGAAAACCGTGTATCCGGATATAGATCCGCCAGCATTGAAGTTCAGATCTATAAGGGGCTCCTCTATGAGGGTAGTTTCTGGAAGAAGCGCATTTATTGTGGGGGCGCTGTTGTTTGTTAATATGAAAGTATCATGGAAGGGCCCATAAGAAAAGTAACCCCTAACCCCCCAGTCATAGTAATAGGTACTGGCTGGAAGGTTTGCAGAACTTAAGGCAACCGAATAAAGATTTGGGAAATCGACCTGGACATCACTTACTGATCCAGCGCTCACAGTTACATAGGAAAGGTTGATCCTGAAGCTATCAAGCATATAGCCTGCTATAAATGTGTTAAGGCCATTCATCACCCTCATTGTAATGGAACTGCTGGAACTTTGAACAAAAGAACCATTGGAATTTGGTCCAGAGACTTGTTTCATGAACCACATTGTGCCAGAGGGGAGGTTATTCTCATGGAATGTGACATCGCTAAAGGATGATATGGGCAACGAAAGGGAAAGGTTTGCAGTGCCAACAAATGTGTCGGAACTGCCAAGGGTAGTGTTAATCCCATTCTGCGATTCGAACCAAGTGTACTGGTAGTTTCCCCCAATGGCGTAATATTTGATAGGGGTGCCGCCTGATTCGTTGTTGGCAGAGGTATATACCGGTGAATTACCACTCATATACACACCCCATTTGTAAGTGGAGTTCAGTCCCTGCTCATGGAAACTGATTGACTGTGGTGCTGTGAAATTCACATAGACAACTGTATTTGAGTCCACTGTAATAATGGGAGAACTGTAGCTATTGTAAAGAGACTGGAAATAGTCATTTGCCTGGTAATTATACGTTCCGGCAGGTACTGTAGTTGATACACTGTTTGACGTGGGATATAATGGGAATATACCGCCAGAACCTGATGCAGTGAAATAATCCACGAACCAGCTGTCTGAACCATTGAAGAGATGTGTCAACCCATTTGCAACAAACGTTAAATTATAGCTTGGAACAGGCATCATTGGCAAAAGATCGGCTTTAGCATTTCCTGACGAGGAATTGG
This sequence comes from Thermoplasmata archaeon, assembly GCA_021811525.1. The sequence continues at coordinate 4,323 of JAJZOK010000097.1, read as the reverse complement.
TGTCTGCAAGAATTGTCAGTCCTGAAAAGATCATCAAGGTGGTAACAATGAGAACAATTAGGGTTCTTATTTTCACCAAAACGCAATTGTAGTCTAAATATGACCTTGTCTAAGAACTTGAACGAATAATTTTTTCATTTTGGCATAATGTGCAAAATGCGTATTTATCAATCAATTCCTCTTAATTGATAATCTAGATTATCCGGAAATTGCTAAAATCAAGAAATTCAGATTGTTCATATAGTTAGACTCAAATATCATTGCTGCAAATTTGTAAATTTCTAAACCGAGAGTTTTCCATGCACTCTTTGAGAACCCTGCTTGTAGACACGTTTCCTGAAGAAACTCCCCGAAATTTAACTCCAGCGACGTTGCAACCTGATGGAGCAGAATGCCTGATCTTCATTGCCATCGTACTACAATACATTCTGAGGCCAGTTTCAGGATTCCAATGTGGTGTGGGCTGTTTACCGTTATGTTGTCCAATTGCCCAAACCTTGATATTTGAATATTCGGGGAATGGTAAGAATGTGGTAATATGATGCCATTTCTCATGGGTCAGAAGTTGGACAGATAAATTACCACATGATTGCGATGAGGACGATGCATCACTTTCTTAATCGATATTTGGCTTCTTGAATTTCAGAAAATAAAAATAGTAGGGATTAGAGTTTCCTCCTGCCTCTCAAATATATAATAAGCCCGGACAATACCGCAACTACTGCTATAACTGCTGCCGCATATTCCAGTGTTTGATTGGGTCCATTAATGGAAGCTTTGCCAAGTGATGGGTTGATGTATATTGTTTCTCCTGGAGTGAGCGTATATGTGTGATTAAACGATTCATAACCCACTGCATTAATCACAACAGTATAGTTTCCCGCAGGCACAGTAAAATTGAATTTTCCATTTGTTGTATTGATCTGCTTTCCGTTGACAAAAACTGTGAAATTCGAAAGGTTGAGTTGCCCTGTTATGTAGGAATAATGGAGATATGGCACTTCAATGCCAACGCTTGAACCATTGTATGCAACTGATCCGCTCAGGTCATTTGAGTAATATAGGGTTGAGTTGTAAAACTGGTAACTGTAATTGAGGTACTCCCCACTCAAGATGTTGAATGTAATCAAATTGTTTGATGACTGAATCGTCTGCCCATTGAATGTAACCTTCCAAGTTGTTCCTTTGATTCCGGCAGGTGCCTGGAAAGTTACCTGTGGCCTTTTCCATGGGTGCATCAGAGGATATTGATCAACTATTGTTCCATTGACAGTGAATGGAGTATCCCCAATGCCATCATTGTTTCCATCACTTCCCGTATAAGTTCGCCAATAGTTTCCACCTACCGGCAGGGCTGTACTGAAGGTATCATGATAAGAGCCGGAAATATTGAATGTGCCCTTCATGTAATTCGTGAAATCGTTGTGGTAGAACTTACTATAATTTGTGGACGTCAGGTTGAAAGCCCTGAATGAACCATTGAAATAATTGCCAACAAACGTAACATTGCCGGATGAGAGAGAATACAGTGTCGTGTTGTAATACTCGAATGTGTTGTTGCCAACTGTGCTGTTTTGAGCTTTTTTCATGTAAATCCCAAAGGCCGGGTTTGGGTTGATGCCAGGACCAGTGAGTGAATTATCAGATATAGTGGCATTAGAAATTCCCTCTGCATTAACCCCTGTGTAATGAGCTGTATTAGCACCTGCCTGAGCTACTGTGTTATTGTACACCATGGCATTTTCCACACTGTTGAATGACATTCCGGTTGAAACGCCTGATGAAGCCGATTCGTGGATGGAATTTCCAGTTATGTTTGTGTCTGATCGAGATGAAGTGGAGTTCAACAACAAACCGGTCATTTGTGCGGATCCTGAAAGGTACAAAACATTCGCGCCGATAGCCGCACGATGTGTTCCTGATACCGAAATGGCGGTTATGGATGCCCCAGATGAGGTAATTTTATTCTGGTTTGCCGTGAAATTGCCGCCATTTATGTTGAAGCCATACCCTGTAATGGAAGGGGAATTGCTCTGGTAAAAAATGCTGTTGTCAAGAGCTGTTAGGTTCTGACCCGTTACATTAACTGCCGAACTTGTGTCAGATTCAGTGTTTGACATGGTGACATTATTGCCCACCATATTCAAGTTACCTTGTTCAGATGCATAAATTCCATAAGAGATACTGTCGGCAGTATTGTTTATTGTGATTGCGTTATTGTACATTGTGAGGTTAGAATTGCCCTCTATAATTCCAATGTAGATGGTTCCAGAACTTCCAGATGGGGCATTGCCAATGTCCAACTTATTTCCATTGAGTTTTAAATTGGTTGAGAGTGCATCTATTGCCTCAATAGGATTTCCATTGCTGAAATAGCTAGAACTGAGGTTGAATGTATTGTTGGTAAGATTAATGCCTGAAAGTTGCCCATAAAAAGCCGGGTTCATCACAATTCCATACTGGAAGTAGCCGTTAAATTGACTGTCCTTAATGGTGGTATTATTGCTAGTTAATCCCATCCCATAAGCAGTAATTCCCTTGAATGTTATATTTTCAAATATATTATTGGCAGAGTTAATCAGGGCTTCCTGACCATAAGATGAAAATGCATAATTGGTTAATGTGTCATTTGCAAATACAATATCTTGAGAGCCCGCCACAAAAGAGTGACCATTGGTTGAAGGGAGCCATCCAGTTGCAATAGTGTTGGTATCGAAAGAATTGGCAATAACTGATGTATTTAAGGAAAAGACACTTCCAGTAACAGAAATATGGCTGGTGTTTGCACCCAGTATTAATGCAAAAATCGCGGATGTAACATTCAGTGATGATAATTTATCGAAGGAAGATTGGTTTACAAAGACTCCAGGCTGGTGGGCTGTGTTAATATTAATATTCTCAAGTGAGACATTATTGGCATCAGTAATTTGCAGGGACGCATAGTTGGCTTTACTGTCATTTGTTACCTGATTATTCTGGCCATTGAAGACCGTATTGTTGCGCATTATATTGATGGAACCATATACTTTCCCGTTCAGGGTGTACGTATTTCCATTTGTGGAAATAATATTAA
>JAJZOK010000097.1:0-1150 GCA_021811525.1 Thermoplasmata archaeon | reverse complement strand
GAGATCACGAGAATGGGTTCCAGACCATACTTTTTGATAGATATCGGAGGAATGTTCCGGGAGAGGTATCCTTTATAAAGACACAACTTTCTGAAAGATAAGTACCACAACATAACTATGTAATTCATACATATGTTTACTTTATAACTATAGTTTCGCATTAGTAGATATTTAGTGCTTAATTAGTGATACACATTGAAAGAACCAACTTTTTTTAGCACCATTCCATTAATAATTAACAGGTGAACTATTGCCAGAAAACTTAAAAGAACAGATTCTAGCTGCAAGAAAAATGTCCGAAGACAGCTCATTGGTTACTTATGACCTTACAAACGGCGTGGATTTCAAACACCCAAGAAAAACCGCAGAAGCCTTTGCACAGGTATTTTTTGAAACCGATGCAGTAAAGTGGTTTACAATCACAGACAATGATGTTGATTTTAACCCTTCTTACAGGGCCCTTATACTGGTAAATGAAGAAGATAACAGGAATGTAGACAAGACCATGAAGGATTTTATGAAGGATGTGGAGTTTGATGAAATAAGTGAAAAGTATCTTAAGGAAATTGAGGCTAAAAGCCGCCACCACACCGGTATAGGTTTTGCTTTTTCACCGTTCATGCTGGTATCAATGTTCCAGAATCAGAATATAAGCGATGATACATTAATCATCGAGGTCCTGGACGACATAAAGAAAAACACTGAGATAAGGGACGTGGTGTCACACAAATAGGGTAGTTACCAGAGCCATTTCAGAACTGGAGCACCGTGATAATATACATTGTAGAAATATTAGAGCGCAATCAATAAAAGATTTATAACCAATTAAAATCTTGCGGGGTTATGGTGCTTATCGTGAAAACCGGAACAGACCGTTCTTCTGAGTTTGAGAGAAAAGCGGAAACCCAACTGAAAGATCTATTTGAAAAGCAACCATTTGCTGAGGTTGTTTTTGATAGTCTGGATTAAAAATCTTTAATGAATTTTTTACATCAGATGAGATCAAGGATTTTAACAAAGTTATTCCCGAGATATATCGCCTTGAACATATTGTAATCAAAGAAGACCTGATTGACTCTATTGTCGTTCTGCCTGACAGGACATATTTCGGGAGGGTAATCTTTCCAGGGGTTTATGAAAAAGCAGGCGG
>JAJZOK010000016.1 GCA_021811525.1 Thermoplasmata archaeon | reverse complement strand
CATTACCTCTAAGGTTATTTAATATGAAAACAATGATCTGGAACATTGATTATTTCTGCAACCTTAGATGCAAGAGCTGCAATGCCTGGCAGGGCAAGATTTTCTTTCCTGAGGAGCAGATCGATAAGCACATTTCAGACATGAAGAAAAATGGAATCAAAATTGTTTCTATAACTGGTGGGGAACCCACACTAAATAAGTCCGTTGAGACGATAATTAGAAAGCTCAAGGAAAATAAGTTCATAACCCACATTGCCACAAACGGTACAAACCCATATGTATTGAGAAAACTCTATCCATACCTTGATGGGGCAACTATTTCACTTGACAGCAACATACCTGAAGAGCACAACGAATACAGGGGGCTGAAGATCTTCGATACTGTTGTCAAGACAATAAAGGAGACCAGAAAGAAGGTCAAAATACTGACTGCAAACGCACTTGTCACAAATTTCAACTACTTCAAGGTCAAGGATATGGTTGAATTCGCCAATGATGAGATGGGTGTGCCTCTGTCAATGTGTTTCCCCGATCAGGACTCATATTATTTCCAGGATTTCCATGTCAGCAAGGACATGATAAGGCAGGCATTTTCCTATGCTTATGAACATTATGGGGATCATGTCTTTGGGAACACAAGAACCTATTACAAACAGGCAGTTGACTACATAGATGGAAAGGCAGTATCAAAGTGCAGGGCGGGTGAGGTTGCGTATTACACCGATTACAGAGGCAAGGTTCACCCCTGCTTTACACATATGGAAACTGTCATGAACAAGGGAGGCGAGCACTGGGAAACTTTTGAAAATAACTGCAATGACTGTTTCACCCAGTGTTTCAGAGAACCGTCCATTGAAACACCCTTTGAGGATGCAAAACTAGTCTCCAAGATATGGTGGTTCAACCATGTTAAAAAACCCAGATCCATGAGGGTGCCGATGCCCTTAGGGGCAACATGATTCTGGTTTTATTTTTTTTTAACTTAATGAGAAATATTGACATCAGGCATTAAATTAATCCCATTCAATTTCTAGATGTGTTTTCGGAATAGTTTTCAGATTTTATCAGTATGTGCTCAGTCCGGAGAGGATGAAAACTCAAAGGGCAGTTAGATCGAGACCTTTATCAACACATCACGCCTCTACAATTATAAGTTCAGAAGAAATACAATTTAAAATTATTCAACGAGAATCTGGGTTCCTTCAGGTTTATCATTTTGATTATCTTCATTCCCAAAAAACTCCTTTCTGCACACCTATAATATTGTCATCCAGTTCACGTTGTCGTTAAATCGGCTTAATCCAGATGTTAATATTGTTCTACAATTATAACCCTTTAGAGGGCTTAATTACGACACCTAAAATCGTTTTATCTGTTGAAGCAGACCCTTGAGGTCTATGCGACATCCCTGAAAATCCAATATTACTGAAAGTGCAACCAGATTTTTCCAGAAAATGTTTAAAATCCATTTCATAAATCCATAAGTTTTGCACTCGGACTAAACTGGCAGTCTTAATGTCTGAGGAGACTGCCATTCACTTTTCTGAAATAAATCACTTAAATTGGGAATATTTAACACATTTTGCTGAATTGCTACAATGAAATCCTGAAATTATAACCACATGTATTCAAAGGGATAAAACACAATATAAACAAGGTTGGAAAATGTAGATATTTAATCAAAAATAAATTGAAAATTAATAAAATTTGAATTTAGGTTAAAAAAATTGGATCAGAAAATTCTTACTGTTGCAGTAAGAAGGTTCTGAACCAGCAGGTTTATAGACAGTACCAGTGGAACAGGGTAAATTGGGCTGCTTTTCTTCAGTGCAACATCCCCAAGCACGGTGCCGTTTGGAAGTGTTACATAGAATTTACCCTGTTGTCCTGCCAGGTTAAGGTAGTGTTCTGCCTTTGCTAGATTGTATGTCTCGTTAGCCAGACCCTTTGTTGCATTGTTGTACAGATTTGCGAAATTCGGTGATGCTGGGCCTATGTAATTCTGTGCAAGGTATGTTCCATTGTAGTAGTATGGCTTGTCAATTGCAGTCTGATTGATGGAGTACCAAAGTGCCTCCCTGAAGTGCAGGATGTTTGTGGGGAACTTGTGGTTATTCATTGACAGATAGAACACTGCTGGTGAGGCCCCCTCATCCTTGAAGTATGATGTAAATGGCAGTTCAGAGTATGGTTTGGCACCAGCAATTGAGCCGATGTATGAGGAACTCACCACAGATATCTGGTAGCTGTTGTCAAGGAATCCCGAAACCCTGCCAGAGTGCCCAACCGTGTAGTCAAGGATTATTTTGTTAATGTGAGCAGGTTGTGCCACTAGCGGGAAATTTCCAACTGGCATTCCAGTTTTATTGTTCCAGTAATGGTATCCCCAGTAGTTGCTGACCTTTGTCAGGGTAGCAGTGTCAAGTGCTGAGCCCACACTTGAGATATTGTAAGGACCTGTTCCTGGCATTGGGTTTGTGTTGGTGTAGTTGTTTGATGCAGCAGCTGTCACACCATCATGACTTGAAGCATCTAGGAACAGTGGATCTGCGATGTTGCCCCACCATTCAGCCATATCCTGAAGGAAGAATGGATAGGGGTTTGCAAGGTTTATTGTAACATTCAGACCACCGTTTGCTCCTACATTGTTTGTGGTGTTGTAGTCAGGGACTACAACTGCCTGTTTCTGGTAGGATATCAGGGCAGCCTGTGTTTTGTTGTTCCATGGATGGTAGTTTGAAAGCATATTGGCAAGATATTTTGCAGCGTATTCAGTGTTAGTAGCATTCAGGTTAGAGTAATTACTTGGGTCTGGGAATGCTATTCCAGAACTCTTTGTAGTGTTTGCAACTTCCCGCATTGCATGCATCCAGCCAACAGGTACTGAGTACGGGGCTGTAGATGAAAATGCAGTATTGTTGAAGAGCATTCCACCATAGTTAGCAACGGAAACGCCCTGCGCCATAACAATTGTTCTGTATAGCGAGAACCAAACTGTTGTTGCATTTACTGGGGTGCCAGTGCTGAAAGTTATGTTCTTTCTCAGTGAGATGTTGTAATTCTTATATTGTACACCACCGTGAGGTGTTAGAGCTGGTCCGTTGGCCAGAACTGGAACAACTTGGGAGATGTTTGTGCCGTTAAGTTCATAGAGCTGCTGATAGGCTGCCGTGAAGAGAGGCCCATCCTGAACATAGAATCCATGTGACGGATCGATGTAATCGGGTGCCCCAAGGGAACTCCCATCAGCAACATCAGTTAGAGTGTTATTTGAAACTGCGTTTACTCCGTGCTGGTTATATGACATGTTGTAGGACATCATGTTGTAGAAGTAGTTCTCATATGAGTTGTAGGTGAAATTATTAATATATGGTTGAACGAAGAAGTAGGTAGAAGGATCAGGGAACCAGAGGTAATTATACTGGTTATAGAATGTATGGTACAGGCTTGTGAATTCCTGATTCTGATATGTTGTATTGGAATTGAGGGCTGTTGAAAGTGCAATTGAGCTGTTGAGAGTTCCATTTGTTGCCCAAGCTTCATTCGCTCCGAATGCACCACCATTGGAGTATGATGTCATTGGGTACATCTGCTGCGCAATTGGATCAGGCCAGTCCGGAAGCCATCCAAGGTCCACGAACTGTGGGGTTGAACCTGGCGTCGTCCAAGTACCGGATTCTGAAGCTGTTACCAGGGACAGAGAAACAGGCAGCCCGAGGGCTTTCATGTCAGACACTATGACCCCAGTTTCATACGTTGATAGCGCGTTTTGTGGCGACAAAGCAGTTATATGCATCGCTGGAAGGTTAGTCCCTTTGGCGTGGGTGACGTCATATCCAAAAAATGCGCCCACTCCGGCGACTACCAATACCACAACGATAATTATCGATAAACTCTTTTTGTTCATCCCTCGCCTATTGGAATTTTTATATTTAAAACTTTTCATGAGTCTGGATCACTTTCTACATGGGAATGATGAAAGAATAAATCTAGAAATAGGGAATTATTGATTTAGTGTCATTTTATTTATCTCTTTTCTATCCTTAGGTTTCATTTTTTTGTATAGGCGGGCCAATATTTATATAGACAGGAACCTGGCCACGGTATATATTTCTGCTGACCTCAGAACACTACATTACCAGTATTAATGAAAGGAAAGAATCAGAATTCGGTTTATGCATTAATTTTAGAAACATTACTTTTAACTCTGTTCTTTGCTGAAATCTGTCCTCTTCCTTCCAATTCTATCCTCTATATCGTTTAGAAGTTCTTCTCCCCTCTTTACGTCACGCAGCCCTACTGCATTTTTTTGGAGAACTACATAAACCGATGTTAGTTTGAATCTCTTCTGGAGGAACCCTGAAACTAGGAAAGCATCATTGATTTTGCTGTATGGAATAACCCTGAATTTCATAGGTGACTTTATCTCAAGCCCGTTATCTGTAAGAACAAACCTGGTTGAATATTTGTATGTCTCGTAAATTGCAGTAAGCAGAATCCATACACCCACAAATATGAGATAATTATAGATTGTTCTGGAATTAATCTCCAGAACTACGGAAAACACTGCCAGTGCAAATAAACTTTTAATTGTGGTTTTTTCTATTCCTGGTTTATTCATATAACCAGCAAGCTACCTGATAGTCTCCTTGAGTTCTTAACTCAGGGTCAACTGTTCTGCACTTTTCCATTACGAAAGGACATCTTGGATGGAACCTGCATCCGGTTGGTAGATTAATCAGACTGGGTACATCTCCCACTGGAGGTTTCACCTCCTTAGATTCCGTCGTAGGAACAGAACTGAGGAGCAACTGAGTGTATGGATGAAGGGGTTTAGTAAGTACTTCCTCTGAAGGGCCATACTCAACTATTTTTCCCGCGTATAAGACAATAATGTAATCTGATATATATCTGGCAACCAGAATATTGTGCGTTATGAATATATATGTTAATTTTAGTTTTTCCTGAAGGTCAACAAGTATGTTTAGAACCTGTGCCTGTATTGATTCGTCCAGTGCTGAAGTTGGTTCATCCAGCACAAGGACATCAGGATGCTTAATAATGCTTCTTGCTATTGCCACCCTCTGAACCTGCCCCCCTGAGAGCTCCCTGGCCTGCTTGTTCTTAACCTCATCATAAATTAGACCAACCTGAGTAATTGATTCTTTGACTTTCTCAGCCAGAAGTTTTTCCATTGTAATTCCCTGAGACTTAGCTTCTTCCTCGAAGGACTTCTTATCTTCGGCAGGCAAATTCATAATTGATTCCTGTACAATGTCTTTAACCTTCATCTTCGGGTTAAGTGAGGTGGCAGGATTCTGAAAAACCATATCGACATGCTTTCTGACATCCCAATAAGTATTCTTTCCCACTTCTGTTCCATTGAAGATTACTTTTCCACCTGTTTGTTTCTCGAGAGTAACAGCAATTTTGCCCAGTGTGGTTTTACCTGATCCACTTTCCCCTACTACTGCAACGACTTTTCCCGCGGGAACACTCAGAGATACACCATCCAGAGCCTTCACATAAACTTTAGGGATCTTTAGAAGATCGTCGAGTATTCCCCGTTTTCCCGCAATATAGTATTTTTGAATATCCTCGAACCTGTATACCTCACTCATATAACCAGCACCTCAGCTCCCTGTTTGACGCTATTACGCTTTTAGGTTCACTTCCAGAGCACTTCTCGAAGGCAAACTTGCATCTGGGCGTGAACTTGCATCCTTTTGGTAAGGAGAGATATGAAGGGGGAGACCCAGGTATTGAATATAGCCTCCCTTTATTCTTTGGCCCAGTGGGAATACTTGCAAGCAGACCCGCCGTATATGGGTGCATAGGCTTTTTCACAAGGTCCAGTGTTTCCCCCTTTTCCATAACCCTTCCTGCATAGAATACAAGCATCTTGTCTGAAAGAACATAGGCAAGAGCAACATCATGGGTGATGAATATAATAGACATGTCAGTTTTTTTGCTAAGGTCCTTTAGGAGAGTGACAACCTGGGCCTGTACCGTGACATCAAGAGCAGTTGTAGGCTCATCTGCTATCAGAAGCTTAGGCTGGAGAAGCAGTGCCATGCATATAACTACCCTCTGAACCTGGCCACCAGAAAGTTCGTGTGGATAACGCGACATAATCTTTTCCGGATCTGGGAGCCTCACACTTGTAAGTGCCTCTAAAACTTCCTGTTTTGATTCCTCTTCTGATAGGTTTCTATGAGACCGCTCGTTTCTTACGTTTAAAGCTTCTAAAAGCTGATCGCCAACCCTTTTAACGGGATTTAAGCTGTTAAGGGGGTTCTGAAATATCATGAAAACAGAGGTACCTCTGTAGTTAGTTGCCTCTCTTTCAGACATCTTAAGGACGTCCCTTCCGTCAAGCAAAACCTGACCCCTTGCCTTTCCTACAGGAGGAAGCATTCTGGATATGACCTGACCCAGAGTAGACTTTCCTGAAGCTGACTCCCCGACAAGAGATATAAGCTCTCCTTTATCTATATCGAGATTCAGGCTGTCTATGACTTTGTATGTTCCTGCTACGGTATTATACGATACATCGAGATTTCTTATACTAAGTAACAAAATTCCCACCTAATAGTTGATTCTGTTCGAGATGATATCCTGCATCCTGTCCCCAACAAGTACGAAACCAATGACTATTACAAGAATGAGCAGTCCGGGGAAAATTGCATACCACCACCCTGTTGGCAAGGTTCCCACTCCATTTGAAGCCATTGAGCCAAGTTCGGGTATAGGGGGCTCGAGTCCAATTCCCAGAAACGCCAGCGTTGAATAGGTAAGAATAACATTTCCAAAGTCAAGTGCAGCGTAAGCGATAACCGGATCTATAGAATTGATGAAGAGATACTTGAAGAACAGCCTGAAGAATGAAACTTTGTTAAGCTTTGATGCCTGCACG
>JAJZOK010000075.1 GCA_021811525.1 Thermoplasmata archaeon | reverse complement strand
GAATGCAAGTGCATGTGGAAACAACAAACCCATTCTCCCTTATGGGCAAAAGAGCCCTGGTCACGGGTGGAGCAATGGGCATAGGCATGGGAATAGTAAAGAGATTCGTTGATTCCGGGGCCAAGGTCCTGGTAGCAGACAAGGTAATCGGCCCTGTTGAAAAATATATCAGCAGCCTGCCTGAAAGCAACAGGCGCTCTGTATCAGTGATGGATGTGGACCTGCTGGACGTGGAGGCACCAGATCTCATGTTATCGGAGATGGTCAAGGATTTTGGCGGCATAGACATCCTGGTGAACAATGCAGGCATTTATCCCACAGTGCCGATGCTTGATATGTCACCTGAACAGTTTGACAAGGTGTACCATCTGAACCTCAGGGCCCTGGCATTCACGAGCAAGGCTGCTGCAAAGCAGATGATAAAGCAGAAGACCAACGGGAAGATTGTAAACATAGCTTCAATAGACAGCATACATCCTTCGTCTATAGGGCTGGCGGCATATGATGCATCAAAAGGCGGGGTGCTCATGTTCACTAAGAACTTCGCGCTCGAAGTTGCCAAATCCGGAATAACAGTGAATGCAATCGCACCGGGGGGCATTGCCACCGAAGGCACAGGGATGTCCGGGTCTGGGAACCCAGCATCAGAGGAAATAAGGAGAATGCTTGAAGATTTCAAGAAGCAGATACCCATGGGCCGAATGGGCACGCCTGATGACATTGCAAAGGTCGCAGTCTTTCTGGCTTCCAGTGCCTCTGATTACATGACAGGGAGCCTTGTTGTGGTGGATGGCGGAAGGCTTCTGATGTAATGTAGCCATAAGCTCTTCTCAAACATTTTTTTATTATTTTTTTCTTTATTTTTGTTCAATGGATGGGGATGCACAAACAATTTCCTATAATTTCATAAAACAGGACATCATGGTGAAACCTGCAGATGGAAAATCTTCCCGTGGGAACTAAGGTAATTCTTCTGGACCTGGTTGGAACCACCACGCCCTATTCCTTTTTCAGGGAAACCCTGCCAGACTATGCACGTGGGCACCTCTATGATTTCATCAAAAGGTTCCGTTCCATACCGGAAATAAAGAGCAACCTCGCTGACCTGAAAAGAATGCATTCAGATGATATCAAGGCAGGAGAAATGCCTCCAGCATGGGATGCATATGATCTGGAGTCAGACCTGAAATGTATTGTTGAGTATTGTTCCTGGCTCTTGGGCATGGAGAGCAACGCTTCCCCTCTGAGAAACCTGGAGGATTTTGTGTGGGAGGAAGGCTACAGGAACGGGAAACTCATGGGTGAAGTATATGCCGATTTCCCTGATGCATTGGCCAGATGGAAGTCGGAGGGGCTAAAGATATGCACTTATTCCACAGAAAGGGTGTTCTCGCAGCAACTCATATTCAGCACAACAAAATTTGGAGACCTTATGCCCCTAATAAGGGGATTTTTTGACACCTCTGTGGGCACAAAGGAGGATTCTGAAAGTTATTCCCGTATTGCAAACATACTTGGCGTGAAACCGCAGGAAATCCTCTATTTTTCAAGCTCATTGGAAGAAGTGAAAGCTGCCGTAAAGGCAGGATTCAATGTGATTCTCATGGAGCGGGACAGCACTCTTGGAAGCAACATGGAAGGCATAAAGTCCATGTCTGATTTTTCCTCATACACAAGAACGGAAATTGGCCTTTAAATTGAAGGGCCGATTATATCTTGCCTCACTGGAGCTCAAATGTTTCTGGAATAACCTCTACATTCTTGCCATATTCATCACGGTTGATTCTCCTGAAGAGCCTGATAAGCAGATATATCGAAGGTATGGCAGGTATCCAGAGTAGAAACGTGTAAGTGAGGCTTACCCCCTTGGGAAGGGTCAGCCCCATTTCTATGGCTAATGATTCAAATGTGCCTGCTATGAAGAGCTCCAGGGCCACAAATAGGTACATGTAGAGTACCTTCCTGATCTTTGACCTTAGCACTTCACCGGATTTGACCAGGATATAAATCAAGTAGATGCCAGTTGCTGCGGCAATAGCATAAGACGGGAGTTCTATCAGTGTGTCAGGAACAATGAGAAGAATGATGAAATCAATAAATCCAGGCACGCCGGTGCTGTTTGCTAGTGCAGAAAGTGCCAGTGGCGTCTCCACCATTGAGAGAACATAGAAAAGCTGCCCTATTGCAGGAATGAATTCTATTGTTGCAATGAAAAGGTTGTGTGGAAAAATGGAGAATAATATGCCAACTATCCCGTTGGAATAGGTTGCATTCTCTTCTGCCTTCAGTTGGGAAACTAGCGCAGGATTGTTATAGGGGATTGCTGAAATGATTATGTAAATCAGGATCTCCGATATGAAGAGAAGAAGGAAAAGTGCCCTGAGCTTTATGATTCCATTTATGTAGAGAAATGTCTCCCCTTCCATAATATGGAAAAATTAAAATGATACTTTAAGGCTTTTATGCGCGGAAGCATCATTCATTTTCTTTCCTAAACCTTAACAGGAACCATTTTCCTGTTGGGATAAGTTGGGGGATTGGTGGTTTTACCTCTGTCCATTGCGCTGGTTTTGGAAGAGGTTTTTCGAAATGCCTGGAAAGAGGCTTAATGAAGTGCAGAGCCAGTATTATTCTGTTTTTATGATTAACTCACGGAAGAGGCTGTTTTCTGTTCAGTACAAGAGTGATGAGACCTGTACTTTCCAGGTGAATGACAGTTGCCGTGAATCCCTCAATGCTGAAGTTTTCACATTCTGCCTCAGAGAGAGTGTGCCTCCTGAACACTGGAAGCCTGCCAGGAAACTGGCTTCTGTCTAAATCAAATATTACAATACTTCCTTTTTCTGAAAGATACTTTGAAAGATTCTCAAGTGAAGTTCCACGATCCTTCCAGTGGTGGAAGGATATGGTCGATATAATTAGATCAAATTTTGCATTGAATGGGATATCCCTGCTGCTTCCAATTTCAACCGATGTCCTGCCAGATATGCCTTGCCTTGCAAACTTTTTTCTTGCTGCCCTGACCATGCCTTCAGAAGGATCTACGCCAAAGAGCCGGATTGTGGCATTCTCAGTGGCAAGATGGGCCAGGACATCCCCAGGGCCACAGCCAACATCAAGCACAGATCCTGGGGAAAACTTCAGCACCTCTTTCACGATTGCCCTATAGTACTTCCAGTAGTGCATCCCGGATAAATGCGAATAAATTCTGGAAGAACAGGTTCCGAACCTTTCCTCCCCTTCTAGATAATAGGATGGGCCTTCCATGGTATTTCCCCCTTTTCTGCAGTCAATGTTAGAAAGCCCTGCTGGCTTCAAATACCCTGTGCTTAGTTGGCGGGTTCACCTTTCCAATGAGATCCTTCAAGGAATTTGCGTCCGGTGCTTCCCAATTGCAAATAGCCCTGTTCTCCCCGTTGAGCACCACCACAGACTTTAGATTAAAGCCCTTTGGCAAAGAGCCACCTTTCTGCATCCCTATAATGTCCCCCACGACCTTCATCACACTATCGGCATTCTTGCTCTTCCATTCATGTTCCACTATCAGTTCTGTCATAGTTGTCAACCTGTTATTTTCAGAAAAGTGATATATTTGATACCGGTCTAGAACGGTACTATGGAAGAAGTAGAACTTATCCTTAAGAACTCAACGCCTTTCTGCGATCTGTCCGCCGAATTTCCAGAGATCACCATGTTCAGGTGGTGCAGCTCAGTGGTGGATTATGTCGAGATTTACGGGGAAAACGATGTTGTGAGAAATGCCACTGAAAAGCTCATGCTCATTACAGAGAGCATCGACAGCGAAGTTGTAACTTCAGGCATGATTGAGAAACATGTATCCGCAGGGATCTCTTGCAGATGCACCACCGCAAATTCAAGCATAAGGCTGGCAGAATCCATGAATCTGCTCTGGGAGGCACCAGCTGTATATGCCAATGGCGAGGAGAAGTTGCGGTTAATCTCCTTTTCAGGAAATGATCTGGATGCATTCTATCAGGAAGCATCCAGGCAGGGACAAGTCGTGATCGGGAGAAAGAGGAAAATCGAGCCTGATTCCCTGAGGGATGTATACAGCATTTCCCTGAAAGACCTGTTTGGGGAACTCTCGCCAAAACAGGCCCTATACCTCAGGGAGGCAGTGGGCATGGGGATGTTTTCCTCACCAAGGGGATCAACGGTGGAAGAGCTTGCAATGGTACATGGGCTGTCCAAGTCAACCATGCAGGAGCACATCGACAAAGCAAGGAACAAGCTGATAAAGGCAATGGAGCCTTACCTCACCCTGTATATCCATTCAAGGTTGAAACCCTGACAATTTAGAATGCCGGGGACAGCTGGCAGGGAGCGAAAAATCTGATCCTGATGCACTAATTGGCTGATGGTTTGGCTAATGGCACCATGTTAATGGAAAAATACTGGGGTTTTGCAATGAATTTAATGGCAAGGGTTGCGATGGCTACTTCTTCTCCAGCACAGCCTTTGCCTGTCCCATGGCTTCCTTCCACATGGATGAGGCCATGCCCTTTCCCAGGGAACCGAGGACACCAAGCTCCATCGATGCTTTCATGCTTATCTCAGTCCTGCCGTCCTTCTCGTTGAATTCCATGGCAATCTTGCTGCCTTTTCCGTCACCTTCAACTGTATCCGTAACCAGCTTGCTTCCGGCACTGTCTATGGACATGTTGTTGACAGACTCGATTTTCTTGAGCATGACCTTGCTTTCAAGCTTGTACTTTATTGCGCTGTCGCTTTTCTCAATGACTTCCACCTTTCTTGCCATCTTCGGGTGGTACTTGGGCATGTCCTCTACTTTCATGAAATAGGCCATGACCTGCTCCTTTGGCGCATCTATGGTTTCGGAAAGATCAAATTCCACTGCCATATATTTACAACAAAAACTGGTTGATAAATTTGGCTGATCCTGGGAGAAATGTGCCGGAATACCCTATTTCTAGTAGCCTGCCTCCGGAACGGGCCACATTTATGGAAAATCTTTGAGATTAAGAATCTTCAATGAGATAGCCTGGCAAATCTATCTTTCCCCGGTCCACGGGAGATGTTTCAGGAATGCCTTTCACGGTTGTTACCGGAACAACGCCAGACCAGAATGGAAGCTTTAGGTCCTCAGGGTTGTCAATTGGCGGACCTGATCGGATTTTTGCAGAAAATTTTGTAATAGGCAATTTCAGGAAACCCGTTGCCTTGAGTTCCCCCTCTGATGGATGCCTGCAGTCAGACCACCTGCCACTGGCTATCTTTTCTGTGAGTTTTTTTGCAACTGCCAGCCTCTCTCTGTCGTCTGTCACTGGAGACATCTTTCCAAAAACAATAGCGGATCTGTAGTTCATTGAAGAATTATAGGCGCTCTTGGCAAGGACCAGGCCATCAAGCAAGGTTGCAGTTGCGCAGGCTTCAATGCCGGATGACAGCACCTTATAGATCCTGCTCTTTATGGAGGTATGGAGATACAGATCAGAACCTATTCTCACAGGAATCATTGGCATATTGTATGGCTGGTTGTCCATTGAGAAAGCCACATGGCATATGAGTGCCTCGTCCAGTATACCATTGAGCGTTTCACTGTCATATCTGCCCCTCTCCTGGTGCCTTTTTACGACGGTGTCTATCCCCATTTTGCTCTTATATTCCTATCTCATACTTGGAACTGTTTTATTCAAATCATTATATTGTTTCAGATCCAACTTAGACGGGCAAGTACTGGCTTAAATCCCCCATCAGCTGGAGGGCCTCAGTGCTGACTCGAATATCTCAAGGCCCTTATTGTTTAGAACTTCAGGTATATTCAGTGCCCCCATATACCTGAAAACGTTGGAGTAGTGGCCGCAGGTATGCATCATGAGGCCATTCTTCAGGAAACTGTGCTTTAGTTCCGTAACCTTTGATGAATCCATGGGCTTTCCCCTGTCCTCCAGCTCAATTCCCACCATGAAGCCTTTTCCCCGGACATCCCTGATGTGATCAGACCCAATGTCTGAGAACGATTTCCTTAGCTTTTCGCCGAGGGCATTAACCCTGTCCAGGTACTCAGGTATCTTCTTCAGAAGCTGTGCCCCTGCAGCCATGGCAAGGGGATTGGCTCTGAATGTTCCCATGTGGAATGGCGTCGGCAGCTTCTCGTCATAATCTCCCCTGTAGTATATTGCAGAAATCGGAATGCCGCCTCCAACGGATTTGCTGGAGCATACAATGTCAGGCTTTATGTTATCCCACTGGAACGCCCACATTTTTCCGGTCCTTCCCATGCCCGTCTGAACCTCGTCCACTATCATGGTGAGATCATGCTCATCGCAGAATTTTCTCACATTTTTAAGGAATCCCTTGGGTGGAACGATGTATCCCCCCTCTCCCTGGATGGGTTCCACGATCACTGAGTCTGGCCTGTCGTACCCCGCTTCCGGGTCATTCATAATTCTTTCAAGATGGTCAAAGATGACGTTCTCGTTGAGGTCCTGCCATACGGTGTAGGGATAAGGAACCCTGATTGTTTCAAATCCGGTTCCGTAAAAACTTTTCTTGTACTTTGTGCCTGATGTTGACGATATAATTGCACCGGAAACGCCGTGGTATGCCCCCTCAAATGCGATTGTGGGCGCTTTTCTCTTCCTGATGGTGTGTGCAAGATTTATTGCTGTCTCGCAGGCGTCGGAGCCGCTGATTCCAAACACAGTCTTGTAGTCCTGCATGTCACTGGGAAATGAATTTCTGAATTCCCTCAGGAAGTTGATCCTTGCCTCCGTAGGAATCTCAAGGGAATGCCAGATGAGGTCCATCTGCTCCTTCACGGCTTTCCGTACAACGCCGGAAAAACCCATGTTGAGTACAGAAATTCCTGAGACCCAGTCTATGAAGACATTTCCGTCTGCGTCTTCTATGAGTGAATCCTCAGCACGCCTTATTGCAAAAGGGAATGAATTCGGATATGTTACTGTTGCCGTCTCATACTTTTTCTGCTCCTCCAGAAGCTTCCGGCTCTTGGGCCCGGGTATTTCAGTCCTAATTAGTGGTGCATTTGCCGGATCAAGGAATGGAAAATCCTCACTTGTTGACATCGAAAGCTTCCATGCTGGAAATTC
>JAJZOK010000112.1 GCA_021811525.1 Thermoplasmata archaeon | reverse complement strand
CCATCGGATATTTGTGAAGAATTCCCGGCAGTTATCAGATCTAAGTCCCTGAACGCCGGCCTAATCTCCTTCATCTTCTGAAGATCCGGGTTTGGCCTTATTCCTTCATCTCTGTCCAGAATTGTTATAATTTCAGTCCCGTCTCCGTTGACATCAGCTTCAACAGGCATAATCTCAGCCTGCATTTTTTCAGTGGCCGATCCTGCCTTAATATGGCTCATGTAGCTGAATTCGTCCAATTCTTCCCTCTCAAAACCATACTTCTCTGCAATAAGCTGGGCGCCTTTGGCCTGGCTGAACCATTCCCTGTCAAGTCCATACCTTACAACAAGACCAAGGGTAATGGGATTCGATGAACTGTTGATTGTGCTTCCCATTGGAACACGGGACATCGATTCCACGCCGCCAGCGAGAACTATGTCCTGCATGCCTGATTTTACTGCCTGGGCAGCGAATGTTACTGCCTGCAGGCTGGAACCGCATTGCCTGTCAATGGAGGTACCCGGGACAGATTCGGGAAGCCCTGCTGAGAGCCAGGCGTTCCTTGCTATGTTGAACCCTTGATCCCCAGCCTGGCTGACGCAACCGACTATTACATCCTCAACCTTCGAGGGATTCAGCCTGGTTCTCTTCATTTCGCCCTTTATCAGGTTTCCCAGCAGGTCTACCGGATGGATTTCCTTCAGGGCCCCGTATCTCTTGCCAACAGGCGTCCTGATGGCATCTACTATGTAGGCTTCATTTGTGATAGGCATGGACAATTTTACCCCTTTATATAATGAAAAATAGCCATTGATTTAAATTTAACTGAGTTTAAGCGCCAAATTATGAATTAATGGGCATTTGCCTAAATATGTGCTCTTCCTTTGGTTTTGCCAGAAGCACAGTCTGCAAAATAAAAATGATTTTCTGACTGCCGTAGAGGAAAATTAAATATTGCACAGTTCAATAGCCTTACCCCTGCAGGGGTTGTCGAGATTGGTCAAAGGCGCCAGATTGAGGGTCTGGTTCCGTAGGGATACGTGGGTTCAAATCCCATCCCCTGCATCTTTTCAGTTAGCATAGATAAGTTAATGACTATCGATTAGTCAGCCCTAGTCATCAAGTCATGTACCAGCATTACCTTTTCGATGCGGATGAAGCCCCCTGCCAGTGTGTATGTTTAAGCCATACAAGGAAAAATACTGCGAGAATTCCGAACTTAAGATCAAAAAGCATTTCTCCCCCAGATTTAGCCTATAATGCCAAGGGTAAATCCAATGCCCAAGATCAAATTGGCCCCTTATGTGGTTGCCGATTGAATTCTTTTAAAAAAAGAAATTAAAAAAAGATTGACCTTTAGGCAACGTATGGTATTGTCCTGCCAAATCCCAAAATGATGGATACCACTGCTGCAATTAAAATGAAACACATGATGCTCAATGCATAATAATCGATTCTTGTAATGGGGATTTCGTCCACATAGCTCCTTTTCCTTGTTGCCCTGAATCCACGTGTATCAGCAGATATTGCAGTGTCCTTTGCTCCTCTCAGTAGGTGGATGATTGTGGGCACTATGGCAAAAATGCCTGCCTCCAGCATGAATACTGGCTTGAGAAGGCGGGAATGGTTTGAACCGAGTCCCCTCATCATCTGTATCTTCATTGATTCATCGAGGTACCCGAATATTGCAGGGATAGATTTCATCCCCACCATTAGGGTGAAAATAATGGAGTCTGGAATATTGAATTTGTGTAGACTCCTCAGTATTTGTGAAGGAGTATTTGTCATAACAAGAAGGAGGGCTGATGAGATAATTGCGGCTGTCCTGAAGGAGATCTGAAGGCTGTAAAGCAGTGCCTGCATAGTGAGTTGTGGTTCATAACCCATGAAGCTGAAGTAAGAAGGCCAATTCCAAAGGACTTGGGGATGATACCCTGGGAAAGCAATGGACAGAGTGGCTGCAGTTGTAAAGGGTGCATATCCCCAGGCTGTGCCTATAATAGTTGATAGGGCAAAAAGGCCTCCAAGGTAAAGTTTCCTTCCCCCATTCTTCAATGAAAGGTATGTTGTGAGAATAGCTGCCGTGAGCAATGCCCCTATCCACCAGATTGTTACTGTAGCAGCAATCATTACGGTGAAGGAGAAAATGATCTTTATAAGAGGATTCATGCGGTAAAGGAATGTGCCGTGGGGCTCATAGCTGGTGATTTCCTTGAAGCCCCTTATTCCAATCGCACCGAGGATAAGGTAGAATGGACCGGCAATTCCGAATAGGAAAATGAGCCAGCTGATAATTTCAGTCAACAAATAATTCATTTCCATACCTCAATATATACTCTGATGGGGGGACAATGCCGAACTGTTCTGAATCTCTGAACACTTCCTCAGGTGTTCCCTCCATTGCCAATTCACCTTTGTCGAGTATTAAAATCCTATCCGCAAAGCGGTAAACAAACCTGGCGTCGTGAGTTACTATGATGAATGAATATCCTCTTTTCTTCAGACTGGTAAGCTCCATTCCGAGGTTCTCCTTGTGCATATAATCCTGTCCAGAGGTGGGCTCATCCATCATAATGACCTTTACGCCGCCCGCAATGGTTGCTCCCATTGCAACTCTCCTTCTCTGGCCCTGGCTCAGGGTAAGAGGATCTTCCTTTGCAAGTTTCTCGAGACTGAACAGGCTCATCAGATCCCTGATGACAGGCCCCATGTCCTTCATTTTCCTCACTTTTGACGAATAGTGCATCTCCTTTTCCACCGTCTTGTTTATGAGCATGAGGTCGAAGCTCTGGGGCAGATAACCAATATGTCTCCCCCTGGACTGAAGGTCGGGGTCTACCAGCAATAAATCCCCCAGCTGGATCGGGGATTCCACCTCTGCCTGGTCCCTTTCAATGAAACCAATGAGTGCTTTCAGGAAAGTGCTCTTTCCCGCACCATTCCTGCCCATCACAGCGGTTATGGTCCCCTCGCCTATTGTGGCGGATACTCTCATCGAAAAACCATTTCTGTATCGTACCTTTACATCTGCCGAAAGGCATGCCCGGTGGCTATTGGACCTTATTTTTTCTTCAGGCAGCATGTTTCTCTGTACTGCCAGTTCTCTGACTTCATCTATATCGTAGGTGGTGAGCCCCATCTGGTTAGCCAGAAGGATATGCCTTGGAATTTCAATGCCAAGCTCCACAAGTGCATTTGCTTCGTTTATCAGGTCATCTGCCCTGCCGTCCAGCACTATCTCTCCGTGATCAACCACAACAATCCTGTCGACGAACGGCAGTATGCGTTCCACCTTGTGCTCTATGATAATTATGGTCCGCTTTCCCTTTTCCTGCCTCAGGAAATGGAAGATATCGCGTGTTCCCTCAGGATCAATGTTGGATGTCGGCTCATCCAGTATGAGGATCCTGGGGTCCATTGAAAGAACCGCTGCCAAAGCCACCCTCTGCATTTCCCCACCGGAAAGGTGTGATGTTTCTTTACCACTCAGGTGCTCTATCCCCACTGCCCTCATTGAATCAGCTATTTTCTCAAGTATCTCTTCCCTGGGTAAATTAAAATTTTCCGGCGCGAAGGCGATTTCCTCCTCCACCCTGTAGTTTATGACCTGCCTCTCAGGGTCCTGTAGGAGCGTTCCTACAATCCTTGAAATTTCCGGGACCCTCTTTTCCGATACAGGCATACCAAATAGGTAAACCTCACCAGATCTTGTCCCATTGATTATATGAGGGATTATCCCATTTATGCACTGGACCAATGTGGACTTGCCTGATCCGGATTTGCCAGTGATGAGTACACTTTCCCCCTCCTCGATAGAAAAGTCGGATACAGATATTGAGGGCTTTTTGGAGCCCAGATATCTGAATTTCAGGTCTTTTACTTCTATCGCCTTCATTGTCCCAGCACCTTTGAAACCCTTACGGCTATCAATGCCGCTATGATTCCAAAGACTATATTGCCCGGTATAGATGCCCCGAAGCTGAAGATAATCTTCTGCCAGTTCACAACCCCTCCATAGAGGAAGGGGTTGAAGAACCCGGAGTAAAGTATATTGTCAGGTATAGCCCATAGGAAACCCAACAGGCCCCCCATTATTGCAGGGGCAACCATTCTGTTTCTTGACAGGAAGTTTGTGAGCTGGTTTGCCTTTACTGCTTTTCCTGCCTTGTCCTCTATCTCTTCACCAGCACCGATGCCAAACAGGTGCCCGTGTGTAACCGCAATCATCAGGTCCACGAAGAGCCCGTATGTGAGGGTCTCATAAATGGTATATATTGGTTCTCCGGAAAAACCATAATGGAATATATCACCCAGAAGGTTGAATATAAAAAGGGTGAGCATCCCTGCACCAACCTTCCTTACAAGCCCTGCAACTATGAGCACAATGAGTATTCTGCCAAAAAAGCCAAAACCAATGTATGCTGCTGCACCAGCTGGAACAAATTTATCCAGGAATGGTCCAACAAAGAATTCCCAAACTGTGGTGAATCCTGCACCAACACCGATGTACACTAGGTCCACAGTTTTAAATTTCGGGCCTGCCCCATGGCTCCTTCCATATACAATTGCAAAAATTCCTGCCACAATAAAATAAATGACAACAACTTCCCATGGAATCATTCCGGGGCTGTTCAAATAACCGCCTATTCCGTTAAATGCCATCTTTTCTTCCTATCTCTATTCTTGGTGACAAATTTGACCTTGACGCAAATAGACTATGAACCGCAACATCAATTATATGCAGCACAGTTTTCCTATATACCAAATATAGCTTAATTAGAAATACGATGGACCAAATTTCCTGCCATGTCCTCTCTGGAAGAGAATGCAAATAGATTCCCTCCAATTGATTTTCAGTCTCTCGATGCAGTGTTTGTTGACCTCGATGACACCATAGTAGATTACAGGAACTGTTCAATCTATGGGCTCGGGCAGGTTAAGAGAATGGTGCCGGAACTCTCTAGGGTTGACCTTGGCACACTGGAAACAAAATTTCGTGAGTTGCTCAGGGACCATTTGCCAAACCTGTTCGACAGAAAGTATTCTGCTGAGGAGGAGAGGGAATTGCGGATGGCAAAACTTCTCCAGGCTTACGGGGTAAATGTGGACAGAGAATTGCCCAGAAAATGCAATGAAGCCTTTGCCGAGGGTTTTTGGATTACCCGGAGCTTGATGGATGGGGCTTTCGAGATGCTGGAGATGTGGAATGAGATGGGATTGCCTGTAGTTATCATATCAAACGGAAATCTGGAGATGCAGGAAAAGACCCTGGAAATGCTAGGGATCCAGAGCAGGATCCATACACTTCTCACTCCTGCGAATTCAAATGAATTGAAACCCAACCCCGGGCTTTTCCAAAGGGCACTTGAATTGACAGGGGCTGATCGGGAAAGGACTGTCATGATAGGTGACACATGGCAGCATGACATACGAGGGGCCTTCAATGCTGGCATAAGACCTGTGTGGATTAACAGGAGAATGAACCCCCGCCTGGAAGATCTTGACGTCCTGGAAGTGAAGAGCCTAAGGGAGCTATTCCAACTTATTGAGAGGAGGGGATGATGGAAAATGTTTAATGAGGAAAAGCTGGACGGAATGGAGGAAATCATTGGCAGGTACAGGGTCAAAGGCCATGAGAACCTTATCATGCCCGCGTTCGGCCTGGGATCAATAGCAGACATACCAAACCTCCTGAAAACTAACCTTGGAATTGTCACGGGAAAACCTGTCCCTGAAATGCTGAAGGGATGCAGCACTGAAGTTGACCACATGGTGTTCCTGCTGCTTGATGGGTTCGGGCACAGTACAGTTGAATATGCATTGAACAACTATAGGGCCCCTAACCTCAGGAGATTCCTGGAAAATTGCGATTATACCCCGATTACGAGCGTCTTTCCATCAACTACATCCACTTCAACGGTGACATACCACACGGATCTGCATCCAGTTGAACACGGAGTGATTGGATACAATGCTTACCTCTCTGAAATAGGCACCATTTGCAATATGATCAGGCTGACCCCCCTTGGAAAGCATGACTATACCATCCTGGACCAGGGTTGGTCCATAAAAGCAGTTGAAAGGAAAGGGACCATATATAACGAGTTTGCGAGGAACCTCATAGATTCTTACATGTATCTCCCAAATGGAATAAAGGGAAGCGGGATGACCCAAATAACGGGAAAGGGTGCGGAAGTAATGGGATATGCATCTGTTTCACAGATGATTACTTCTCTCAGGAGAAACATTGGTAAATCTATCCGCAAGAGTATCCATTTCTGTTACATCCCAACTATAGACACAATCTCCCATGAGAAGGGGCCTTTCACAGAAGAAACAGCCATGGAGATTGAGGCAATATTCCAGCTGCTGAACGACCAGTTAATTGATGAGCTCAGAAAGGATGTTGAAATTGGTTTGGCAATATCAGCAGACCACGGGCATATTGTAGTACCTTGGGAAGCCATAAGGGATGTTCAGGAAGACCCCTACCTGGTTTCACTCCTCAGGACACCGGTTCTTGGAGAATTCAGGGCACCTATCCTGAGAATCAAACCAGACAGGCTCGAGGAGGCCATGCATTACATTGAGGCTGCGTATGGGGAAGATTACCTGGTAATGAGATCCTCTGAGTTGGTGCAGGAGGGTTTCTTTGGCTACACTGAAGGCGAAGCCGCAGATTCTGACCGGTTCGGGGACATTGCCATGATTCCCCTCAGGGAGGTTGGTCTCAGAGATTCATCACTCGGATTCCTTGACCCAAAATTGAACCAGTTCAAGCTGGTGGGGATGCATGGCGGATTGAGTTGCGACGAGATGATTGTGCCCCTGATATTCAAGAAGATTGGAAATAACATGAAGACCTAAAATTGTAAACTAATCTTCCAGAAATAGTTGCCTTCAGCGTAGGATGAAGCTCTGCACTTCAAGATTGACCAGATCACTCTCTTTAATTCCCCTAATGCCGCAGTTGATGCCAAAAATGATGAGTATGGGCTGAGAAACTTATATTCACAATCCTGATTGATACATCATGCCTTATTCCATAAACTCCTCAGCTTCAAGCTTCTTCCCTATTATGTCTATAACTTCCCCAGATGTGAGCACATCCGCTGAATACCAGTATTTTTCATA
>JAJZOK010000131.1 GCA_021811525.1 Thermoplasmata archaeon | reverse complement strand
AGAGCGCCGAACTTTCAATGTTTTTATCGGGGAGAAAGAGCAAGCAGGAAAATACTAGGCAGGTCATTTCAGACATGATTAACCAGGGTATCATCCACACCGAGAGCAAATCTAGCACCAACTACCTTTTTCTCACAGATCCTGAAAATACGATGCTTATGTTGAAAAAATTCCGTGAGAGTTTCCTAGATACCATGAGCAGCAACATTATGTCTATGCTCGACTGAATTTAGAATCTTCTTTTCCGGTAAGAACCATATGAAATTCCAAGCAGTGCAATTCCTGAGACCATTCCTGCACCCAGAAGCTCAGAATGAAGGATAAGGAAACTGGCGGCATTCTGGATATCATTTTGTAGTATTGGGCTCTGGAACAGATTTATCTGCGGAACTGAGAAATATGGGTCCTGTGAGAGCGACTGGATGCCGTTAGTGAAATGGTACTGGAAGATCAGGGTATCGACTGTGCCGTCCGTGCTTTTTGAGGCATTGAGTAGTCCAGTGTTCCCATTGACTGTGAACGTGCTGTTCCACCAGTAATAGGCATCATAATGGGTACTGGAGACGCCTATGGCAGTGGTGTTCAGCTTCGTGAGGTTATGCGATATCTGGGCCAGGTGATGGTATTGTTCGAATCCATTCCCAAGTTTTGCACCGAGCTGCTGTATCAATAGCAGATCTCCCGATCCATTGATGCTGGCGGAACTCATGGTGAATGTGAGCTGGAAACTGCTCAGTGAAGTGTTATTTCCCGGAACCGGGTTCGCAACGTAAGTCTTGTTCATCCAGATCACGATGTCAGATGTAATTCGGGAGTCATACCCAAATCCCGAATCTTCCTGGCCACTCTGTATCAGGGCGGGACTTATGTTGAATTTTTTCTCGAGGCCCTTGAGGTATTCTATGTCTGATTTATGAAACACGAGGTGAGAGGCATAGTAAATGCTGTTGTTGGATACACGTTGGATGGTCCACTTTTCAGAGGGGAAAAATGCGTAGTAAAAGCCACTCTGGGTAAAGAGTAGCATTCCTTCGTATGAAATATTGAAGCTGGTGTTAGCTGAGGCATTTATGTAAACCTGAGGGTAACTGGTAAAATGCAAGTTGTTTTCAACAGGAGCCTCAGGACTGTGAGCCCCATCATCTGCGGAGGCAGCGGGGAGTGCCATTAATGAGAATATGGCCAGAAGTAGTAGTAAGCGCCTCAACAATGGTTAACTGTCTATTTAAAATAAAATTTTTTGGTACAATGGTGCTGAAATATGTTTAGGAGAATTCTTCCCTTAATTCTATCATGACAAGATTAAGGACATCCTCAAAAGTCACTCCGGTGTATTCCCTCAGGCCACCCATCTCTGTCCTTAGCCTGGCTACATATTGATCGTCTTCAGAATCGAATTCAATGTTACAAATAAGTTCCTGCATGTTAACCCTCTGTAAAAACTGAATTTCCTGCTTTATTTAAACATTTTGGAATAATTATTCCGTGGCAATCTATGGCTCGCCAAAAATATGGATTTGAGAATTGGTGGAATTGAAGCTCACATAATCATAAAAATATTCAATAGGGAAAGTCATAGTTCAATCATGATCCTTCCCAGTGACATCTTGCTCTTCATTTCAGAAAAAGCTCCATTTACATCCTCAAGATGGATTTTCCTGTGAACCATTGCTGAAATTTTCCCCTCTGCGGAAAGCTTCAAGGCCTCCTTCATATCTTCCCGAGTAGAACTGATGCTCCCCATTATCCTGTTCCCCTTGAGTATGATTAGGCCAAGCGGCAATGGCACAGGTGTGGGATCAACATTTCCAACCACTACCATCCTTCCCCCTGTGCGCAAACTCCTGAGGGATCTGTCAAAGGTGGGGAGCCCAACGCTTTCAAAGGCCAGGTGAACCCCATCGCCGGTGTTTTCCTTTATCTCCTTGTCGAAGTTCTCCGAGGTAACAACAAGATCTGCCCCAAGGCTGTAAAGTTTCTCTGCCTTCCATGATGAAGATGTCTTGGCAATTACATGTGCCCCCAGAGCCTTTGCTATCTGTATGGCATGCGTTCCAACCCCTCCTCCAGCGCCTGTTATGAGGACCTTCTCACCTTCCATAAGGCCACCAACACGTTTCAGTGCATTGTAGACCATTCCAGTTACGCATGCGGATATGGAAGCTTCAGCCTCTCCCACTCCCTGGGGCACTTTCACGAGGGACCTGTCGGATGTCCTGATATATTGGGCGTACCCGCCGTTGACCGTTTCCCCAAAGGTTTTCTTGTTCGGGCAGAGATTCTCATTACCTGATGTGCAGAATTCACATTTGCCGCACGGAGTGTATATGAGGCTTGCCACCCTGTCCCCCGGCTTGAATTCCTGGACATCGTTGCCCACTTTTTCTATTATCCCAGAAATCTCATGCCCGGGAATTATTGGAAGGGCTACCCGGGGAAAGAATCCCTCCTGTGTTAGAATATCGCGAAAGCAGATTCCTGTCAGGTTCTGCCTGATTAGAACATCATGCCCTGAAACTTCCGGTATTTCAACCTCTTCAACAACAAGTGGTTCCTTGATCTCCTTCAGCACAGATGCTTTCATAAGTATGAATGTGGTAGAAATATATATTTGATGGGTCTAAATGGGTTCTGCATAACCGGGGCACAAATGTTCAATCTAAGATTTTCCAGGGAAATGGCCTTGAAGGAAATATCTGTGGAAGGCTATGAGATTCTCAGGAAGTCATGGGTATCTGTTGTAGGGTTAGGAGCCACAGGTTCCCCTGTTGCCGATTTATTTGTCAGGGCAGGAATAGGAAAAATTCAGATTATAGATGGGGACACAGTGGATATCTCCAACATACACCGGCAGGTTCTCTATTCTGAGGCAGATGTGAGCAGGAAAAAAGTGGAGGCAGCATCAGACAGGCTCCATGCTATTAACCGGGACTGTGAGATCCAGGCGGTTGCAGAATTCTTGACTCCTGAAAACATTTTCAGAATCCTTGGAAAACCATCAGTTGTCATAGATGGAACTGACAACATGGAAACACGGAGGATCATTAACAGTTACTGCGTTTCCAACAGCATTCCCTGGATATTCATCTCCTCAATAGGCACAGTATCGCAGGTAAAGGCAATAATTCCCGGAAAAACATCATGCCTCGATTGCTTCATAGACAGGAATGCAAAGTATTCAATGAGCTGCGAGGAATCCGGCGTGCTTGCATCTGCACCGATAATGGCATCAAGCCTTGCATGGACCATGGCAATGAAGATTCTAATGGGTAAAGATGTAGATGGCGGCCTTTGGCACATAGATCCATGGGATCTATTGATGGAACAGGTTCATATTAATAGAAATCCGGAATGCCCTACCTGCGGTAAGATCTAAGGCTGATGTTTGATGATAAAGGGTATTATTTTTGACCTTGACGGGACATTGCTTAACTCAAAAGCACTTAGGATCAAAGCATGGAAACATGCGTTAGAGGCGTTCGGAGTGAACATCCCGGAGGAGCAGATATCTCCGCTCATTGGGCTTCCTGGACCGGATCTTGCGGGGAAGTTTTCCAACAGGGCATTCGAGATTGAGATGGAAGAAGAGAGGTACTTCAAAACACATCTGGAGGAAATGGCACTCTATGGGGATGTTGACCACACATTCAGCAAACTCTCTGATTTGAGCGTTAAAACATCCATCGTGACATCATCCAGGAGGGCTCTCATGGACATCCTCAAACTTCCCTACCAGCCAGTTGTAACTATAGATGATGTGGAGTTTGGAAAACCTGACCCGGAACCTTACATCAAGGCTCTCTCCCTTCTCGGCGTTAATCCAAGGGAATGCATGGTGGTGGGCGACGCGGAAACAGACCTCATACCGGCAAAGGATATTGGATCAGTATCAGTCTTCATAGGCCATGGGAACAGGCGATTCTCTAACTATGCTGATTACTACATAGATGAGGTTTCCGAAGTCCTTGAAATCGTGAGTAGACTTAACAGATAGCCCCAATTCAAGTCTAAAGGGGCTTGAGCTTATCCTTAAGGCCTGGATGCCTTTCAAGAAAATCTTTCTGCAGCGTAACGAAGGCGGGCACAATTTCAAAAGCTTTTATCCAGGTCCTTGAATTTTGGTTCATATCCCATTTCTTGCTTAAAGTAAACTCTGTTTTTGCTCCATGCTCATCTTTATTGATGCCAGACAAACCTGTAGTTGAATATGAAGAAAGATTTGATCTTATGGCCTGAATGAGCCTTTCCAGGTTGTTGTCGCTGGTTACAATATCTTGTAAAAACCTCAAAGCAGGTCCTGCCAGCATCTCACCCTTCTCAATGGCAGCTAATGCTTCTCCCAGCGTTTTAACAGGTTTTGGGCATTCAATACCCACTTCTACGGTGCTCCCCTTAAACAGCACGAAGTTGTCATTTCCCATCTCAGATTTTATGTAATCTTCAACGTTGAACCCATTGGTAAAATAAAACGCACTCAAAATTGAATCTCCGTTGCCAAGGGACTTTAAGGAATTTCTCGGTGGCATCCTGTTGTATTTCATTGAAGGCAGCATTTCCAAGATTCTCTCTTCCTGTCCCAACTGAACTATCATGCCGGATATGCCGGGCCTACGGTCTTCAAATTCCCTTGACCATTTAGCCACTGCAACTTCCGTACCTGCTTCCAGATACTTTGTATTCCCTTCCAGGGAAATGAAGCCGCTAGTTGAAATAAAGCGGGAAATGGAACCAGATAACCCCGTGACAGGATACACCCTGTTGGGGGTACCATGGGATACACTGACAGGAATCAGGTTCTGTTTTCCCATCTCAAGCTTCAGGTCTACTGCAAGCTTACCGATGTCTGGCTGAGTCTCCATTTCGAACCTTCCAGCAGCAAGAATTGCGCCAAGGAATATGGATCTGAAAATCATCATTGAAGATACGGGGAAACCTGGGAGCCCAATGACGGCCTTATCACCGGATTGGCCTAAAACAGTGGGTAGCCCCGGCTTTACAAGGACACCATGGAAAACCATTCCAGGTGCCATCTCATCTATTATCCGGTAAACAAGATCAGATTCCCCTGCAGAACTTCCTCCAGAAAGAATCACAATGTCAGAATGGGCGAGGCTCTCCCCTATCTTTCCCTTAATCTCGCAATAGTCATCCTTGGCTATTCCTGCATAAGTTGCCTCAATGAAACTGAATGTGTTCAATTCGTTACATACAGCTATGCCATTGGCATCACTGATGCTTCCCTCCCGGTAGGGATCTGTATGGCTGATAAGCTCATTTCCTGTTGAAATTACAGATACGGTGAGCTTTCTGTAAACCTCTATTTCCGGAATTCCAAGTGAAGCCAGCACTGCGATGTCATTGGTATCAATCTGCTTTCCTGAAAGAATTAGAAGCTCCCCACTGGAAATGTCACTGCCCGCTTCTGCAATATTGGTTCCCGTTGAGACGGACTCGAGGATACGTACTCTCCCATCAGAAAGCGTGTCAGTGTCTTCCACCCTGACAACAGAATCAGAACCCTCTGGGATTATGGCACCGGTGGAAATCCTGAAACAATTCCATTCTCCCATCATGCGCTTTCTTGGCTGGCCAATGAAAGATTCACCCTCAATGTTGAGGATAACCGGTTCTGCCTGGGTTGCACCCACCACTTCATGGGCCCTTACTGCAAATCCGTCCATGGTAGCCCTGTTGAATGGAGGATTGTTCCTTGTCGCGAATATGCTGCCTGCAAGTATGCGGCCGCCACTTTGCGTAATTGGTATCTTTTCTGTTCCTTTCAGAGGCCTGATGGTATCCTTTGCAAGCCTCACCGAGTCAGAGAATGTTACCAGTTTCTTGTATACGGACTTCAAAACCTATCACCAAACAGTTTAACTTCAACAATATGGCCCGCCTCCAATCCTTCCACTGTTCCTGGAATCAATATGGTCCCGTCGGAATCAAGGATAGAACTTATGGAACCCGTGCCGTGTGTGCGGACAACTTCCACAGCTAGCCCCTGCTCACCGGGTACAAGTTTTACCCTGTAAATGCCTGCATATCCTGCCTTGTTGGTTAAATTGGATGAAAGCATGCCTGATACCACCCTGTGGTATTCCTTCAATCCGGTCATTATTTTCAGGTATTCTTCAAAAAAGAGATCAAAGGAAAGCATTGAGGGAACTGGAACACCAGATATGGAGAAGACAGGCTTTCCCTTGGATTCATAAAGGGTCATGGTCCTTCCAGGCCTGATCATGGCTCCCCCAAATACCACATTTGATATATCGGTAATTGCCTCGGGGACTTCGTCTTTGCCTCCCAGGCTCGTTCCGCCGGTTACAACGACACAGTGGTACTTTTCCAATGCTGAGCTTACTAGTTCTCTAATCTCCCTCGCATCATCGTGAGCCATGCCGGCGAAATCTGCTTCCACAAATCCGCTATTAAGGAAATTGATTATGAGATTTTGAGTTGTATTCTGGATCTTCCCTTCAGCGCCGGAGAACAGTTCATTTCCTGTTGAAATTACGCCAACTTTTATTTTCCGGTATACTTCAATCGCATCTACTCCAGCACTCACCAGCGCAGTGATGTGCCATGGTTTTATCCTGGATGAAGCAGGCAGGATAATGTCTTCTTTCCTTATGTCATCGCCCGCCTTTTCTATATTCGACCATAACTTTGGGGGAGAAGTGATGCGTATAATTCCATCTCCAATGTAGCAGTCCTCAGCCATTATCACTCCATCGTAATCTGCAGGTACCACTCCGCCAGTGTAAATCTCAGTGCAGGTGCCTTCCCTGTAAACTTCAAATTTTGACTTTCCCGCTTCAACAACTCCATTAACTGGAAGAGTCAATGGATTAGTTTCACTGGCTTTTCTGCAATCCTGTGTCTTTAACGCAAAACCATCTACAAGGCTCCTGTTCCACTGCGGGAAATCAGTTGCTGCCTTCACGTTAGAAAAAGGAATTCTCCCCAGGGCTTTGGCAGTAGGGATAACCTCTCTTTCCAAGGGTTTCCAGGGAGCCAACCTGACCTTTTCCAGAGCTTCCTCGAGGGAAATTAGCTTGAGGAACCTTCCCATCTTTCTCCGAATTTTCTCCATGTCCGACCTATCTGTTTAATTCGTGGTGAATATGGGATATCTGTTCAAGAATTATCCCAGTTACTCCC
>JAJZOK010000043.1 GCA_021811525.1 Thermoplasmata archaeon | reverse complement strand
CAACAACCTGAAGGACGGGAAGGTGAACGGGAAGTGAAAGACTGCCCAGATTGCTATCATATAAGCTATAACATTGCACTTCGGCAGGTGCAGGAGATTTCCTTGACAGGGGAAGTTGAGAAATGAGCAGCAGAATTCGATTCCTATCTGTGATTGCGATCGTAATTATCGGGTTTCTTGTGTTCGCCCCTGTGATCTATGATGGCACAACTGTATATCCTCCCATTCCACCGGGAGGGCCGTACGCTGGATCCGCAGAATTCAGTGCAACTCAGTATATTTCGATTAGCCTGCTAATTGCTGGTTTTGGAGGTAAACTCACGCTCTCCTCCCATGGAAATGACTACCAGGCGGTGGCATGGGGCTGGGCATTCCCGGAATGAGAATGGATCACCCGGTCCTTAGACACTTTTGAACGCTGTTCTATGCCGCTTCTATGTTTCCGCACATGAGGAACCGGACAGAGAAGGGCAGATAAAGATAATTAACTGATAATTTTATTCGCTCATTTTGGAATGATCATGTTTCCATGAAAAAGGATTTCTGTGGTGGGCTTTTCGGACACTGAATTGAGGAAATATGCTTCAATATACCAAGCAAAACGAGTCTTATGAAGCAAATATAAATATTGCCTATGGTTCTAAATTATCAATGGTGCATTTTGAATACATGAAAAAGGATGAATTTCCCCGATATTGGAAATATTCAGTCGAATCCTGGATAACTGACATGCAGAAAGCAGGCCTCCTTAAGGAAGAGATAACCTACGAAGAAGCAGAGGAACAGGTCAAGAAGTTCCTTCCAGAGGGGACAGAGACTCCTGGACACCACATTATGCACATCATACATGCGGAAGAAAGAGTTGGTGACATATGGTTTGAAATCAGAGAGCGGGGGGTGAAGGAAGCTTATCTCTGGGACATAGTAATCAATAAGGAACACAGAGGGAAAGGTTACGGAAGGAAATCAATGACGGAACTTGAAGGATTCGTCAAGAATGCAGGAGCGAAGAGGATATCCCTGAATGTGTTCGGGTTTAACTCAATCGCCAGAAATCTCTACATAACTTCTGGATACCACGATGCCGCAATTACCATGATGAAGTATTTATAGAATTGGGGTTGTGGCAACCTAACTCCACCCCTCAACCCACTTTCTCATCTCTTTGCGGTCGTATTCCTCAAATGGGATATTAACATAATGCTCATACTGCGTCACTGTGGTATGGCCCTGGCTCAATGCAATCTGCAATGACTTGTCCGGATAGTAAAACACCAACCAGGATTCCCAGGTCTTCCTGAAGGTCTTGTTGTTAACCGGAGCTCCCTCGAGGATCCTTTTCGACAGCCTCCTCAGCTTCATGTCGAATGCAGGAAGCTCAGGCAATGGATGCGGAGCCTGGAATAGATCTGATATGAGAGTCTTACCGATATCACCCAGCCTTATGGCACGTTCTTTCTGTTTTGCCTTGACTTTCATCATGGATCCCCGGGGAAGATGGATGAATCTACCATCCAGCCAGTCTGGGTTCTCTCTGAATCTCTTCAATTCTGCGTATCTCATTCCCGTTACCAGGAGTGATGTGCATATCCTTTTCATGTTTATGTCCAGGCTGTCTCTCAGGATCTCCCATTCCGATGGCCTGAGAATCCTGACTTCAAATTTCTCTGATGATCTGACAATGGCTCTCAAAATGAGTGTTAAGTTTGCAACAAGACTTAATGGTTTTTCTATGTCCGTTCATATACTGGCCTTTGGAATTCTGATTGTCGATATATAAAGGGCGTTAAGTTTTAGGGCAAAAGTTAACGCAGTCTTTTGCCAGAGACTATTCGATTTCAATGTAAACTTTGACTTTTTTAGGTTTTCCGTCTAAAGATTTCTTAGGAAGAACAACGTAAAATGTTCTACCGTCTGGGGTCAAGCCTGAATACGATTTATAGCCCGCCCATATTGGGGTCAACGCTGGCATAACTTCACTCTCGATCTTCATAATCAAATATAAGGGGAGCCTATTTTAATGTAATCAATGGTATCGCTTTCTCAATATAACTCATTCACTGGATCGAGAAATTAAACGCCTCAGAAAATGCAATTGTCTCATTTTTTATAACTTGTAGCGAAGAATAATTACTTTCCAAATAAGTCGGGGAAAAAGTATCTATTAAGTGAGGGCTAAAATATGGGCCATTTATCAAGTAAGTTCCATTTGTTCCAGAGTATATGCATATAGAATTTATGTGAACGGGGGCACCAATAAACGCACTTGGTTTTCCATAGCCTAAAACAGGAACTTTTGTCGTGTAGTCAATGGCAGTTTGGTATATCCCTTCCGGCGCTTCCTTTT
The DNA here is from genome assembly GCA_021811525.1 of Thermoplasmata archaeon. The sequence continues at coordinate 4,956 of JAJZOK010000043.1, read as the reverse complement.
GGAGCTCCTGGAGACCGGTTTGAATCAGATTCTTTGCCAAAATTGGAGTTCCGGAAACTGTTGCGTTCATATACTGATTATAGAGATATATTGGGTAGAATCTTACTGTGTGTCCGTAGGCATTGAAAGTGAGGGGGTTAAATATTAGTCCCGGAGTGTTGGGAAAAACATCATTGGGATCTGAGCTGTGAGTCGATACACTCTTATTCAAATCCGTATATTTACTTAGCATCCCATAGATGCCCCAAGAATAAGTCGCACCTATTGGGCAGCCGTACCAAGATATGAGAAAAATTGCATCCTTGTTAGAAGAGAACATATCGTTGTTGGAAACTTTAACAAATTCTCCGGAGAGAATGTCTTTAAGAATAATGGGTGCAGGGCCATTTTCTTCACTCTGGTGATGGTAAACGAAATACGACAGCGTGACTGTTACAAGTAATGCTGTTAGAACAACTGTAATTACTCTCAGCCATTTTCTAAAGTATTTATTAAAAAAGTTATTAAAAAATTTATTGAGTTTCATTGATAACTGGACCTAAGCTGTGATTTTCATGTCCAAGAGCACACCGTTCGCTACGTAATCATTGTAAACTCTTGTGTGCCCTCCATTTGTGAGTTGTCTTGCTGTGACAACATCGTATACAGAATAGTGTCCATTATGCAGAGTTATGCTGGTCACCGGAATCCATGTGTTATTTAAAGGATCAAAAACACTCATTCCATAGTTCACTTTTCCTAGAACCAACCATTCCGTTGAGCCGTTAACCAGCTTAACATAGACCGGTTGATCTCCCATCCCGGATATGTATACTTGGTGGTTTAGCTCCAGCACGTTCGAAACATTTGTTTCCGTTACCTTCGAAACAGTAGATTGTATCAGACTACCATTTGAAATGTCGTATGACATGGCTTTCATTCCTGGTTGCAGGTCCTGAACCGGGATTTGTGTTCCGTTCGCCAAGGTGATCTCAGTTCCATTTAGAACACAACCGCCACCTCCACCACCCGATCCTCCCGAACCAGAACTTACCTGATAGGCATATACTTCAACCCCCAACATTGGAACACTTCCAGTGTAACCATTGGTCAGGTCATACTGTGAACCCGACAAAATTACATATGTATTTATGTCATAATTGGTAGGAGCATCATATTGCACGTATCCACTGGATGAAGAGAAACCACTACCAAACTGCAAGGTACCAAAGAGAAGACCCACCACTCCAAGAGCCACTCCAACCGGTGCGGCCGGAGTGAATGCCAATAGAACCGCGCCTAACCCTATCCCAAAGCTAATCCAGGAGGAGTCCGTACTAGTATACTGCTCTACAAGGGTTTGCGAAGATAACTGATAAAATTGTGATCCAATATTTCCTATTCCTTGACCAGCTTGCCCAGATGTTTGCTGATGCCATGTATTAAACCCTTCTATGTTGCTAATTGGTGTCGTAGTACCAAACTGGGTTGAACTCTGTATGCTGCTGCCACTTAATTGAACATCCACGATACCAACATCATAAAAATACTCATTCATGGGGTAAGCACCGTAGCAATCTACATACCAAAGAGAATAGTTGGCACCTTCTACCTTAGCATTTATGTAAACATAACCCGTGGAGCCGGGGCTTGAAGAATAAACCGTTTCGCCTGAGTTGAAACTATAAACGCTGCCTGAACTGGTTGAGTACCCGGATCCTCCGGCATTGTACTGAGCACTCGAGGTACTTCCAGGATTTAATGCAAAACCCACGTTATAGTTTAGAGTTGTTGCGGCATTCGCATTAATATATGCTTGAGCATCACCATTTATGTAGGTGAATGTCACTGGTATTTGTGTTATTGGTGTATAGTTTGCATAATCTTGTTCCCAATAAAAGTAAGGTCCATCAGGAATCACCGTTGGCAAGGTAGAACCATCTGTTACAACACTGGCTTGTGCCTGAGCAGTAGGCTTTCCAGTTGCAATCAGTTTGTGGTGTTTATCTAGTGGCATATGGATGGTAGCTTTGAAGGAGTGCCCATTTGCAATTTGTGTTGCCGACATGTTCACTGATCCGATTGATAGAAAAGTTCCACTTGAATCATGGTAAGTAACCAATAACAACAAGTCAGGATGACTTACGGAATTTAGGGCTGCACCTTGATATTTCACCCATTCATTTACAAGGTCTCTAACAGGAGTTAGGTTCTTAATCGAAGCATACCCTCCTTTGTTCGTGTTAACTACGAATAAGTTTGTAGTTCCAGATCCTTTATCAGGAGGATTATACATAATTCCCTGTATCGAAGCATTTACTAGGGGAAGCTCTTGTCCATCGAATACTTGAACACCTATAGAAGGTACCGGGTCAAAGGGGCCAGTCTTCGCTAATGCCATACCAGTAAAGGCAATGGCAAATGCCGACATAACCATTATCGAGGCAATCATCACACCTTTTTTCCTATTGGCCATAATAAATTTAAACAGGATATATAATTAAACAGTTTGTAGTTTCGATAGTTAACTTATCTCATCATAAATAATAGCATTCTGTCAACAATGCAAACACATTTAGACAAAATGCTCAACATTTCACTTTCATGAAAGAGCATGTAATTTGTCTACTCAAAAATTTTCCGTATTCTGGTGAACTTTTCATTTCATTGAATAATGTGGACGGCCTTGAATCCTTATTTTCTTGTAATTTTGTCTATCAAGAGGTAATTACAATCTAATCTATGTTCGGATGACTATATTTATCGTAACTCCATTAATGCCTTAAATGGTACATTGATGCTTGACATATTACATAAATTATGAATGCCCCCTGGATTTCACGTAAAATTCTGAGCTAAGCGAGCGAGTTGATTGAATATTCTTCCTGGATATCTTACCTATATAATACATGAAAGTTCTCCGCCACCGCCAAAACGGGACAAAATCATTGGCTGAAGCGTAGAAATAAGGGATGGTTAGAGTGTCCCGCATGGTGTCCCGTTTGTGTCTCCCGGGACACCTTCATACCGTAACATCGGAATCGTCAGAATCAGTAACCCTGTTCTTTCCCGTATCTACCTTCTGTTCGCAATTATGGCAGGTTGTTCTCTTTGCTGTCCCTGTAAACGGCCATGTATACCCACAGTGAGGGCACCTGAGATAAGTGTACTTCTCTTCCTTCTCCACTATGTACACTCTTGTATCACAGCTGGGGCACCTTGGTACCCTTAGGAAACCAGTGTAATTCCATGAATACCCACATTCGCCACATGTCAAGGGGATTCCATCACTTGAATCCCTGGATCTTCCTGTCAGCTTCTCTTCAAATTCCTTGAACCTCGTCTCCATGTACTCCTTCTTCTTGGCCTCATATGCTTCTATCAGGGGTTGAGAAGGCAGCCTAAACCTGGAAGTCTTTATTGTTATCTTCTTGAATCCTCTCTGGATCTGAGGATACTTGAACCAGATCTTGTCGTCGTGATATGGTGACGGGAAAGGCAGTTTTGGCTTCATAATTCCCTGGACATCGGTTGCTTCAAACATCACGTGAATAAGGTTCCTGCTCTGGCGCTCAATGAAGTAAATCTTTGGAACCGTAATCAGCAGGATAATCTGCATATACCTGAATCCCTGGGTGAGCATTCCGAATATGACTGAAGACTGGTTTTTCCACAGTCTTGCATTGACACCAAGGCCGGCATCATCAAAAATTACAACAGATCCCGGTTTGAGTTTTCCTGAATTGACCAGGGTTATTAGATCCTGGACGGTAAAGACAATTCTTTCTACGGAGAATTCAGGATCAATCTGCTCTGCAAGGGAAATAGAAGAGAGAGATTTTCCGGATCCGGTATCGCCTACAAAAATTCCAATGAGATTCCTGTTCTGCTTGATTCTCCGTTTTATCCAAGGAATTAACCAGGTTGACTTCTCACCAGGTTCAAACTGAGGCATTTCAATCGCCGTATGGTTCCGCTAATACGCCATCGCTTGATGTTGCATTCACCGGTATCAAAAGACCCAATTCCTGCATTGCCTGAGACAGGAGGCCAAGGAATTCACCGCATATCTGATAGGATTCATTCACATAATGAGGCGATTCTTCATCGATCTTTGATATCCTATCATAGATATTCCTGTATGAGTCCTCATAGCCTTCTATCTCGTCCGTGAAAGGTGAAAGCATATTCTCCAGCTGCACTAAAGACTTGAAATAAGAGAGGACATTGGACCGGTTGTGAGGCCTGTTCACCGGGAGCTCTGAACAGCTCATATACATGGTGTAAAATGCGTGAGCTCCGTCCCGTGAATTCCCGTCTGCCATCCATTCACCCCAATGTTGCCTGGTAGGACTTCATTTTTCCAATGCTTTTTCTGGAAGTTGCCACCGGTACTGAAGCTTCAGGAACTGACTTTCCCTTCAGCTCCTCCAGATCCACATTCTTGATAATCCAGGCTGCAGTCTTCATTGACCTGTCCACATTCTCTTCCTTGAAATCCTGACTTGAAGACCAGCCCTTGATATACGGTGAAGAGTCCTTGAAGTTATAACCGAAGTGTTTTCCTGCGAGCCAGGCGGATAATTCCGCTTCTGATTCCTGAACTCCCCTTGTTCCACCTTTCCCGTAGACGTGCTCAAGCTTTGCGTGTGAAAGCTCATGAAGCAATGTCCTCAGGGCCTGGACATTTTCACCAGGTATCTTCATAACATTGATCCTCTGGCCGTGTTCCGGATCCTGGGCGGTGAAACCCCTTCCACCGGCGAATGGATCTTCTGTAACCTTGTAATTTGATGCTGCTAGGTCTTTCAGATACGAATAAAGCGACTGAGCCTTCATCTCGGAATCCCTGTCAAAGACATTGATCTGGTTCTTTCCCGGAATTGCTTCGACAGATTTCTTGTCGAATACCTGACTGATTCCAAAGGTGTGAGTTGGTACGCGACCGTTGGGATATTTCTCCCTGACCTTTTCATC
>JAJZOK010000018.1 GCA_021811525.1 Thermoplasmata archaeon | reverse complement strand
ATATACCCAGAATTTTTTTAACATCAGTGCAAGGAAAATTGGATAACAAAGACATACAGATTTTGACTTACCTGCAGGAAAACGGCAGGGATAAGATATCTGAAATCTCCTCAAAGCTGGGCATACCCAGGGCAACTGTCTTTGAGAGAATGGAGCGGCTGAAGAAAGAGGGATATATCCAGAAATACACGGTTGACCTCGATTATGAGAAGTTGGGATATTCCATCATGGCCTACATATTGATTGCCTATGACTATAAGTCCATGGTGAGCCAGAGGGAACTTTGTCAGAATCTCTGCAAGATGGACAACATCCTTTCTGCATCCATAATAGCTGGGGATTGGGATGTCATCGTTCTCACAGTTACAAGGAACATGAAGGAACTTTCCGATCTTGTCCTTGGAAAGCTGAAGGGCATGGAGGGAATTGCCAAGACTCTTTCAGTGCCTGTATTCGATCATATGAAGTGAAGCTCTCCATCAAACTCTTATATAATTCGGACTGATTGAGGTTCAGAGCTGGGATAGCCTAGCCTGGTAGGGCGCAGGTCTGGAAAACCTGTTCTCTTAGTAGATCGGGAGTTCAAATCTCCCTCCCAGCGTTTTAGTTTGTAGTAGGCACTTGGTTTATTTCTTGATGCAGTGTTACAGAATTATTCTGGCATAAGTCTTCTTGCAGTTCAATTTACGGTTTACCATATCATGTTAGGGAGTTTGTAGATATGCGGACTAACTTTTGTATCAAAAAATCGCAAATATATCCAAACTGCACCATCAGGTCCATATCAAGCGGAAAATTACAGACTGCCACCTGACTTCTGGATTTTTACCTTAATATTTAAGGTATGTCCTATATGTTGAACTATATTTTTTACTATACAAATGTACGACCTATTTTTGGGAGGACAGTTATGGTGAGCGAGAAAATTTTTTATTCAATCGTTACTGCAATTATCGTTTTGGGGGGAATAGGCATCGGTGTGGCCTATCATGCTTCAATCGGCACACCGCCCTCTGGTTCCACAGGCTCAGGTACAACCAGCGCCCAGACCTCTTCAGTGCAGCCATACCAGCTTACAATCATAGTGACCACGCAGAATTACTTCAATGCAACAGCCGGACAGCAGCCTGCTTTCTTCGTGCTGCAGAACAATACTCTGCAGTCTTCAGCAAATATCAAGCTGCCTGCAAATGTGCCAATCCAGCTGACAATCAGGAATTATGACGATGGACCTGCAAGCACTGACAGCAATTACAGTGCGGTAGTGGGAACATACAATGACCAGGTTTCCGTGTTCAATGAGACCCTGATCCAGTCCTATGCAATAGACCCAACTTCAACTGCAGCATCTGGCATAGCAATAACCGGTGGTATCGTAACGACCTACGTCGACAACTACTCTATATCCCACACCTTCACAATTTTCAGCAATGCAACACACAAGGTTGCAGTCAATGTCCCAATTCTGCCTTCAACAGTGGAACAGACCACATTCAAGCTTAGCCAGCCTGGGGGATACTACTGGCAATGTGAAGCCGGATGCGGCGCCCCGTCTGAGTTCACCGGAGCAATGTCAACACCCGGATGGATGACTGGCTATGTCACCGTTTCAAACATGAGCGTTGCAAACCAGCCATACAACTTGAATCTTCTGGCGGTGCCCCACCAGCCCTGGAACTCCACAGCGCACCAGCCTGCATTCATCGTTGTTTCAAATGGTGCCCTGTATTCAACCGCTAACATCTCGATCCCGGCAAAAACAAAGATCAACGTGAATATTTTCAACTTTGACACGGCAGGGCCACTTTACCAGAACTCTTACGCGAATGTAACAGGAACGGTTGGGGGAAAGATCTTCTACCTGAATGACAGCACAGTTAACTCAACAATCACAGGGAGCCAGACGAATCCCACCGGCATTTCAGTGAGTGGTGGTTCACTGGCATCCAACATATCAGCATCAGAGGCATCACACACTTTCACAATTGCACTTGGAGCAGGCTCAACTATCAACATACCTGTAGCTGACAGTGCAACCGTTTCCGCATCATTTTACATTAACCAGACAGGTACATACAGCTGGGCTTGCTGGGATGCCTGTGGATTTGGCGCCAATGGAATGGATGGATCCATGATGACCCCAGGATGGATGACGGGCTCGGTTTACGTCTACTGATCACTGATCAGTAGCCCAATTTATTGAGGTTTGAACATGACTGAAGAGACAAGTATTGAATCGGAAGGAGTGGAAGACCCGTCCAGGAGGAGCTTCCTGAAATACATGACCGTGGCTGCTTTTGCAGCAGCATCTGCTGGTGCACTTAGGGTTACCCTGCAGAATATCATACCGAACAGTGCAGGCATAACAGGCTTCCCGCAACTTTTGTTGGTTGATTCGGCTTCTGGAAAACCCATAAACACTTCTGATATTACGGTAAACAACAGTGCTGTGGTTACATTTGACTATCCACTCCAAGGCGAGCCAAATTTTCTACTGAGGCTTGGGGATGCCAGCGGAAACGATGTAAAGGTTAGCTCAGTTAAGGTGAGCGTTCCCGCTTCCGGAAGCACTTTTCAATCGCCGGCCGGCGTTGGCCCTTACGGTTCAGTGGTTGCTGCAAGCGCCATTTGCGAACACCTCGGGTGTATCCCGCCCATAATCAAGTTCTATAAACCCGGCACAAGCATACCCAATGGCCCTTCAGGGTCACAGAATACTGGCCTTATTCACTGCAACTGCCACGGAAGCACCTATGACCCAGGGAAGGGATTCGGCATCATTACGGGGCCAACACAGAATCCCCTGCCAAGTGTTGCCCTCAAATACGACAAAACCGGCGATCAGTATTATGCAATTTCAATGGTCGGGCCTACCATATACGGGCATAGCAGCGACCTGTCAGGAGGCAACCCTCTCCCTTCCAGTTCCCAGACAGGGGTGTCTTCCCAGTCATCATGAGGTGAATGATAGATGAACAATGAAAAACCTAAGGAAACCCCCATACTGATTAAGATGCTCAATGAACCCCGCCCCATTCCAAGAAAGGTGCCCGATTACATGAGGAAAAAGGGTGGTGTATGGTACTGGACCGGTGCCATGGTAACTACGGCATTCCTTTACGAGGTCATAACCGGCCTGATAATTCTAATGTACTACCAGCCTTCTCATGCCTATACCAGCACTGAGAACTTTGTGAATAGCGTGCCTTTCGGGTCCATCATACTGACTACGCATCTTTACGGTGCATACGTGATGATTGTACTGGTTTATGTCCACCTTATCAGAAATCTAACTGTGGCTGCCTACAAGAAGCCGAGGATGATGCAGTGGCTCACAGGTGTGATCCTTCTTGCACTTACAGTTGGCATCGGCTTCTTCGGATATTCAATGAGCGGTGACGTTCTTTCAGCAGACGCCACTGATGTTGGAACGGGTATTGCACGTGGAATGCCTATAATAGGGAATTATCTTTCACTGATATTTTTCGGTGACGGCACACCAGTTTCACTGTTCCACAGGATGCTGGGCTGGCATATTATCCTGGCTGCAGGCATAGGCATTCTTTTCATGGGTCATTTCATAATGGCTGAGTACAACTCAATCATGCCTTCACACAAGGATGCAAACTACGTGGCTCCGGCCATAGATGAGGAAAAACCTGAGTATAAACCGTGGTATCCAAACAACCTGTTCTATATGCTGGAGATCGGCATGATGACAATAGCCGCCATTCTGATCATTACCTCTGTTGTTGCAGCCCTGGGATCGGCAGTACCCGCACTGTTTTCTCCATTCCCGCAGGTCTCTCCTTCTAGCCCTCTGGCCCAGAATGTACCTGCGTATCCCCCATGGTTCCTGCTCTTTGTGTACAAGGCCGTGGATTTCAGCTTTATGGCAGGGCCAGGGCCATTCTACGCAACTCTAATATTTGCAGGTATCCCGGTCTTCTATCTGCTTCTGCTGCCATACCTAGACAGATCACCAAGCCTTAAGCTCACAGACAGGCCAATAACATTGGGCCTTGCAATTCTCGGCATCATATTCTTTGTGGGGCTTTCCACCTGGGGTGCCCTTACGCCTGGTGTTTCAATACCAACCTCACAGGTGGTGGCATTCTTCCTGTTGCCGATCCTGGTTGTTCTCCCCTTGGTATACTTTCTCTCAAAGAATTACCAGAGAACTGGCATGGATGCAGGGCATTTTTCGCAGCTGGCTATTTCGCTGAGCCTGCTTGGTGTTTCTGGATTCGGGTTTGGGATGCTTATAGATGCACTTATAATGTATAGGAACCCGGTGTATTATGTGCCAAGCATTCTTATGGCCATGGTTGTCGCCCTCCTTGTAACACTGGTTGCCTACACCATCTGGGATTCCAGGAATGCGGTGGAAAAGAAGTATTATAAACCTCTTTCCAGAAAAATGAGAAACACACTTGGCGGTGCATTCACATTTGGTGCATTTGTATTGATTACGGTGATTCAGCCCTTCAGTACAACATCAACATTTCAGGAATCGTTGTTTGGTATAGGCCTGGGCATTGTAGTTCTCATTGCAGCTGCAAATCTCAAACTCTACAGGTCTGTGATGCTTGGGGAATAAATATAATATACCCATTCTTTTTATTTCCCAGCTTCTTTTTTTCTTCGCAATTCTGTTTCCATTTCTAGATTTAATAAGTTCTTGCTATTCATTAGAAAAAGAAACTGGAAGATGCTTTACTCCAAAGACAATAATCCCTCCCAGCGGTTCAAGTTGTGTCCCTATTTTGAGAGTTACTTTTCCGGCTCTTTCAAGCAGTGTTTCCATGGCAATCTTAGCCTCCAGCCTGGCGAGTGGTGCCCCCAGGCAGAAATGTACCCCTTCCCCAAAAGCAATGTGTCTATTCGGTGTTCTTTCGATGAGAAATTCCTCGGGCTTCTGGAATTCTGTCGCATCATGATTTGCGGAACCTATCCACGCAAGAACAACCTGGCCTTTCCGGATGAGTTTCCCGCCCAGCTCTATGTCCTTCCTGCATGTCCTGAACATGGACTGAACAGGTGACCTGTATCTCAGCACTTCTTCCACCATACCAGGAATCAGTGATCTGTCTGCGAGTATCCTCTGGTATTCGCGAACATTGTTTGAGAGTGTGAGTACAGCATTCGTTATGAGATTTGTAGTTGTCTCGTTTCCTGCCACAAGGAGAAGAACACAGAATCCCAGCAGGTCTATTTCAGACAGCTTCTCCCCGTCCACTTCCGCCTGGATCAGAGAACTTATTAAATCGTTGCCCGGCTTTTCCCTTTTCATCCTGATTATTTCACTGAAATACTTTGCCATGGCCACCTGGGGGTTAAAATACTCGTCGCTGGTTTCATTCATGCCCTCACTTGTGCCTGAAACAAGCTCGTCGGACCATTTCTTGAACCTCATCCGGTCTTCCAGAGGTATTCCCAGAAGTTCTGAAATAACTATTACTGGCAGCGGGCCAGAATAATCCTCAACAAGATCGCATTCGCCTCTTGCCATTATCTTGTCCACCAGTTCCTCAGCAATTTCCCTGATCCTCGGAGCCATTTCCTGTACGCGCTTTGGGGTGAACGCTTTATTCACAAGTGCCCTCAGATGGGTATGCCTTGGCGGATCAGTGGAAATGATGCTTGCACCAATTGGATTGCTCGCTGATTCATACCTCCCTTCGGAAGAGGAAAAATAAGAATAATCTGAAAGTACCTTTTTCACCTCGGCATACCTGAACACATGCCATATGCCGTTGCTTTCATCATAAAACACAGGCTGGCGTTGCCTCATCACTTCATACCATGGGAATGGGTTCAGGGGATCCCGATGAACTTTCTCCATGTTGCATCAGACTCTTATTGCGCATATACTTAACTTATTGCCATGTCAGGGGTCGCCACAATCAACCCCGGTCAGGCATATCCTTTCTGTACCAGCTTGTTGATTCTCCTCTCCCAGAATTCTCTCCTTGTGGAGAGCAGGCACAGAAGCATTGCTGTGCCAATAGATGCAAATACGATGATCAGAGGCACAATGATCGAGAGCATGACAACGAAAATGAAGAGCAGCAGTGGAAGAGCAGGCACAAACTGCACGGCACTCATCCTCGTGCTGATGAATCCCTCATCAGTGATCTGGTAGGAACTGGCGGAGAACACAATTAACAGGTAGAGCCCTAAAAGCAGTGGATCCAGAACCAGGAATACCAGCACAGCCTCCAGGGAGTTTTTGACGCCGAGGTATGAGTCTATAAGGCTTACAGCCACGAAAGGTATGCTAGTTAATATGGACTGGGCAACCTTTGAGGCAATTATTATGGATATGTATTTCCAGGGCTCCATGGAGGTGAAGGAGAGCCAGGCCCTTTCATACGTCATTACTCCTGAGTTGAAAATAAATTGCGGTATAACGCCAACATAAACGGATCCCAGGAGCACAACAAAGTTGAAACCTTCGGCCTGAGCGCCAAAACCTATCAGGTAGTATGCCAGGAATCCATACACTGCCGCAATGCCCACCATTAATGCATAATAAGTTCTGAGCCTTATCCTGGAAGTCAGTGTCTTGATGCCGCCCGCCATCATGGAATTCGTGCTGTATGAAAGGTTGGTGAAACCATTGAGGAAAACAGCCTGCACAGGAGTGTATTTCACATATCTCACGATGGAACTGTACTCTTTCTTCCCCTCACGCTGGCTTGATATCCTGATTGGCAGCTCCTCGCTTGCCAGGGAATTTATTGCCCCAAGAAGTGATGCGCCCGCAATGGGTGCGGTCATCATCAGTGAATTAAGTGGATTCCCTTCCATGAATGCCTGAGGTGAATATGGAAATCCAAGGAAGTAAGAAATGACCCACAGTCCAATTGCAACGGCTATAACTATCCTGTAGTTCCTCTTAAGGTGGAAAGTGCCAATGCCCACAGTGATGAGGAATATGTCAAGCAGGATAATGTTGAGAATTACCAGGGACATCTCCAGTGGCCCATAGTGCACGAGGGCCAGCACAAAGACACTGACTGCAATAAGAATCAGGCCTGCGCCCATGGCCTGTACCATGAGAAGTGTAAGTATGAGATGCCTCCTGTTTATTGGCGATACGAGAAGGTACTCCTGGTCAGATTTGGAGACTGATATTCCGCCCGCGAGCGATGAGACGATGGAGTATCCCCCTAAAATTGCACTGAAATAAATTGTGCCATAATTGTATGCTGCTCCTGATATCTGGTATGGTGCTGCATACAGTGAGTACACTGCTATCAGGATAATTATGAGTAAGTAATAACCGGTGAACCTTGTCCGAACCAAAAGCATCTGCAGGCTACGGTGCACTCTTCATCAG
>JAJZOK010000026.1 GCA_021811525.1 Thermoplasmata archaeon | reverse complement strand
TTCAGGAAAAGATGGACACGACGCTTGCAATAAGGTGGAACTGCAAGGCTGCCAAGTGCGGTTCCTGCGCAGCAGAAATCAACGGCATGCCAAGGCTCATGTGCAAGACGAGGGTCGACAAGGTTGGCCATAACATCACGGTCTCCCCTATGGGTGCCTACCCTGTGATCAGGGACCTCGTCACAGATGTATCAGAGAACTGGGATATACTCAGACAGATTCCGAAATTCACCCCTAAGGAGGATCTGGAGTTCCCCTGGAAGATCCAGCAGGAGGACGTGGAAAGATCTCAGGAATTCAAGAAATGCATACAGTGCTTCCTGTGCCAGGATGTATGCCATGTTGTCAGGGAACATTCCACACCGTATTTTGGCCCGGCCCACATAGTCAAGGCGGCGTCTCTTGATATGCATCCCATTGACTCAGTGGACAGGTCTACTTTCCTGAACAAAGTGGGAGGGCTTGGCTTCTGTAACATCACAAAGTGCTGCCAGGATGTCTGCCCGGAGCATATCCGCATCACGGACAATGCAATTATCCAGGAAAAGGAAAGGACTGTTGATATGACATATGACCCTATTGCAAGGTTGATCAAGAGAAGCAGAACAAAGGAAAAGAGTGTGGTCTAAAATGATAAGCAATCAGAATCAGACAAGGCAGAAAACAAACAGGTCAATGACCCGGATTATACCGAAGGAGTTTCTGGAGCCAAACTGGAGGCTTTGGTCGTTTATCCTGCTTATTGTGTTAGGAGTCTTCCTTATGGCTGTCTACCCCGTGTATTACAGCAGTACCACGGGCCTCACAGATCCTTTCTACTCTCCGACCCTTGCAGTGGTACCTCTTGTGGCGCTGTTCAGGTTTACCTGCTATGCATACAGGAAAGACTACCACAGGCACGTTTTTAACCACCCAAGAACCTGTGAAATTGGGTTCAGGGCTGAATTCAAAGGGAGAGAATATACTGGAGAAACAAGGCTTCTCAGAATAGAGAATGCACACAGGTACTTCATGTATTTCGCAGTTGCTATACTGCCATTCTTCTACTATGACATATACCTTTCAATGGTGTATCAGCCCGGGTTCACACTGACTCTTGGTGGCCTGTTGCTCATAGTCAACACGGTATTCGTGACTCTCTACACATTCTCCTGCCACGCCATCAGGCACCTGGTCGGAGGAAACATTGATTGCTTCAGCTGCAAGCACAACACGAGAAACAAGATATTCAACGGGCAGACCATACTGAATGCGCACCACGAGACATTTGCCTGGCTCAGCCTTACAATGTTCTTCCTGGTTGACCTATTCATAAGGGCTACAGTTGCCGGAGTGATACCGAACATAGTGCTTCTGCACTGAGGTGAAAAATATGGCGAGAAATCTAAGCAGCGTAAGATATCCACTGTTCTTCCTTGGCCTGTTCATAATAGAAATTGGAGGGCTCCTCTACCATTTCATGAACATATCCGAGAACGATGTGGTGGCGTTTGCGGCCGTGGGATTCATCGTGTTCTTTCTTTCACTTGCTGTCCCTTGGTCCACAAACAAACACTAATTTTTTAAAAAAAATTAATTTTTTAAAGCCTTTCTACTCTTCATTTTTGTGTATACCCATGCTATAACTATGATGGCAAGGGCTGCGACCGCAAGGTCTGTGAACTTGTTGAAGGCACTGACTATCTGTTCCCAGTGTGGACCCAGAAGGTAACCCAGGTAAATCAGGATTGAGTCCCAGATCATGGCACCGACAAATGTCAGTACCAGGAAATGCGCCCTGTTCATTTTTGCAATGCCTGCTGGTATTGAAATGAACGTTCTGAATATAGGGACGAGCCTGGTAAGGAATACTGAAGGAGTCCCATATCTCTCAAACCAAAACTGGGTCCTGTCTATGGATCCCTTGTCAAGCATCACGTATCTTCCGTACCTGAGGATAAGGGGTATCCCTCCATAGTCCCCAAGCATATAGGCAAGGTATGCCCCAACCATATTGCCGACACTGCCTGCAAGAAGAAGCAGAATGAAAGCGGGGATTCCTATTTCGGAAGGCAATGTCCCGCTATAGGCAAGATAGCCTCCAAATGCCATAACTACTTCAGATGGTATGGGGAGCAGAAGACCTTCAAGAAGCATTAGGATAAAAATTCCTGGATAGCCTAGTGTTGTTATGATGGATATGACGTCATTGGACACCATCGTGGCTAATGCAAAATCTAACACGTGAACCGATCTTGTCCCTTTATATATAAGGTTCGTCAGTCGTTACCGGGCATTTTCGCATAGAATTCTCCGAGCATAGCCCTTATTTCCTCTTCCGGCAGTTCAAATTTCCTCTTTTTTATGTTACTTTCCAGCAGCATGAGTTCCGCCAGCTCATCAGGGTAACCTTGAGCATAGACGATCTCCTTGATCTGGGAATTCATGATCATCTTTGAGCAAACAATGCATGGGTGTGTTGTTATGTAAATAGTTGCCCCGCTGATGCTCACTCCATGCACTGCTGCCTGTATAATGGCATTCTGTTCTGCATGAAGGCCCCGGCAAAGTTCATGCCTCTCGCCAGAGGGCACATTGAGGTCGTCCCTGAGGCAACCTACAACGTCACAGTGGACTGTACCTGATGGGGGACCATTGTACCCGGTTGCAAGAATATTTTTGTCCTTCACGATAACAGCACCGACTTTCCTCCTAGTGCAGTTTGCTCTAGAAGCGGCAAGGAAAGCCATCCTCATGAAATACTGGTCCCAAGTGGGCCTGTTATCTCCCATTTAATGCAGAACTTTTGCTGGATTAATAAGATTTTGTGAACCCAAGCACTTCAGAATTGGAACTGCATGGTAAACCACGTGGTAAGGCAAATCTAATGTTATTAGGGATTCATTACTTTATTCACCACCACATTTACAGTAAAATGAGAGAGCCTTTGAAGGCATCAGAGGTTTCCCAGAGGAGCTTCGAAGAAGTTGCCTTAAGCCTGGGCACCAATATTTCCAGCGGCCTAAAAAGCACAGAGGCAGAGTCAAGGCTCAGATCGTTTGGCAAGAATGCAATCGAGCCTGAAAAAAATCTGGGGTTCTTAGGGGTTTTTGTCAGGGAACTCAGAGAGCCCATGATCCTGCTTTTGGTGATTATTGCAATATTGTATTCTATTCTGGGGGAACCCCGGGATGCCATAACAATAGTGGTTGTTGTCCTGCTGGTTGTGGGAATTGAAACCTATAATGTCAACAAGGCCAGGGTCTCAATCAATGCACTGAGAGATATGCGAATGCCTGTTGCCAGAGTAATGAGGGACGGGTCAACCAGGGAAATGAAAACAGAATCAATTGTACCTGGCGATATAGTGTTCCTTTACTCAGGCGATTTGGTACCGGCAGATGGAAGACTTGTTGAGTCCCACACATTGAAAGTTGATGAATCCTCTCTCACTGGCGAGTCATTTTATGTTCTCAAAGATGCCGACTCTACGCCAAAATCAGGGCTTATAGCCGAACTTACCAACATTGTATTCTCCGGAACAATGGTGGTGCAGGGATCAGGAAAATTCATTGCAACAGCAACAGGTAAGAATACAGAACTTGGCACCATAGCTATCCTCACCGAAAAGGAAGGGTCGAAAAAGACTCCCCTACAGGACTCACTTTCAAGACTTATTACGGTACTGGCATCAATGGCTGTAATTTTCAGTGTAATTGTTCCCTTGATGGGATACCTCGAAGGTCAGTCCATAAGCGAAATGATACTTACAGGGCTTTCAATGGCTTTCGCAACCGTTCCGGAGGAGTTACCTGTCATTGTTTCCATAACCCTTGCCATTGGTGCATTTTCCCTTTCCAAGCATAAGGCAGTCGTCAAGGATCTCAGGGCAGCTGAGACATTAGGCAGTGTATCGGTCATTGCCACAGACAAAACCGGTACCTTAACGGAAAACAAGATGTCAGTGTCGAATGTATACTTTGATCCTTCAACTGTCAGCCCGGGGCTTCAACCGGACTTCATGGACGAAGCGGCTATTCTTGCCACAGGGACTTTGAACTACTCAAAGGATTATGAGACTTCCCGCAGAGACCCTATGGAAACAGCCGTTTACAATTATTTCATATCCAAAAGGCCTGAAAACATGAACATTGCTAAAAAATACAGGCTTCTGGAAGAATTTGGATTTGACAATAACCTAAAACTGTCATCTTATATCTATGAGAATCTATCCCAGGAAATTTTTATTTTCACAAGCGGGGCACCCGAAGCAATCCTGAATAGACTTGATACAAGTGGCAATTCCAATTCATCAGGCAACGCATTGAAGGAAGATTTGGCTGCACTTGTGCTCGAGGAAGTCGAGGAAATCTCCTCCAAGGGTGAACGGGTCATTGGTGTTGCTTATAAAAAGCTGGAAAAAAGCAGCACAGAAAGGAATGATGTTGAAAGCAGTTTGAACTATCTTGGGCTAATCAGCTTTATTGACCCTCCTAGGGAAGAAGTCAAGAACTCTATACTTGCATGCCAGAATGCTGGGATCAAGGTGATAATGTTGACCGGAGATCATCCCAGGACTGCAAGGGCCATAGCGGACAAAGTAGGGATAAATTCTGCAGGGGCAGTTTTGACCGGGTATGAACTTGCGAGAATGGATGATTCATCACTCAAAAGCCAATTGGATCGTGTCTCTGTATTTGCGAGGATCACCTCAGAGGATAAATTCAGGCTAGTGAAGCTCCTGCAAGAAAAGGGTGAAACAGTAGCTGTAACTGGAGATGGAGTAAATGACTCTCCAGCTTTGAAACGCGCTGAGATAGGGATCTCCATGGGGATCAGGGGGACAGCGGTAGCAAGAGAGGCATCCGACATGATTCTTCTTGACGATAATTTTTCAACAATCGTGGAGGCTGTTCACGAAGGCCGTGAAATACTATATACCCTAAAAAAGAGCATTAAGTATGAGGTAAGCATAAAACTCTCCCTCGTAATGATTCTCTTTGCTCCACTTATAGTCTCGATACCTTTCCCGTTTTCACCAATCCAGATCATAATCTTGGAGCTTCTCCTGGATGTGGCCGCCCTCGGAGGTTTCCTTTATGAGAGGGAGGAATCTGGCATTATGACAACCAGGATGAAAAATGCCAAGTCATCTTTCATCAATACCAGTACGCTGGCATATGTTACCCTTACGTCGCTGGCTATTGCCGGGGCAGTTTTTGGAATCTACTTTTTCCTGGTACAGACTTCTGGGGATCTTGAAAGGTCACAGACTGCGGCTTTCGCTGCTTGGGTTATTGCTCAACTGTTTCTCGCGCAAAATCTAAGGACTGAAAGGGAACCCGTATCAGTCAAGGGATTCTTTTCAAACAAAGTTGTACTGATATGGGGGATACTCGTGTTCATCACCTTATTCATAATAACAATCTTCCCCTCGCTCCAGTTGATTTTGCATACAGCTGACCTTACTGCATTTGACTGGGTACTGGTAATTGCCGGTACTGCAGCTGCAACATTCTGGATGGAAGCGGTAAAGATTTGGCATTACTATTCGGGAAAACACCGCCGCAAGGGCCAATGAAAATCAATTCCTTTTTGTAATTGTTTTTCTGGCTTCATCCAAGATAGCGAGGACAACAGCACTTTCCACCTGTTTGAAATCTTCATAGAATTCTCCAACCGCCTCCATATACAGTACAGGCTCCGCACAAACTATCTCATCAGCAGATTCTCTCAATTCTTCTAATACGGATCTCTGTCCCACGGGTACTGCGACAATTATCCTGGACTGCCCTATTTTTTTGAAGAATTTGAGCGCGGCCTTCATGGTGGAACCGGTTGCAATACCATCATCCACAACGATGGCAGTTGCTTCCGGAGCCAGAAGCATTTTGTCCTCTGGCCTGATTTTTTTCTGCAATTCCTTAATGTCAGCCATTTTCCTTTGGATAGCTGACTTCAAATCATTTTCATGAAGATGCATGTGTGAGAGAATTTCCTTGTTATAGTAAACACACGGCTCCTCCCCTTCTGTGACGGCACCAAGGGCAAGTTCTTCCTGCAAGGGTGCACCGAGCTTTTTCACAATGAAAGCTTCCAAAGGCGCATTCAGGAATCTTGCAACCTCATAAGCCACGGGAATTCCTCCTCTTGTCAAGCCATATACGATAATATTCCTCCCCTGATATTTTTTAAGGAGCAAAGATAGCTTCTGGCCTGCATCTTTCCTATTCTTGAACATGTGATCTATCAGTGAGATATAATTTAATTATTGAATGGCTAACTAGGAAGCATTCCCGGTATTTCTCTCTCAACTTCCTGATCAGGTTGCAAGGCAATTGAAAAATGCAATACTTAAGCCCTAAGAGCAACATATCTGGAATACAAGGATGGAAAAAAGTGGGCCCGACCGGATTTGAACCGGTGACCACCGCCTTGTAAGGGCGGTATCATAACCACTAGACTACGAGCCCTGTTATAAGCAAGTTCACGTATTCACTGGGAATATATTATTTTCATGCATTTACTGCTTACTTGGATATCCTCACTTCATCTATGAGAGTGGATCTGAGTAGAATAGATGCCTTGCTTACCGACTTTGGAATCACTATGACTTTTATGTTAGTGAGGCTCTCCACGTGCTTTGTAATATCATCTGTGTTTATATCTTCAAATATCAATGTGTCGATGTTCCTGAATACGATTTTTGTGGATATCTCTGCCAAATCCTCTCCATTTATGGTAAGGGTTTTGATGTTCTCTATGTACTTCACAGAACCTTTGGTGGCGCCCTCTATGAAATTTTTGGAAAGATGTTTGGCCCCCTCTACTCCGGAAAGAAATGTTCTGTAAGCCTCGTTTGTAATTTCTCCCAGTGTCTGTCCCGTGTCTCTTGTCAGTTTCAGAATTCTCCCGTATATATCCTTTCTTACTCCTTTAACTGAAATGTTCTGTTTGGTCTCTTCGTTTTCAGTCTCTTCTCTTTCCGTATTTTTTTCCATGCATATACAGTTGGTACCAGTATATTAGGATTTCGAGATATCCAGAAATCTAAAAATCCTTTTTCATTATCTAAGGTATTACCTAATTGCCAGTTTTATAAGGTAAACAGTTGAAAAATCTAAAAAAACTTATACAGTAGTTCTATTCATCTTCCATGGACGATGAGCCAATAGATCAGGGAAAAAGGAATTTCCTGAAGGCAATGATCGTAGTTTCCGCGGGAGCCGCAGTCGTTGGGGTCGCAAATGGCGTTATCAGGAATCTTATAACTCCTGCCGCCGGTCTTACTTCGTTTCCCACACTCACTCTCGTTGACGAAGCAACTGGCGCCCCCATACACACCCCAGATATTAAGGTAAATAGCACAAAAGCTTACATCTTTTATTACCCACTGGACAATGATCCAAATTTTCTGTTAAGATTGGGAGATACGAGCAACAATGATGTAAGAGTAACTCCGCAGAATGTCCCTATACCTGCAACTGGCGCGGTATTCAGGTCTCCTGGTGGAGTGGGCCCCTATGGCTCGGTAGTATCTTTCAGCGCAATATGCCAGCATCTCGGATGTGTTCCCCCAATTATCCACTACTATAGTGGAGGGTCAGCAATTCCCGGGCACCCGTCACTTAGCAGCCCCACCGGTTTTATCCATTGCAACTGCCATGGCAGTACATACGATCCGGCCCAGGGGGCAGCAGTTGTTACCGGTCCAACAGTGAAGCCGCTACCCAATGTTGTGCTGGATTTTGACCCTATCACTGACACTTACAAGGTAAGAAGTATGCTTGGCCCGACAATATATGGAAAACCCAGTGACCTTGAAGGCGGAACGCCATTTCCAAGCGGAACAACAACCACAAAGGTTTCACAGGTTAGCGTTGCGGGGGCTTAAAGAGGTTTTTTAAATGGCTCAAAGTAAATTTAAATTGGTCAAAATCCCAAAAGTGGACGACATCCTAGGTCCCGATCCCATGCATATAGAGGAACTTCCGCTCAAGAAAGTGCCCGATTACATGAGGAAAAGGGGAGGAATCTGGTACTGGACGGGCGCAATTATCAGCATGGCCTTTGTCTACCAGATTATAACCGGCTTGTTGCTCCTGCTGTATTACAATCCATCAGAAGCATATCTATCCACAGAAGCAATAATCACATCAATACCATTCGGCTCTTTCATGCTCACTACACACCTTTATGGTGCGTATGCAATGATTTTCCTAATTTATGTGCACATGTACAGGAACTACTTCTTCGGTTCTTACAAGAAACCGAGGCAGCTCCAGTGGATAATTGGAGTGCTATTGCTTGCAATCACCGTCGGAGTTGGTTTCTTCGGATATTCAATGACTGGCGACGTTCTTTCTGCAGATGCAACAGATGTGGGAAGAGGAATAGCCCAGGCAACACCTTTCTTGGGGAATTCTCTTGAAGCCATATTCTTTGGAAACGGCACTTCAACTAGTTTATTCATTCACATGCTTGCCTGGCACGTAATCCTTGTACTGCTCATTGGAGTACTCTTTGGTGCACACTTCTGGCTGGCAGAAGCAAATGGAATAATGCCATCACACAAAGATGTGAACCACAAGGCACCTGCGGTTGACACCGAAGAAGAAAAGCACAGGAAGTGGTACCCTTACAACTTCGGGTTCATGACACAACTGGCAATGTACAGTTTCGGGCTGTTAATGCTTATACCTTCCGTAATTGCTTTACTACCAAATGTACCTGCACTGTTTTCGCCATTCCCCCAAGTATCACCAAGCAGCCCTCTAGCTGCTTATGTTCCTGCATATCCACCGTGGTTCCTTCTATTTGTATACAAGGCAGTTGACTTTGAAATGTTCAATGCAGCCGGGGCACTATCTGCACTTGCCGCAACGGCAGTGTTCGGAATAGTCCCACTAGTTTACTTCCTCCTGCTGCCATTCATAGATACCACAGACGACCTCCACCCACTTTCAAGACCACTGGTTACCTCATTTGGAATACTTGGGATCCTTTACATGTCAATACTTTCGGCGTGGGGGGCCCTTACACCCGGTGTGCAGATTCCAAACTGGGAGGTGGCAGCAGTATTCATTCCTCCATTTGTCATAGTTGTCGCTGGGGTCACAGTACTTTCCCGCCTGTTCAAGAAAGGAAAATTCAAGGTAAGCACTAGCAAGATAACCACATCATTCCTTGTATTCCTGTTCATACTGATGTTTGCGGCATACAACTTTGGCCAGAATTTCACAGCAACACTGGTTCATACAAGTGGGCTCAACATAGTAACCTCACTGTTCACAGGAGGGGTAATGGTCTTTGGGGCCGTTGGAACTATGAAATCCGCCAACATGTCGCTTGAACATGAGAAGAAGGTAGAGAGTGAGAACACTTTCCACCTCAACAAGAATGTGGCAGTGATCCTGTCCGCACTTCTCACTGTTGGCACAATTGTGATCATATATCTCATTATGCAGCTGGATCCAATCGGGGCTGTTTCAAATGCAGAGTTTGGAATCGGGCTCGGGTTTATCCTGGTTTTTGCTGGCACAATTATGAGAATTTACAGGGCAGCGTTCTACGATGAGTGATATCAGGGTAAAAGGGTTTGAAGAAATCTCCTTCTGGAGAGAGGACGAAGTAGGGCTAATAGTCCTAAGAAGTTCCGCATCCGGTAAGATAAGGAAGCAAACACTTGATGAACTCATGATGGCTCTGAGTACAGCTTCCATTGACAGTTCTGTAGAGAGTATTGCCATAACTGGCCAGAATGATTTCTTTGCAGCAGAGCTTCTCGGGTGGGAAGATCCAATTGAAATGCTCAATTCAATGAGAGCTCTGGCTTCCATAATATACTCAATAGAAAAACCAATCTATGCTATTGTGAATGGTGATGCAATAGACATAGGATACGAACTTGCACTGCTTTGTGACACAATTGTATGTGCACCTGAAGCAAAGATAGGGTTCACAAAGCAGTATATGTTTGCAATGGGCGGCTCACTTACGTCATCAAAGTTTCTGAAAACTGATGTTAGAAAGGCTCTTGAAGGTATAAACTGTGATTATGTCTTTCCTGCATCTGATCTTCTGGGCGAATCAAAGGTACTTATAGGTGAAACCAGCAGTTTTAAGATGGTTCTCAAAAGAAAGAGCCGAATAAGGCTCATAAGAGAAGCACTTGGAGAAGAGCACCTTGCCCTTTTGGCAAGATTCAGCGAGAGTAAACTGGACGATATTAAATCAAAGAAAATAGGAGTTTGAAAGTAAAATGGCAAGCAACATGAAAGGATGGATCGGGTTCCTGGTCATAACCGTTATTATAATTGGAGGAGCTTTTGGGACATCTCAACTTATTCCTACCCAGGCTTCTGGAACATCAATCAAGGGAATTGCCTCCAGCGGGGGAAGCGGATTTTATAATGCATCCAATCAGACTTATACGGCCAATGTCAGCGACACTACAACCAACATTAGTTTCACCATGACTATTACGGACACTACGGCCTCAGGAGCAATGAATCTGACAGTCATAGCGCCTAATGTGCTGAATCTAAGCGCATACAATTCAACTTATAGTGCAATTTATGACAAACTGTACAATCAAACTTTGAACCAGACTGAGAAGTCAGGCATCACCTTGAATTCCTCTGTTAACAGTTCAATTGCGCAGAATGTCTCAAGGCAGGCAGAGAGCTATACTTACCAGAACATAACTTATCAGATGTTCCAGTCCTTCACCAAGAATGTTACTTATTCTGGCGGACAGTATGAGTTCAACTTTACTTTGCAGCTCAACACCACAGCACTGAAACTCATGGTCACGGGCCAGAGTCTATTTGTTGTAATTAATGCGGCTGCAGGATCGGATTCCTCTAATGGTTTCATACTGCTTTCAAAGCAGTGAATTCATCTTTTTTTAAATTTGACATGTCCATAAAGTTCTATCTTTTTATTCTAATTAATCGCTGAATTGTACCCTCCATCAGCAACATTATCCAATGAACGAGAATTAGAACGCAAACAGTAGGATTGGTATTGCAATCAGGACGGAGAGTAAGGAAGCAAGAAAATTAACCTCTCCTTTACTTAACTTGTTCCGGTTCTCAAAAGCAGCGCCAAGGATGCTATCAATCTGGCATCCAAGGAATCCAAGTGCACCGACCATAAGGATTCTCTCAACGCTTATCCCGGACGATGCGCTGAGCAATCCATATGAAATTGCAACAATAAACGCTCCAAGGAGGGCTGCTGCTTCTCCTGTCAGGGAGACTCCCCCATTTATTCCCGGCGTTGTTCTCTTAAAGTTTGTAATCATGTATACTTTCTTGTCGATTTGCCCTATTTCAGATGCAAAAGTGTCTGAATTAACAACTGCGAGTGATATGGAAAATAATTCAAAATAATGGAAATAGATGGAATGCGACAGCAAACTGCCCAGGTTAATTGAAGCAATGGCTATCCCGATGAGTGCAGCATAAAAGACATTGGAGACTCGCCTCTCGCCAGCTACCCCTTCCTGCACATGCTGTTTTTTCTTGATTTCAAAGAAGGCTTTAGTGGCAAAGTGCGAGCTTATGGCAAACACCAGTAAGACAATGAGCCATTGGATTGAACCAAAGAAGGCAACGATAAGACCAACCACTAGAGCAGCTGTAGTTCCTTTAAGGTCAAATATGTTGAACATTCTGGAGACTACAAACAGTACTGCCAGTATGGCTAGTATTAGTGCAGTGTCAAGCAAACTATAGATGGATTACCAACCTCTTTCCTGGAGCCTCATTTCCTTTGGCATCTGTTCAATGTCCAGACCCTGCATTCCAGCTAGTCCAGAGGAAACTCCGCCTATAATCTTGTAATCCTCATAATTCTCAACAGCTTCTACAACCGCCTTTGCCATCCTTTCAGGATCTTTAGACTTGAATATGCCGCTTCCAACAAATACTCCGTCCATGCCAAGTTTCATCATCAGGGCACCGTCAGCTGGCGTCGCAACTCCACCTGCAGCAAAGTTTACGACCGGGAGCCTGCCAAGCTTTCTTACTTCCTTAAGGACCTTAAGAACTTCTGCCTCCATCTTCTCAAGATTCTGTCCGTAAAAGAGGTTGTACCCTGTGAGATAATTTTCATCACCAAAGAGATCCTGGGACGCAGTTTTCCTAAGAACGCAATAGTTCTCAGCAATCTTTTCTGCAACCTTTTTCAATTCCTCCTGGCTAAGGTCTTTAATTATCCCGATCTCTTCATTGACCATTCTGATATGCCTTACTGCCTCCACAACATTTCCTGTCCCGGCTTCCCCTTTTGTCCGAATCATGGCGGCTCCTTCGACAATTCTTCTCACTGCTTCTGGCAGAGTCCTAGCACCACATACTACTGGTACCTTTAGCTGCTTCTTGTAAACATGGAAGAACGGATCCGCCGGGGTAAGAACTTCACTTTCATCTAGCATGTCTACTCCGAGGGCTTCCAGCGTGTATCCCTCTGAAATATGGCCTATTCTTACCTTTGCCATTACTGGTATTGAAACTGCATTGAGAATCTCCTTGATCTTTTCAGGGTCAGCCATTCTGGCAACACCCCCAGCTGCCCTGATATCCGCTGGAACTCTTTCAAGAGCCATAACTGATACTGCACCGGCATCCTCGGCGATTTTCGCCTGTTCTGCAGTGGTTACGTCCATGATGACGCCGCCCTTTGTCATTTTGGCAAATCCCCTCTTGATGAGTTCTTCGCCAAATCTCAATTGTGAGATGTCTGTGGACATGTTAATCGAGATTGGATAGGAGAAGATTATAAATATCTTTATAGGGGAGTTGAAAAATCTTGAGGAATACGCTTTTTGTAAACTTTTTCCGACTTTACAGCCCAAAGTTTTAAACCTAAAGATACATAACAGTTTAGAATAATAATGGCAGGTCCTAAGGTTGACAGTGTTGCCATAATACTACCTGTCGTGAACGAACGGGCAAATCTGGAAAACCTACTTCCCGAACTGGAAGATTACACAGTATACGTTGTGGACGATGGAAGCACCGATGGAACTCAGCAGATATGCGCACTGTGGGGCAATGTTCATCTGGTGGAGCGTCATAGAAGAATGGGTTTGGTATCCGCCATTCTGGAAGGATTCAAGAGGCTTCCCCCAACATGCAGATATGCCGTAGTTATGGATTCTGACTTTTCCCACAATCCATCTTATATCTCTGAACTTCTCAAAACCGCTTCAGAAAAACAGGCAGACCTTGTGGTCGGCTCCCGTTATGTTCCAGGCGGAAAGAACCGGGATTCAATAAAGAGAAGGCTCATCAGCATTGGAGGCAACATAGCCTTCAGATCTACATTTTCTGCTAAAGTAAGGGATGCTACAAGTGGATACAGGGTTTACTCTGCCAGTGCTATGGAATTCCTGCTAGATTCCAATTTTGTAGAGCCAATAAGCCCGTCTTATGCTGGCCAGATTGACATCATGAGAAGGCTTATCGGCAATGGCTTCAAAGTGTGCGAATATCCAATAAAGTTTGTGAAAAGGTCCCAGGGGAAGAGCAAGCTTAAATTCAATGACATCGGGAATTTCGCCTCGCTAATTTTCAAGAAGGGCAACATTGGCAGGTATGTCATTGTGGGAATATCAGGGGTATTTGTAAACTACCTCATACTTTTCCTTCTCTATGGCTATATGGGATTCCCTGCCAGTCCTCTTGCAGTGGAGGCCAGCGTGGTTTCCAACTTTGTGCTTAATGACAGATTCACTTTCAAGAAAAGGCCCACAACTGGAAAGACTACATTTCTATTCAGGCTCGCTAGATTCAATTTCTTTAGTTTGCTTGGTATAGGAGTTAATGCTGGAATCTTCTACATCCTGTTAACTAGTGGCATTATCAATAAAGGAAGCATTTATGGTATTGGAGTCGCACAATTTGTGGGAATAGTGTGTGCTTTCCTCGTAACTTATCTCTCCTCAACATTCTACGTTTGGAGGGAAAGTGAGAAGTGAATGGGAGCCAGGAAAATTTAATTCTCGTTATCAGGTTTGCATTTATCGCGATTAGTTCCGTACTAATTGCAATTCCACAGATCCTCTGGAGCGAGTTTGGTTATCAGGGTATTTTGCTGATCACACTGGAGTCCTTTTTCATTTTCCTCGGTTTCCTGTTTCTTCTTAGTGGACTTGCAGCCAAGATTCCCGGACCCATACTGAATTTCACTCAGAAAATTTGGGATAGGATTGAGACAGAAGCATTTGGTGGCAAACTTCTCATAAGACTTGTTCCTCTAGGCTTTCTTGCTTATACCCTATATCTTCTAGTTCCTGTTTTTCTTTCAGGCATGGAGCATTACGGCGCCGTACCATTTAATTACGAAGCGTTGCTGGTTATAGCGACAGGGGCATCTCTGGCAATATTGGCAATACTTCATTTGATAGAGACCAAAACTTCAAGAAAGCTTACATGGCTGTTTTACATTCCCATTGCTGCCCTGGCTCTTACCTGGGCCATTGCATTCTGGATTGGGTCACCAAAATTCCCTACCGATGAGATGTTGCTGGACTACTACTCCGCTCACCTCATACTCCAAGGAATAAATCCCTATGTTGTGACGAACACTTCTGGTGTTTTTGGTTTTATACATTCATCCATCCCCGGTTTTCCTTTGAGCATCGGTACACCACTGCTTACAGGAGGGCTTGTAACCAGCCTCAGTTACCCGGCACTTTCAATTTTTTCCTATATCCCTGCCCAGATACTTGGAATAAGCCCTTCAGCTACTCTTCTTCCTCTTTATGTTGTGCCTGCACTGATGATTTTCTCTCTTTACTCAGGCTTAAAATACAGGCTACTTTCGCTCTTTCCTGTGTTTATCATTCTTCTAAATCCTTCATACCTAATACAAACTGGTCTTGGCTACCCTGACATCTTGTGGGCAATCCTGATGCTCATTTCAGTTTCAACCCATAAAAAACCCGTACTCTCTGGTCTTTCTATGGGATTAGCTCTCGCAGTTAAGCAAATTCCATGGGTAGCCTTTCCATTTTTCCTCATATTTATTTTCAAGGAAACAGGCAGGAAGGCCGGAATTGCGTGGTCTATTTTTGCGGCTGTAGCATTCCTTTTGCCTAATCTGCCATTTATAGCCAGTGATCCATCCTCGTTTTTCCATGCATTGGCTTCTCCCGGGCTCCTTCCGCTCATCGGCATAGGATTTGGGCCTTCCCAACTGGGTTTCCTTGGAATACTCCCACTCTCTAGAGAATTCTTTACTGCAATGGTCGTGTGCCTTGGGATATCATTTGTGATCATTTACATTTCATATTTTGATAAGTTAAGATTCGCTTTTCTTGCTTTTCCATTAATTATTTTTCTTTTCAATTACAGGTTCCTCCTTGATTACGAGATCTTCTGGCCCATCATCGCACTTGCCATTCCCGCACTTATGAAAACAGAAAAAGGTGAGGCATTAAGCGGACAGCACAAAAGAGTAAGTTTCAGCGGAAAAGAAAAAGCAATAGCAATGGCTATAGCTGTGCTGCTTCTTGGAGTGCCCCTTGGGATTCAAACCATGCATCCAGTTACTAGTGATATCAGCATGGGGAATATCAGCATCGAATCGACAGGGAACGGCAATATAACCGCAATTTCGCTGAACCTGTTGGTGGAAAATGGCAATTTATCATATGGACAGATACTTTACAGGATTGTCCCCCTGTCATCAATGCCTAACCTGAATGGATACCTCTGGCAACATGGCAACATAACCATGGGGAGCAAGGGCGCAATGATAACTATTTTACCGGAAAATTCACTGCAACAGATACCGGCCAATGGAAATTACCGCATCATAGCTTATTATGGAGAAATCTCCTCAACTTCACAATTCAATGTTAACAATGGAAATATTACGTGAAATTTGGTATGTCCGTTGAAATCTTCGGATTAGTTAAAGAATGGCACTTATCACAAAAATCGGATTTTAAGTAAAAACCCGCAGATTCCAATTTTGCCGAGGTTTCTGAAGATAAATATATAGTAGTCAGGGATTCAAG
Source organism: Thermoplasmata archaeon (assembly GCA_021811525.1). The sequence continues at coordinate 15,862 of JAJZOK010000026.1, read as the reverse complement.
GTTGAATGACTGCTATCCTATACATAGCACTAAAGTTCCTTTCAATCGTAGTGGGAGGGATTGCAGCTGGGACTATCGGCTCACTGACGGGCCTTGGTGGGGCTACGGTGCTTGTTCCACTTCTATCATTATTTTACGGAATTCCTATTATTTATGCGACGGGTGCAAGCCTTGTATCCACCATCGCAACTTCTGCTGGAAGTGCTAGCGCATATACAAGGGAAAAGATCACCAATGTAAAAATAGGGATTGGGCTTGAGATTGCCACTACAGCAGGGGCCATAGTAGGATCACTTACTGCGGTATACATCAATAACAACAATTATTCCTGGGCAATCTACATAATTTTCGGTGTAGTGCTGCTGGGCTCACTGATTCCCACAGTCCAGAGGGGCAAGTACGAGGAGCCTCTCCCCATAAAGGCAGACTGGTCAACAAAACTTTTCCAGCTTACAGGGTCCTATTATGATAAGAGACTCAAAAAGAAGGTCGATTATGAAGGAGTAAGGTGGTGGCTCGCTGAATTTATAATGTTTTTTGCCGGAGTCATTTCAGGGCTTCTTGGTATTGGAAGCGGAGCATTGAAGGTTCTGGGAATGGACTGGGCAATGAATTTACCCATGAAGGTAACTACCACAACTAGCAACTTTATGATAGGAATTACGGCTGCCACAGGTAGCTCCATTTACTGGTATAATGGATATATTCAGTTATTCATTGCTGCAGCCACAGCAATTGGCGTCCTTATAGGTTCTTTCATCGGGGCGAGGATCCTTATGAAAATAACCAACAAGAATATCAGGTGGATATTCTTTGCCATACTGTCATTCCTGGGCGCAGAAATGTTACTGCGCGGACTTCAGAAATCCCAGGTACTGAACATTTCCCTTAACCTGGAAGTTGTAGTCTCGGCGATATTTGCTTTCATAATGATAAGTGGGCTTTACATATCTACAGTGAGGGGTGTTGAAAGACATGCAAAAGGAAATTGATCTTGATCTCATAACAAGCTATGTACTGAGAACTGGTGTCGTACTAAGCCTATTCTTCATCCTGTTTGGCACCATTCTTTTATTTGTCAGAAACGGAGGAATGAACCACACCCTTTCATATCTTTCAAATTTCAGCAACAGCTTCGACTCCCATTCCATTCCCCTTGGGGGAATACCTGCGGGTCTTGCCGCCCTGGATGGAATTTACTATATAACCACAGGCCTGTGGGTCCTGATCTTCACGCCTATTTCTGTGGTGTTTATTGCAATAATTGACTTCCTGAAGGACAAGAATAGGCTTTACGTGGCAATGAGCATTGTTGTGCTTTTCAACCTGTTTTTTGCTATGCTGGTGATACCGAGAATAACCTGATGGCTTAAATTTCACTGAGAGCAGGAAATTTGCTCTATCTGTGAAAAAATCTTTATAATTGATGTGGGGATTTAAGGACAGGGTCGTATAATGCTAAATTTTGAGCGTGTCAAAATAGCACATGAAGACCCCCAGAAGAGGGTTAAAAGTTTCCAGCTGGAGCCAGTAAAAGAGTATACTGATAGCGAAGCCATTGCCGAATCAAGCAGGTGCATTGGCTGCAATATCTGCACACAGGCATGCCCTGCCAGCCTGGATATTGGCGGTTATATTAACAGTACGGCAGTAGGCGATCCGGCCCAGACAGTCAGGATAGTTTTTGAGAATCTTCCTTTTCCTGCAGTAATAGGCAGGGTATGCACACATCTTTGCGAAGACATTTGTGTAATGTATGATACAGGTGGCCCAATAGCTATCAGGCACATAAAGCGTTACGCAGCTGACAAGTTCAATGATTATGGTGAAATTCTGCAGCTCCCGAGGAAGAAATTTATCGGGAAAAAAGTCGCAGTTATCGGTGGTGGCCCATCTGGGCTGACCGCCTCATATTACCTGTCTATTCAAGGGATTAAGGTTACATTGTTTGAGAAACTCCCTGCGCTGGGAGGGTTTATGAAGACTGGTATCCCCAGATACAGGCTTCCGCAAGAGGTCATTGACAAGGAGATAGGATTCATAATCTCACAGGGCGTTGACGTAAAGCTTAACACGGAAGTTGGAAAAGACATCACATTTGATGAGATACTGAAGTCCTACGATGCCGTTTACATTTCAGTGGGTAACCAGAAACCACACATGACAGGTACCCCCGGCAGTGATGCCGAAAATGTAATCCATGCAACAGAATTCCTGAGGAGAGTTAGTTTCGGTGAACACATCGATGTTGGGAAGAATGTTGTGGTCATCGGTGGAGGATTCACTGCCAACGATTCATCCAGAACCTCCATGAGGCTCGGCGCAAATAACGTATACATCATGTACAGAAGGCGGGAAATTGACCGCCCCGGATATCCTAGCATGAATGCAGACGAGGAAATGGAGGAATCCATTGAGGAATATGTCAATTATGTCTGGGAAGTAACTCCATTCGAGTACGTCAAGGAAGGGAACAGGGCTGTAAAGCTCAGGTATTGGCAGAATGAGATGGTTACCGAAAAGGGAGGTCGCGCCAAGCCAGTCCCAAACAAGGACAAGGTACACGAAATAGATGTAGATTTCATAATAGAGGCTACAGGACAGGAAACCGATTATGGATTCATGGGAGATGAATATCTCAGGAATCTCCGATTAACACCCCAGGGTCAACCCATTACCAATGAAACAGGCATGACTTCCCTAAAGGGAGTCTTTTCAGGAGGGGATTCCACAAACACTTCCAGGGACCTCATAAGTGCGGTCAGGGATGCAGACAAAGCTGTGAACGGAATTCTAGGATATCTCAATGTCATGGACCAGGTAAACGAAGACAGGCTTCCAATTCTAGACCGGTGGAAAAAATTTTCCCCGACCTCGGCAAAAATGGCTTATGCGGAGAGGTCCAGGTAAATTTATTTTATAATGGTTTCAAAGCCTGTGTAAGGAATCAATGCTTTCGGGACCTGGAATCCGGTTTGATCTTTGAGTTGGTTGTTTTCCATAATGGCAACAAGTGCCCTTGTGGTTGCAACTGCAGTGCTGTTGAGTGTGTGGACAAACCTGTTCCCACCCTTTGCCCTGTACCTTATATTCAGGGACCTTGCCTGGTAATCGGTGTCGTTCGAAGCTGAAACTACTTCCCTGAATTTTCCCTGCGAAGGGAACCATGCCTCTATGTCAAATTTCCTGGCAGCAAGATTTCCCAAGTCTCCTGAGCATATGTTTACAACTCTGTAAGGTAACTCCAGGTTTCTGAACATATCCTCGGAATTTTTTACCAGTTCATCGAAGAAATCCCAGGAATCCTCAGGCCTGCAGTAAATAAACTGTTCAATTTTTGTGAACTGGTGCACCCGGAAAATGCCCTTTGTGTCCTTCCCATGTGAACCTGCCTCCTTCCTGAAACATGGAGACATTCCGGCCAGCCTCACAGGCAGGCTGTTTTCCTCAAGTATCTCGTCCTGGAAATAAGCTGCAAGTGGGTGTTCTGCAGTTGATATGAGGTATAGATCCTCGCCTTCAATCTTATACAAAGTGTCTTTGAAGGTTTCAACGTCGGTTGCACCCTCCATTGCCCTGTAGTTAAGCATAAATGGAGGTTCAACAAGTTCAAACCCCCTTTCTGAAAGAAAATCTAGTGCATAGTTTACAAGGGCTAGTTCTAGCTTTACTAGCCTGTTCTTCATGTAATAAAATCTTGCCCCGGAGGTCTTAGCTGCTCTCTCGAGATCAACAATCCCCATATCCTGTACAAGATCCACATGGCTCGCAGGCCGGTTCATGAGCAGTTCGTAATCCATTCCCTTGCTTGCTCTTTTGAATGCTTCGACATCTTCCTGGAAGACCTTCGCCCTACCCCAAGTGCGTACGAGAACAGCCTCTTCTTCAGTGAGGCAATGTGGGGCCCCTTTGTCTAGGAGATTGGGAATCAGTTTTGCAATTCTCGTTCTGGAATCTTCAATTTCCTTCTGTTCGCCCTCTATTAAAGTTAATTTTGAGTTAAGTTCCCGTACTTTCTGTTTTATTTGAGAAGGGTCCCTGCCTTCCTTGACTGCTGTTGAGACTTCAAGGCTCAGGGTGTTCTTTTCGTGTTTTACCTGGTTAATGGCCTTGAGGTTCTCCCTCCATTTCTCATCCAGTTCAAAGAACTGGTCCAGTATCTTTGTATCAAAGCCCCTGGCTTTACACGAATCGTAGAATAAACCTGGATCCTCCCTGAGAAGCTTGATGTCTATCATTGATGAGTGGTTAAGATATATGGGGTAAAAAATTGTTACGCTTGATTAGAGATAGCTCCAACCGCCAACTCCATCTTCATCATCGTTGGTTCCGTCTGTGAATTCCTTGATGACCCTTCTACTCATCTGAACCTTTGGGGTTGATCGGACTGACCTGAGCCTCTCATCAATATCCCTGCTCATATAACTGTAGGATAGATTGTCTTCCTGTGTCTTGAGCGTGCTCATGAATCCACCTGTGTAGCTGAATATGTTGAGAAGTACAAGAGAGCCTGGGAGAATGAGGGTAAAAGTCTTCAAGATGCCGTATCCTGTGTAGAGGTCGTTAAGAAGTCCTGAATAAGCAAACAATTGGCTCTGGCTTACTGTCAGGACACCATTGCTGAAGTATTCGTTCACTCCTGACAATGCGCCTGACGTAAATGGCGCCATCGCGAAAGTAATCATCATTATGATTGAGGTGGCAATGAGGGAAGAAGTGAGAGCCTTTGAAGTGGTTCCGGATTTTCTTCCACCGAGATATCCGGCAATTGCGGGCCCAGCAATGGGTATCCACCAAAGCAGCAGTGAAAAAACTATGGAATAATAAATGCCTTTAGGCTGTGAGTAAGTCAGGATATCCTTCTTATTTCTCTTGTCATATTCCTTCTTCAAGCTGTGGACCTTAAGATTCTCCTTGAAATTTCCCAAACCAAAAGCCTTAGGTGTCATCCAATTGTCAGACATGCTATTAGCAGGTATATATATAATCTTTTTGACTCAAGAAATTATTGAAAAAATTATGAATGTAGGCAAGCCATTTTCTAGGATATCTGACTACTGTAAATCATGCTCCATATTTTTCTGCCCTGTCAGACAACTGAAGCAGAACTTTCATGACATCTCCACTATTGATGTTATAGGTACCAACAGTGCATGATATTTCATCAAATAATTTTGCCCGGTCTTTCCTTATTCCGCCTGTATTGAATAATATGGGCAATGGATCTCCGGAATGGTCTTTCATTGCGCAGGGCGTCGAATGGTCGCCCGTAACACAAACCACTGTATCTTGCAGAATCTTGTCAATATTTTTCATTGCAGCGTCTATTCTCTGTATAGCATCCCTCTTTGCGATGGGGTCTCCGTCATGCCCAGCAACATCCGTTGCCTTGATATTCATAATGAGGAAATCGTAATTGTTCAGTGTCCTGTAAGCAGCTTCAAATTTCGCCCTGAAATCGCTATCGAGCCTCCCCGTGGCACCTTCCACGGCTATGCTGTCCATTCCTACAAGGCGGCAAATGCCTGTTATCATTGGTATTCCGGATATGCACGCGGCTTTCAGTCCGTAAAGATCGCTGAATGGCGTGAGCGTTGGCGCCTGCCCTGCCCCCCTTATGAGCAGTTCATTAGCGGGTTCCTTTCCTTCCTTTATCCTTTTTGTGTTTACTGGATTGTCGGCTAGTTTCTTCCTTACCATAGAAAGGTATTTGTTCAGGACATCAGCCGTGAATTTCGCTTTTTCATCCAGTGGCTTAACCTCACGCACCTTCAGCCCAGGCTCATGCGGATCAGAATCAGTTATGCGGTCCATCAGGCCTTTGCCCCTCATGACGAGGGCAGCCCGGTGCTCAACTCCCGCCCTTACGAAGAAATCAACTCCATCAACAGAGAAAGACAGTGCTTCTGCAAGTTTGTCTGTGCCGGATGTAATCCTCCCGGCCCTTCTGTCGGTCACCACGCCATTTACATCAACAGTTCCGAAGTTTGCCCTGAAGGCAACATCTCCGCCGAGAACTGTCATTCCAAGACCCATAGCCTCAAATGGCCCCCTGCCAGTGTAAAATTTTTCAGGGTCATAACCAAGCAGTGAGAGGTGTGAGGTATCTGATCCTGTTCTGTATCCGGGGGATACAGGGTGCATTATCCCGCCCTGCCCTTCCTTTACAAGCCTGTTAAGGGTGGGCCTGTAAGCTGCCTGAAGTGCTGTTCTGCCCTGAAGTTCCACATTAGGCCTGTCCCCCAGCCCATCAAGAACAATAAGGAAGATTTTCTTCATGGTTCAAATCACCCGTTCAGGTTCCTTCCTTCCATTCCTCAGCGTATTTCCTCTGTTCATCGCTGAGTTTGTCAATGGAAAGATCAAGCCCTTTGAGTTTCAGGTTTGCAACTTCCAGATCAATATCTCTTGGAACAGGATACACTTTCTTCTCAAGTTTCTGGTGGTTCTTCACTAGATATTCCGCTGTCAATGCCTGTATGGAGAAGCTCATATCCATAATCTCTACCGGGTGTCCCTGGCCAGCTGCAAGGTTAACTAGCCTTCCGTCCGCAATAAGGTCAATGGTATTCCCGTTTTCAAGCTTGTACCTGTTAATGGTTTCTCTCACCGGCCTTTTCTCCAGCGACTTCGACTCAAGTTCTTTCACAGGAATTTCATTGTTGAAGTGTCCAGAGTTTGCCAGTATGAGGTTTTTCTTGGCCACAAGCAGGTCTGCGTATGATACCACATTCTTCATTCCTGTTGCAGTTACAACTAGGTCCGCTTCCCTTATGGCCTGATTCATGGGCTTTACGTCGAAGCCATCCATTGCAGCTTCCACAGCTTTGACCGGGTTAATCTCCGTCACAGTAACAAGTCCACCCAGTCCCTTCATACGCATGGCAATACCCTTGCCACACCAGCCATAGCCTGCAACAACTATCTTCTTTCCTGCCAACAGAACATTAGTGGCGGACATAATGCCATCAAGGGTGCTCTGGCCTGTTCCGTACCTGTTGTCAAAAAAGTGCTTCATTTCTGCATCATTGACATCAAACATTGGGAATTTCAATGCGCCGGCTTTTTCCATCGCAAAGAGCCTCACGACGCCAGTTGTAGTCTCCTCATTGCCCCCAATTATATTGTCAAGAAGATCAGTACGGTCTTCAGACACAATCTTGACAAGGTCGCCCCCATCATCGATTATGACATTGGGCTTGAGGTCAAGGGTCTTATTGAGGTACTCATAGTATTCCTCCTCAGTTTCACCCTTTTTTGCATAAACATCCATTTTATAATCGTCCCTCAGAGAGTTGACGACGCTGTCATCTGAGCTTAGCGGATTGCAGGATGACATTCTAATCTCTGCACCTCCTTCCCGCAGTAGAAGAGCGAAAATTCCTGTCTTGGCTTCCACATGCAAAGCCATGGAAATTTTCACTCCCTTGAGTGGCTTTTCACGGATGAATCTCTCGCGTATCTGGGATGTAACGTCCATCCTTTCCCTGGCCCAGCCAAGTCTCAGGAATCCTTTACTTGTGTTTTCCATAGTCTCTGTAAGTGATAGGGATCAAGGCTTATAAGAACACCCTTGCCGAAAGGTTCGGCAGACTTAATCACGTTGCGGATTTCAAAGCCGGGAGAAAACAACTGGAGCCCCCCCTCTTCTATAATGATGTCGCCGATGTAAAGGTAGAACTCATCTATAAAACGTTCCTCAATGAATCTTGTTATAATTGATCTCCCGCCCTCAACAAGCAGTTTGCTGATACCCTCTTCTTGCAGTTCAGAGAGAATGTTCTGCAGCTGGAGGCCCTTTGCATCCCTGGTCCTGATTTCGCATCCCCTATTATCTTCCCTAACTTTGGCTGTATAGATGACGGTTCTCGCTGCTGAGTCATAGACTCTTGACCCAATCCTTGTTCTTAGATTGCGGTCAAGAATTACTCTCAGGGGAGACCTCTCTTTTTTGACTACATTCTGGTCAACAAGCAGCCTCGGGTCATCCGCAATCACTGTTCCAGAGCCAATAAGTATGGCCTCGACTTCGGACCTAAGTTCATGTACCCTTACCATGTCCTCGGGAGAAGAAATGATGACTCTTCTGCCATCCCTGCCGGAAATAAAGCCATTCAGGCTCTGCGCAACGTTCACAATGACGTAAGGTCTTTTGGTCAACTGCTGAAAAACACGGTGCCCATATTAATTTTCTCTATGGGCGGGCTTGCTGCTAGAAAATAGATACGGCAAAAACGCGGAGTGCAAATATTTAGTTTTTGGTAGGCATAGACCATGGATAATGAGATTAACAGGACTGGATTTGCCAGGGCAGTTTCTAGATATGTTCGATGGTGTTGACCTGGAACTATACAATCACCAGGAGGAGGCAATCAGGCACCTTGAAGCTGGCAGGAACGTGGTAGTTTCCGTGCCAACAGCATCAGGTAAATCACTCATAGCCTATGTTGCAATTTACAGGGAATTCCTGAAGGGCCGAAAGTCCATGTATATAGTGCCGCTTAGGGCGCTTGCCTCTGAAAAATATGACGACCTAAAGAGGATGTCATCCCTGGGGCTCAAGGTTGCAATATCAGTTGGTGACTATGATGACTCCCCTGAGTTCATGAAGAGGTTTGACGTAATCGTGTGCACATCTGAGAAGGCTGACTCGCTTTTCCATCATGATCCGTCCATTATGTTTGAGATATCTCTCATAGTCGCAGATGAACTTCATCTCATAGGGGACGAGAGCAGGGGAGCCAGGCTTGAAACATTTCTTTCAGCTGCGAGATACATGAATCCTGACACAAGGATTCTGGGGCTCTCCGCCACAATTTCCAACATAGAGGATGTATCGGGTTGGCTGGACGCAGAGGCAGTTGTCAGCGATTTTCGCCCTGTTAAGCTTGAAAAAGGAGTCCTCTTCAACAGGACACTAGAATTTCAGGAAGGGGACGAGCCCATATTATTCAAGGGGAAAGATGACCTCTCGCGGCTTTGCGAGCATTATATTCTGCAGGGGGGGCAACTGCTGGTGTTCGTAAACTCTAGAAAGAGGGCGGAGGATCTTGCAAGGAAACTTTCATACTCACTTGAGGAAGGCGTGGTAGGCACCATTCAGTGGGAACCACCATGGGGTGGTGAAACGGACAGGTATCAGGGAATCCTTTCTGAACTCGTACCAAAAGGGGTCAGCTTTCACCATGCCGGCCTTTCCTCTGCCCAGAGGAATGTCGTCGAATCGCTTTTCAGGGAAGGGAAGATAAAGGTTCTTGTGGCTACCCCTACCCTCGCTGCAGGCGTTAATCTTCCTGCAAGGGTGGTCGTCATAAGGGACATAACAAGATTTTCCGACGGTTATGTGGGTTATATCTCAAACACTGAAGTACATCAGATGCTTGGAAGGGCTGGCAGGCCCAAATATGACAGAACCGGATTTGGCATCATTTATGCCGCATCTGAAACGTCACTGGAACGTGCCTGGGAATACCTTGACGGTGACCCAGAGCCGGTTTTCTCGGGCATAGGGAAAGAGTCGCTCATAAGGTTCAATACCCTTGCACTTGTAAGTACTGGAATCGCAATGGACATAGAAGGCCTCATGAGGTTTCACGAAAAGACCCTCCTGGGGTACCAGACAGATATCTCTTTGCAGAGGAGCAGGTTCGAGGGAGCTTTGGCATTTCTGCATGAAAATGGCTTCATTCAAGGGTCTGAAGACGAATACAAAGTCACAAGGTTTGGCAAGACTGTCAGTGACCTGTATATTGACCCGGTTTCGGCCCTTGTTTTGAAGAGATACATTGACGGAGGCAACATAACCGACCAGAGGACACTGTACAACATATGCCTGACTCCTGAAGTGCCTTCCCTTATTGCCAAGAAGGATGACACTGAGGATATTATGTTCTTTATGGAAGAGAACAGCCTTGAGTATCAGGACAGCAGTGATTGCTTCAACAGTGCCAAGACTGCCATGGTGCTTTATGACTGGATCTGCGAAAAATCCACAGAGTACATAACTAACAGATATGGCATAGGCCCGGGAGACATACAGGCAAAGGTAAGCAGCGCCGAATGGATGGCCTACTCCCTTTCCAGGCTGGCATCAATGTATCTGGCCGAGAGGCGGACATACTTTGAAATGCTGGCAATAAGGATCAGAGAAGGAATAAAGGAGGACATATGGGAACTCACCGCTATACCAAATATAGGAAGAGTAAGGGCAAGGAGACTTTATGCATCAGGTCTTACCAGCCTGGATTCAGTTGCGGGCTCAACTGAACAAGAGATCTCCCGTATTGCGGGTTTCTCACACAAACTATCAACTGAAACCATCAGCCATGCGAGGACTATACTTCAGAGGAGAAGAAGGTGAAGGATCACCTGAAGGTCTCAAAGAAAGATGCGCAAGACATTCTCCAGAAGCTGAGAAAGGGCAACTGGATAGACCTTGAGAATCAGATCCAGCGAGATACAGATAATGTATACATTCCATTGAAAGACACAGGGGTGGATGAGGCAATTGGAGGCCGGTCCTGGGTTATAGTCTCCATGGATCCAGTCCCCTCAAAGGATAAACACCTTCCAAAACTTGCCGGAGGGGCATTTGATCTCATAGGTGACATAGCCATAACCAAGATTAGGGAAAGGGATAGGGCCATTCATCTTGCGGATGCTTTGACAGAAACCCACCCTAACATCAAGGGAGTATTCCTGGACAAGGGGATAACTGGCCCATTCCGGTTGCGCGACCTGGAATTGTTGAGGGGTGAACCCGGCACAATTACACAATATCGAGAAAACGGGGTAATTTTCAGGCTTGATGTCTCCAAAGTCTACTTTTCGCCAAGACTGGCAACAGAACGTATGTTTGTATCGCGGGAAGTCAGGGAAGGCGAGAACATTATAGACATGTTCGCAGGGATAGGTGCCTTTTCATTAAACATTGCGAAAATACAGAAGGCATCAATATATGCCATAGACAGCAACCCAGATGCCATAAAGTACATGAAGGAAAGCATTGCACTGAACAGACTCATTGGGAGCATAGAACCCATATGTGGCAATGCATTGGAAATCATCGATTCACTCCCGGATGCGGACAGGATAATTATGAACCTTCCACATGAATCTCACCGGTTCCTTAAAAAGGCAATTGAAAAACTTCGCAGAAATGGCATATTACATTACTATGAAATCCTCGATATGAAGGGGATTGAGGAGAGGATGGAAGAATTCCGAGACCTCGGCCTCTTCATTATGAAAAAAAGGGAAGTTCATGGGTATTCCAGCTCACTCACAATGTACTCTTTGACTGCAGCCAAGAACGGGGAATAAATATTAAGCTCAAAATTGCATAGCGTTAACTGGATGGGAATAGCCGATCAGATTGGGAGCCTTACCACAGAGGTATACGAGAAAATCCTCATGGATGAAGTTAAGAAAGGGCAGGTTCCAATGCACATTGGCATCATAACGGACGGAAACAGGCGTTATGCGAGGGGAAATGGGCTCAGTACCAATGAAGGCCATATAAGGGGCAAAGACAAACTGGAGGAAGTTCTCCAGTGGTGCATGGACGCAGGCGTGAGAATCGTTACTGTTTTCGGTTTCTCCACTGAAAATTTCAACAGGGACATAAATGAAGTAGAATTTCTTTTCAGGCTCATCAATGATGCATTTGTTGATCTCCTGGAAGATCCGAGGATTTATGAGAACAAGATCAGAGTGAAGGTCATCGGGGAATTTGACCATCTTCCTGATTACCTGCAGAATACGATTAGGAAAGTTGAGGAAACGACCAAAGGATTCAGGAATTTCCGTTTCAACATAGCAATCGGCTATGGCGGCAGGCAGGAAATCATAAATGCAATGAAAAAAATGTACAGGGAGATCGAAGATGGGAAAATGACCGTGGATGATATCACCGAAGAAAAATTCCGCGAATTCCTTTACGACAAGAGCCTGCCTGATCCCGATCTTATATTCAGGACAAGCGGGGAGGAAAGGATCTCTAACTTCCTGCTCTGGCAGTCTGCCTATTCCGAGTTATATTTCTCCGATGTGAACTGGCCAGAACTGAAAAAGGCAGACTTCCTTAAGGCTATTATTTCATATCAGGGAAGGAAGCGAAGATACGGAGTATAAATGTACATCGCAGTAGATGACACAGATTCCCGAGAGGGAATGTGCACAACCTACCTTCTTTCCGAAATCATTATCCGAAGCGGGATGGACCTTATTGGTTATCCGCACCTTGTAAGGCTGAACCCTGCAATCAAGCACAAAACAAGGGGCAATGGTGCACTCTGTGCCAATTTGGGCAAAGGCAATGGGACCCCGCTTAAGATTGGAAGCTTCAACGGAATGGATCTGATGAGCTACCCGGATGAGGAAAGTGGTCCCAAGTCAACTGATCTGGTCCAACTAGCCAGCGAAATTGTTGAGGAAATGGCAGTGCTCGATGAAATTGACACCAATCCAGGGATAGTTGCCTCCAGCAATGAATTTGACCCGTCATTCTACTGGAAAGCTGTCCGGGAGGAAGTTACAATCAACCAGGCTGAGGCTTTTATCAAAGAACAGGGTGGTGAATACAGGAAATACAAGAATGGAAGGGGAATCATTGGAGCAGCCGCCGCAATCTCCTGGCCTGCTAAACAAGTGACATACGAATTCCTTGCATACAGGTTCCCTAAGGGTGCCCATTTAGGGGCTGAATTGAAATTGAGAGTTGCAAGCATGGCAAACCAGATCCCAGGAAGCTTCAACAACATAGATCGCAGGAATAAACACGCTGCCATCTTCCCCCGTGAAAGGACCCCCGTAGTATTTGGAATCAGGGCAATCAAGCCTGAGGCTTTGCTTGCCGAAGGCCCGGAGATAGTAGCCGAAACAGGCTCTGATGTAGAACGGTACCTTCTATTCAGAACAAACCAGGCAACGGATGATCATATTATTCCGGATCCCGAAGAGCTCTGGAACGGGTGTTCCTATTCAATTGAGGGAACAGTTAAAGTTCGGCCCTACAGTATATCTGGCGGACACTATTTTGCCGCACTGCAGAGCAGGCATATGGAACTTGCCATAGCGGCTTTCGAGCCTACAAAGGAATTCAGGAAGACTTTTTCAAAACTTGCTCCCGGTGATAAGATAAGGGTCATCGGAACATATAAGGAAAACTGCCTTAACGTGGAGAAGATGGAAATCAAGTCCGTCTCAGATATTTACAATAGAGTTCCTCCAGCATGCGAAGAATGTGGTGACCGTATGCACAGCAGAGGTACGGGCGATTATAGATGCTACAGGTGTGGCAACAAGAGAATACTGGCTTCCTATGAACTAGAACCACGTGAGATCCATATTGGAAAGTTCGATGTGCCCGTGATGGCAAGAAGGCATCTTTCCAGGCCATTTGAACTGGATTTTGGTGATAGCGAGGTCACTCTCTTCGAGGTTTACGCTTGATAAGCATCACCGGCATTCCCGGTTCCGGGAAGAGTTCGATCTGCAGTTATCTGAGAAAATTGGGATACGACTGCAAGAACATACTGGATATAGATGACGCTAGGGATTGCCTGGAAAACGGTGAAATGGACTTAGATTGCCTTAATGACAGGATTAAATGGGAAAGCATGTCCGGCATCATGATAGAAGGGCATTACTCCCATCTTGTTCCTTGTACCATGGTATTCATTCTTGAAAGGGGCGAGGAAGAGACTGGAAAAACACTTTTGGAGAGAGGGTATTCAAAAGAAAAGGTCGAAGAGAACCTTGATGCCCTGAGATCCGACATTATATACCAGGAGGCTCTCGAGAGGCTTCCCTCATCTAGAATCCACAGGATTAAGGTCGCGGAGGGTAATCCGGAACTTACGGCTTTGAAAATAGTTGAATTTCTCAGGCCTTCGAAAAAAGATTAATTGGAACTGAACATTTTCCTTACTGATGGTACTGGATTCCTACAGAAGCACAGCTGATAAATTTCTTATCCCCTTATCGAAGCCCTTCATGAAAATCAATCCAAATACAATTTCACTGTTCTCACTGATTTTTGCCGGGCTTACTGGCCTTCTCTTTTATCTTGGCGGAGTGCTAATCCTCGTAAGTTTTGTTACACTGGTTCTTTCCGCACTTTTTGATGCCATAGATGGCAAGGTTGCGAGAATGAGGAATCTATCTTCAAAAAGGGGGGACCTCATGGACCACGTACTGGACAGGTATTCCGATATCCTGATCATGCTGGGGTTCATCTTCAGCGTCCACGCACAGGTTTGGATAGGTCTGCTTGCTGTCATCGGCGTGCTCCTGACAAGCTATTTGGGAGTGCAGTCACAGGCATTGGGGCTTAAAAGAAACTACTCAGGCATACTTGGAAGGGCAGACAGGCTTGTCTTCATGCTCGTATTCATTCTGCTTCAGTTTTTCATTGCTTACCATTCTGTTCTATACGGTGTCCTGATAACCCCCATTAACATACTGCTTATTTGGTTCGCCATAGCAGGCAACGTAACAGCCGTAATGCGATTCAGGGACACTTACTCTGCACTTGGCCCTTCCTGAAGTCCCAGTATGAGTGCCTCGTATTCAAGCGCCAGTTCCCTGGCCCTTTTTTCATCACGGGATTGACCGTAGATCCTTATTATGGGTTCCGTGCCTGAGGGACGCAAGAGCACCCACCCATCACTCAGGTATATCTTGAGGCCGTCAGACCTGTCCTTAGAATTTGATTCAGCGTATGAAATAATGGAAGGCTCAAGGCTCTTCCAGTCCCTCTTCCTTTCAACGGATAGTTTGTGGATGAAAAACTGTGGCAGGCTAGAAATCAATTCGGAGATCTTCTTACCTCCCACCGCCATTAAATTGAGTATGAGGGCTACTGTCATCGCACCGTCCCTGCAATACTGGTGTTCCCCGAAGATTATGCCGCCATTTTCTTCTCCTCCAATCATTGCCATATTGTCTATCATTGTCCTGGAGACCAGGGGGGCGCCTACCTTTGTGCGGATAAGATGGGCCTTTCCAGCATTGCAAATTTCATCGATTGCATCGGAACTGCTTATTGGAGTAACTACCTTGCTGCCTGGCTTAATAACGCTCCTGACCACCAGGCATAACGTCTTGTCGCCGTCAATAAAGTTTCCTTTTTCGTCTATGAACACTGCCCTATCAGCATCACCATCATGTGCAACACCGAGGCTGAAAGTCCCGTTCTTCATGAGCGATAGGAGGTCTTTCAGATTCTCAGGCCTGGGTTCGGAGGTTCTGGAGGTAAATTTACCATCTGGGAACGCATTAAGCGAGACCACTCTGCATCCAAGCCTTCTAAGAAGGGCAGGTGTAGTGAAATATGATGCTCCGTTTCCGCTGTCAACAAGCACGCGAAATTGCTTTTCTCTGATTTTATTCACATCAACGTGTGACAAAATTCCATCTAAGTAAAGGTCTAGAGAGGTAGGATCGCTTTTCAATATACCTGCTTCTTCCCAAGAGACTGCTTCAAAGGATTTCTCGTAATAGATCTTCTCAATCTTCTCCTCATCTTCCCGCCTGAGTTCAGTTCCGTCACTAGCAATACATTTGATGCCATTGAACTGGGGCGGGTTGTGGGACGCCGTGATTACAACTCCAAAAATGCCCTTTGTTCTGCAATAATACTGCACAGCTGGTGTGGGGAGAATTCCAAGATCAATGACGTTGGCTCCAGAACTCATCATGCCTGAAGTTACCGCGTTAAAAATCATGTTCCCTGTATCTCTAGTGTCCCTGCCCATTGCCACGGATACTTTACCGTAGTAGGTTCCAATGGCTTTGCCAATTTCCTGGGCGAATTCCACGGTGAGATCTTTGTTTGGTATTCCACGTATTCCATTGGTGC
>JAJZOK010000060.1 GCA_021811525.1 Thermoplasmata archaeon | reverse complement strand
TTGTACAGTTAATCATGATACATGGTCGCACTCTTCAGCTCAAAAGAGAAAATCAAAAATCAAGGATCCTGGTTCTGGCCAGTTAACATCATACATTCACTGAAATGAGTTTCGGTTAATCAAAAATCGGGAATTTCAGGGGATTTTTACCGAAAGGCCCGAAACAATGATAACATTAGATAACTAACATCAATGAAAAAATTAGGAGGGCAATTTCACTATTGCCTTATCACCAGGAATCATGTTCACGAACTCAAACCCCTGAGTTACATAAGCTTCTATTGCGTAGGATGAAATGATTTTCTGCCTGGCTCCATTCCTCATTTTTGACATGGCCATGCGGTCAAGACGGGCCATTTCATTGGCATCCCTGGCCGGATTCTTTGAGCCGAATATCTTTTCTCTCCTGAGCTCCCTTCTTTTGTTTGGATCCATTTCAAGCAATCCAAGGTCCTTGATTTCCTCATCCGTGAATCCGTCCTCTTTGAGGATCTCCATGAGAAATTCCTTATGCATGTCCTTGGCTGAAATTTCCCGGGATTCAGTTGTCAGTAAGGGAAGGCACTTCAGGTAAGCGGATCTCATGCCTTCTATCATGTCCGGTGGTAATCTCCCCTTGTTTGTAGAATACCTGGATTCAATGTCTCCCTTGTGGCCCATGAAAAACATTCTCCAGGGATGGGAGATAAAGCCCTTAGATTCTGCAATATCAAGGCCAGTGGCAAAGTAAGCCCTCAGGACATAAGGACGCATATTAAGGTCAATTCCTCTTATTGCAGTCCTGATCTCCCTGGTAACCAATGCAGTCCTTAGAAATTGATTCTTTCCCCTTTGCCCTCTCTTGTAGTAATCGAAAGACAATAACGGGGAATCAAGGCTTATTTTTTCACCGAATCCGGACCTTTCCTTCAGGTATGAATTGATAAAGCCAATGGTTTCATCAGGCACAAATACGAAATAAGAATGCCTGGCTTTGCTCAGGTTGTGCCTTATGTTAAGAATGGCCGGGGATTCAGGGAGTCTGAGAATGTCCCCTGATAATTCAGCGTCCTTGAAGTCCCTTAACCTTATTCCGTCTGATCCGTCATGGTTTCCCAGGCTTTCAGGTCTTAGACCACTGAATGCCATTAAGCCAATGGAGACACGGGCCCTTTTTGTCGCCTTCCCCAGAATGCGTGATAATTCGTCTTTGGTTGGGACCCTCTCATTCTCAATGGTTGGATTGTGATGTTCGTCCTTGATATTCACATTAAAGGAGATCTGCATGTCATTGAACTTTAGCCAAGACTTAAGGACCTTCTTGAATCTCACGATATAGGATCCGGCTTTCCCCTCCCTTTCAAGCTTTCGCACAAAGTCAGAAAATGATTCCTTGAACTCCCTGGATTTACCGTTCTTGATGATTTCCAGGGGACTGGTTTTATTCAATTCGCAATAAAGGCCCAGCGTCCTAAGGTAAACCTCAGCGGTTATCATGGACCTGGCATTGAGATTTTCATGCCATCTCCTTACCGTATCGTCTAAAAGCAGATCCCCATACTTAGCCGTCTTTGCCATGAATTGTCATGTAGTGGTCATAAATAAAGGATTCGTTTAAAACTATTAAACAAATACCACCGGGCCCGTTCCCTATAGGGTACGGAAAATATATTAATTGTATCTATATCGTTTTTGATATCATGGGAAAAGAGAAGTACCCCGAACTCCGAAGGAGCAAGGAGGTAATGCGCTGGTATCAGGATGTTTGTCGGGGTTCCGCGACAACAGGGGATGTTTATCTGAGGCGGTTGGGATTCTTCTGCCAAAAGGTTGGCAAGGATCCCTTGCAGTTAACCAAAATGAAGGATATGCCACTTGTTAATCTCATCACAGACTTTGTCACTCAAATGGAGAGGGCTAACAAGGCATGTGGTTATATCAACAGCAATGTCAAGGCCATAAAGTCATGGCAAAAGCGTTCAATGAAAGCGTTGAAGCATCGGAGCCAACCTCAATTTTCTCTATATTGATGTTCTCGGGAATGTCCACTTCAAAATCTGCCTTGAACGGTTTCCCGCATATGGGACGTCTGACTATTCTTGGTAATATTCGCGGTATTTCTCTCGGCGAGGTGATACCGTAAACGGTGACATCATATCCACATCTGGCCACGTACTTATGGGTCATATTGTCGTACGGGCATTCATACTTGAGCTCTTTCGACCACTCCTTTGTGGCCGTTTTCTTGTCCATAATTAAACACTAATTGTCCGCACTTAAGCCGACCCCCTTACTTCTCATATCCTTCCAATCAACTTCATTCCTCTACTCAGCGAAAAACAGGTTACGATCCTGGCAAAGTATCTCCAGATCTTCACAGGAACTGCAATTAACATTAACTGACAATCAGATTAGAATAGTTTTTAAAAACAAATTTTTATAAAGATAAATTGTTTATTCCCTTTATGAATTGCCCAACGTGCATGAAACCGGTTTCTGAAAGCGACGTCTTCTGCCAGAACTGTGGCACAAGACTGAAAGATGACACACAGACACAAACACAGGCATCTGGAGTCCAGGGTACAACAACGGACCTGAACTCCCTGAATCAGCTGCTCCTGACACATTCCAAGTTAGGTGCATTAATGAATTTCACATTTTCCGACACCAGTGGAAACGTTGTTGCCACGACACAGGGACAGTTGAGCATACCCATAAAGTATACGGTTTTAGATTCGGTAAATCAACCATTATTCGGAATAGGAGGACAGAGAGGAAGAGGGCTCATGTTCTACCACACCGTGGTTGATCAACAGGGCAATACGCTCGCGACAATAAAGCCGAAGTCAGGGTTTGGAAAGAAATACACGGTAGAGATAGGCGGAATGGAGCCACTCCTGTTGAAGAGTGACCTCAAGGGGCTCAATTATGAACTCCTCCTCAATGATCAGTCGCCGGTTGCCCAGGCACACAGGCACATGATGGCAATGGTTACGGAGAGGACGGAAATAGAGATCACCGAAGGAACCCATGTAGATCGCAGGATAGCGCTTGCATCCATGCTTCTTGTAGACGCATCCACCATCGGTTCGGGATTCATGTTCCAGTCATCAGGGATATGAAATTACTTTAATGAATCCCAAATCCCTCATCTGAGGGATTTCAGATGGAAAATACGGATTTCAGCCAGGAGAATCTTGCCTCGAGCGAGGTTTCAGATGCACTGTTCAAGATGGGCATAAAAGGGGCAATTGATGGAATACATGAGACATACAGATCCCGGCCGGTAGCGGGACGGGCTCTTCCAGTACACCTCTGCAGGAAGCCTTCCTGGAGCCCAAGCAGTAAGACGAATTCACCTCCACCAACACCAAGGAAGGCTGCACCCGTAGAACTCCCAAACCGTCTCCTTGTCAATGATAGTATGAGAGTCAGAGTGGCAAATCCAGCTAACAGTTCGTAAAGGTTGGGCATATCCTGATTGAACCAGGTAGAGTAAGCGAAAACAAATGAAACGAGGAACATAAGGCCGTCATTCTAGTGGCAGGGGACCTGTGTGTCCTTAGATTGACAATTGTACTGGAAAGCATGAACATGGGGAGCAAGACATATGAGAATGCCAGGAAGGTCACAGCAAAAACCGCTAAACTCATATAGTTTCTTTGAAAAAGCATCTGGTGAAAAGTGTTGAATCGCAATGGGGTGGGGCCTGAAAATAAGCCGTTAGGAAATACGGTGTAGTAGATGAAGATAATTACAAGTGAAAAAAAGTATGAATCTACTGTCAGTGCTAAACTGATGTAGCTCAGCGAAATCTCTGCCTTACGAGGTCTTGCCATAGTTTAAAATTACCTCTCCAGGCACGAAATGAAACTTTCAATTTTCGAATTAACCTGTGTGGGATCAAGATTGAAGTGAACGACGGCTGTAAGGTTTGGCAATAGCTCATTTTCGAGGTGCTTAATGCAGTTGGGTTTCTTTTCCTTCAAATACTCGAAATTGTCTGTAAGCCAACCCAGAACAGTGTTGTAGTTCTTGGAACGGTACAGTGTTCTCAGGTTATCAACAGCATACGACAGTGATCTTGTTACCTGGGGGTCTACCTTTCCTGTAGACCCATCAGTGCTTCCGCCCCGGGGTTCCAAGCGGTTGTTGTCTCCTGCTGCAACTTTGATGCTTATATTTATGTCCTGCTTTTCCTTTTCCTTATTACCATCTGATATCATCTTTCTTGCCTCTTCACCGGCAGTATCTTGGTTCCCCTCATACACTTCCCTGTCAGGATGTTCATCCAGTGTTGGAGGTACAATTTCCGGAACTATATCTTCAGTTGAAGCAACTTTGGAACTGAATCCAAGCACCTTGCTGATTTCATTTCGCAGTTCACTTGCGCTGGAGTATCTGTCATTAGGATGTTTTTTCAGGCACTTGAGTGCAATAAGATCTATGTCTTTCAATGAAGAAACGTGAGATGAAGGTGGGTTGGGTTCCTGTGTTAAAAGCCCTTCCACAAATCTGTCAGGTGAATCGTAATCAAGATTGAGGGGCAATTTTCCGGTTAGCGTCACATACATTATGGCCTCCATCTGATAGAGGTCTGTAGCTTTTGAAGGTGGGCCGAAATCGGTAACTACCTGTCCAGGGGCCGAATATGCAAGGGTGTAGCCAAGATTTCGGTCATTTTCAGACCTTCTGTCAGAATAGAATTTTGAAGGCCCCTATTCACTTAGCTTGGGAATTCCACTGCCCGTCAAGAGTATATTTGCAGGCTTAAGGTCTAGGTGGATAATATTCTGTTTGTGTGCAAACTCCAGGCCTTCGAGCAACCGGTAGATCAGGAACAATGCCTCTCTCTTTTTCAGCGGGAAGTTCTTGTCAGAGAGAGTTCCACCATCGATATACTCCATCTCCAGATATAGAACGGAATCTGGCTTTGGTTAAATGTTGGCATCACGGAATTCTACAATATTTGTATGACGTAGATACTTCCAAGTCACTACCTCATTGAGAAAAGAATGTCCTTCATATTCATTTTCATTATCTATGATCTTAATCACAGACTTCTGCCCAGATTTGTTGTTAATGACACGGTAAACCTTCCTAAATCCGACTTCTCCAATTTTTCCGTCATAGGAATATTTTTCCCTCAGTGATGTTGGGAACCCAAAGTCCCTTTCTTTGGTATTCACAGGATTCCATACTATAGTTGTGACATTAGGGGTGATTTCCTTCTTGTATTTGTTCGCCAGGTCTATATAATTTTGGCTGTACGGTTCTCCCTTAACTCTCCTGCAAATGTCTAGGGTTCCTAATTTGTAAAGAGTGCTAACCAGCAACTGGACCCTACCTTTGTAATCAAGATATGAACTCATGAGGTCCTTCAGATTGTTTGAAATTTCTCTTACGGTTGTTTCCTGCAGTGGATCCTTTCTAGCCTATTTCCTTAATTCCCTTACATCCTGCCCAATAAGGTATATTAGGTTAGTTTTCTCCTGATCAAATGCGATCTTAGGCCCAATTATCACCTGTCATTCATTAAAGAATATATAGAATTTAAATTTTGGTCTTGTTTTATATATTTTCATGAAACTATGTGCGTCACTAATTCTCAAGTATACGTTGGGTGATGAAAACGCTGCTTTAGCAATAAATAATTAAACCATTGTAAAAAAGGATGCTCATTTTAGAATAAGCATATCATACGATGATGGATTGACTCAAATTAAGATATCCTGTTTTATGTAACAGATTGAAAAATAACGAATTTTTATGCATCAGAGATTCAAGAATGCCCCAGTAAACTTCTTTATCACATGATTTTCCCTGGTACTTTAATCCCATTGAAAGCAAACCGTGATTTAATGGATTTGATAATTGAGCCTCTATAGCCTCCAGAGTGTCCCTTATGCTAATGAAGGGATGCATTGGCACCAGCATTTGCCAACTGCATTCAATTCAAATTCAGCAAGTCTATGGGATTTTCCAAGTGATTTTGCAGAACAAGCCAAGCCTTCTCAAATAGACCTGTCCGGTGGTAATTGAAACTCTGGAAACAATATCATACTAACACCTTATTTCTGGATTTCTCCATAAGTCCCCATATTTCTCTTTTGCCATGCTAGTCAATATTTATAATGCAGATGCGATAATAAAGCTTTTCAAACGCTGTTATGCCCGAATCACACCGGGCCCGTATCAATTTTAACACTGGACAGTTTCATATTTATAATCAATGGATGAAAATTAGGAGGAAGGAGACAGAACTTCTAGTCAATCTTGTAGCTTCAGTTGTGAAGACATCCATCAAAGGTCTACCTTTCAAGACTCAGGAGTTGAAGTGACCTTGCTCTGGGGTTCTGTTGAACAAGCGATCTTCTTCTAACCGACAGGAGAAAAATTTAATATCATTTTTTTGACTAATTGTTAAGGAACAGAAATTTGGAACATAAGATTTGGAATAGTATAAAGTGCATGAGCAAGCGGAAATTAGTTCTATTAACAGGCGCTATGCTTGCTGTACTATTCTTTGCACCCATATACTCTGCTGTTCTGCCATCAGCCGCATATGTAACATCCATAAATGGACTTGCCTCACTTTCATTCATTCTATCAAAACAGGGCTTTATCATAATGGGCACTCACTTATATTGGGGAGTCCCACCTTTTGCGTAAATCCATATTCTTTAAAATGACTTTTTACCTGCATTTATTCTGCAACTCCCGGCAATTATGTCCCTTAGGATACAAGTATATATTTTGTGACAAATTGAAATTTATAAGGGGAATGAGGTGACTGCTTATTCAGACGCTAGAATCTATGGTGGAATTGGTTCAATATTGGTTATTCTAACAGTTGCACCAACAATTGGGTGGGTTCTAGGAATTGCGGGTTTCGTCCTTTTACTTATGGCCATAGATCGGCTTTCGACAGAACTGGGTGACCGACATATATTCACCAACGCCATACTGTCAGTGGTTTTTGCAATCATCGCTGTGGCAGTGTCAGCATTTTTCGTGATTGCGTTAGTTTTGCATTACGTTGGTGTGAACTACCCATATGGTTTTCCGAATATGATGGGTCCATACCAGAACCTTGGGGCAGTAAACTGGTCTGCGGTGGTAATCACCTTAATCCCCGCCTTACTTGCAACTTGGGTCCTCCTGGTATTTTCTGGCTACTTCATACGGCTAAGCTATGGAGCTATATCTCAGAGGCTGAATATTCCACTGTTTGAAACAGGCGCTCTGTTCTACTTCATAGGCGCAATTACTGTGGTAATCATGATAGGGTTCCTGTTGCTCCTTGTTGCCCAGATAATTATTGCAATCGCCTTTTTCTCAATTCCTGACAACCTCGCAGCCAGAAAAGGTGCAAGCCAGACATGAACACAGTTTCGCTCTGATAAGCAACTATGGAAAATTATTGGAAT
>JAJZOK010000154.1 GCA_021811525.1 Thermoplasmata archaeon | reverse complement strand
CGATGAACAGTTTTTATAAATTTTTAATTTTTAGAATTTTATCTTTAATTCCCACCATTTTTGGTGTTATAGTAATCACATTCATTTTGTCACATGTTGTTCCTGGAAACCCTGCGAGGATACTTGTAGGCCCGGAATTCAACCAGCAAGAATACTTAGTAATTGAAAGGGAACTTGGCCTGAACAAACCGTTGTGGGACCAGTTCCTGATATACCTGTATTCACTTGCTCATTTCAACCTGGGATATTCATTCGTCGAAGGAAATTCTGTCAATACTCTTATTGGGGAACACTTTCCTGCCAGTTTTGAGCTTGCAATAGCCTCACTGGTTATTTCCATCCCTATTGCTCTTGTAACGGGAATATATTCATCCCTGAGGGCAAATAAAGCCGGAGATCACGGTGTAAGGGTGTTCTCACTACTTGCCATTTCAATGCCGGTCTTCTGGATTGAAATGATAATGATCATTGTATTCTACGTTAACTTGGGTTGGGCACCTGCGCCAGACGGTCAACTTAGCGTCTACCTTGCGCAACCTAACACATATACTGGAATGACCATACTGGACAGCTTATTGAGCTTAAATATACCAGATTTCGTAAATTCCCTCTGGCATATTGTTCTGCCAGCATTGGGCCTTTCTCTGGCTGGAATTGCTACAATTTCCCGTGTGCTAAGGTCGAGCATGCTGGACGTCCTAAATAAGGACTATATGCGCACTGTGTTCGCTATCGGCCTTCCTAAGAAGATTATAGTGAACAAATATGCACTGAGGAATGCATTGCTTCCCGCCATAACAGTGGGTGCCATTCAGGCCGGTGCCCTCATGGGTGGAGTTGTTCTGACTGAGTCAGTATTCTCTTGGCAGGGGATGGGGCTTCTAGCTTACCAGGCCATATTGCAGTTGGATTACCCTACAGTTATGGGGGTAGTTCTGATCTCCGCACTGCTTTTCACACTTGTGAATTTCGCGGCAGACCTGCTGTATGCATACGTGGATCCGAGGGTCCGCCTTTAGGTGATTTCAAATGATCGAGGAAAACTTAAACATTCTGGGCAACAGGAGGCTGTGGAGGGAAAGTCCTACATATGAGACGATTCGGCTTTTCTTAAGGAACCCAACAGGGCTGGTGGCACTTGCAATTATTGCATTTTTCATTGCTCTGGCAGCTGTGGGGCCAAACCTTGCCCCGTATAACCCGGATACCCAGTACCTGAACAATGTCCTGCTTCCGCCATCTGCAGCTCATCTCTTCGGCACAGACATAGTAGGAAGGGATATTTTCTCAAGGGTATTATACGCCATAAGGCTTGACCTGGAACTTGCATTTCTGTCTGTATCGCTCAGCTATGTGATAGGTGTTGGCCTTGGAATTATGGCAGGATATCTCGGGAAGATAACAGACAATGTAGTCATGAGATCCATGGATATTCTGTTCTCATTCCCAAGCATCCTATTTGCAATTGCCCTTTCTGTGGCAATAGGCCCAAGTTTCTGGACTTTGATAATTGCAATTACAGTTGTGACCATTCCAACATTTGCAAGGGTGGCACGGAGTACGGTTCTTTCCACCAAGAACGAACTTTACGTTACTGCTGCAATTTCAATTGGAGCAAAAAAGGGACATATAATGCTGAAGCACATACTGCCGGTTTCTGTTACTCCCACAATAGTTCTATACGCACTTAATCTGGGAGCAGCTGTCATAGTGGCAGCTTCACTGAGTTTCCTGGGTGTAGGAATAAGGCCGCCGACACCTGAACTAGGTGCCATAATTACAGACGGTTTCCAGTACATCGTTTCTGGGCAGTGGTGGATAACAGTGTTTCCGGGGCTCTTCATCGTACTCCTTGTAATAGGATTCAATATGATGGGAGATGCAGTAAGGGAAGCAACAGACGTTACATTGAGGAGGTAATAGCATGGAAATAGATCCAAATTTCGAGGATTACGTACTTTACGTGGAAGATCTGTCGGTTGAATACACAATTTCAGGAAAGAGAGTCTATGCCCTTTCTAATGTAACATTCGGTGTCAGGGAGAATGAATCCATAGGGATTGTAGGTGAAAGCGGTTGCGGGAAGTCAACTCTTGCAATGGCTATTTCGCACATCCTGCCACAAAATAGCGTTGTAACCTCAGGCAGGGTCATATTCAAGGGCCAGACCATTGTGGACAAAGACCGTGGCGCTTCTTACTCCCTGAGGTACAACGGTAAGGAGAGGAAGATAGAGGAAGAACTCAAGGTTGTGAGATGGAAAGGCATATCTATAGTGTTCCAGGGTGCATTAGATTCACTGAACCCGCTTTTCACGGTTGGGCAGCAGATTTCTGACATCTTTATTTTCAAGGAGGCAAAAACAAAGGAGGAAGCAAAGGAGAGGGTCCTGGAATTATTGAATGCAGTTGGCCTCGATAACTGGGTCCTGGATGCTTTCCCGCACCAGTTGAGCGGAGGAATGAAACAAAGAGTCATCATCGCTATGGCAATTGCCCTTAAGCCATCACTTGTCATTGCAGACGAACCCACTACATCGCTGGATGTAATCACCCAATACCGTATCATTGAGGAACTGAAGAAACTCAAGGATTCCTACAGGCTTTCCATTCTCAGCATTTCCCACGATGTTTCCATGGTCTCGCACCTTTCCGACAAACTCATGGTAATGTATGCAGGGCGCGTGATTGAAAAGATTCCAAGCAACACTTTCGACATAGCACAGCATCCTTACACATACATGCTCATCGAGTCCATTCCAAAACTTAGCGAAGACGTTTCTGAGGTACTTCCAATCAGGGGGGCTCCACCTATTCTCACCAAAAAGATAGAAGGGTGCCCGTTCTATGACAGATGTGATTTCCATGACGATATCTGCCTTGACGAGTCATCAATAGAAATGAGATCAATATCCGGCACTCACCAGGTGGCTTGCACAATACTTCCTTTCAGGACAGGGAAGCCAGCCAAGCCGGTTTCCGCAGATCCATTTTCCGAAGAACTGATGATAGTGAGGAGCAAACCTCTGGTTGTGACAAAGGAAATCACAAAGACCTTCCAGAAGAAGACCGGAATCAGGGAAATAGGGAAGAAAAAGGAGGAAGTAGTTGTAGCGGTTGACAAGGTCAATTTAATCATCAACCAGGGTGAATCTGTTGCACTTGTTGGGGAAACGGGCAGCGGAAAAACAACACTCAGCAGAATGCTAGGCCTGATAGAGACCCCCACTGCCGGTGTTCTGGAGATTGCGGGAAGGGAGGTTGATTTTGGCAACAGGAAGCAGATCGCTGACCTCAGGAAGATGGTGCAGACCATTTTCCAGGACCCATTCCAGAGCATCAATCCACGATTCTCTGTGAGAAACATCCTCCTAGAGCCACTGGAAGTCAACAAGCTATCAGAGGATCGAAACGCTACTGAGGTTAGGATCAAAAGGGCAATGGAGGAAGCTGAGCTCACCCCTATTGAGGATTATATTTCCAAATTCCCCCATCAGCTTAGCGGAGGGCAGAGGCAGAGGGTGTCAATTGCCAGAAGCCTGGTTCTTAATCCTAAGATCCTGGTTGCAGACGAACCCATATCAATGCTTGATGTGTCTCTGAGGGCGGGAGTATTAAACCTGCTGAAAAACCTGAGAAAACATAACGGTGTTACGTTATTCTACATTACACATGATATCGCATCTGCAAAGTATATCAGTGACAGGATTTACGTGCTTTACAAAGGAGAAATAGTAGAATCAGGTGCAACTTCTGAGATTATCCGGTATGGATCCCATCCTTACACCATTGCACTTGTCATCTCAAGCATGGGCATTGAAGGCAAGCTTTCAGACACATTGGGGGAGAAGATATTCGAACAGACGGAAGACGTAAACCTGCCAAAGTGCAAATTCGCCCCAAGATGCCCATTTGCGCAGCAAGTCTGTTTCGAGGAGAGCCCACCTTATGTTGATGTTTCAGTAGGTCACTCAGTAAAGTGCCACTTTGGGGCACAGATATATGGACAGATTGGGGAAAACGGTATCCAGAAATCTCTTAATCTTTCTACCCTGAGGAATGAAGTGCACCATTAATCACCTTTTTTCCTTATTTTTTCATGGTTGGCAAACCAACAACTTTTCATTTGCAAAAAAATGTAAAAAAAATTCTGAGGAGATTTGTTAAGCAGGGCAATGTTGCACATTTGATAACATGTCCTCAAGAAAATCTGTAATAGATGTCACACACGTCTCAACGAGAGTCGGTAATTCCTATAGGATAACACTTCCTAAGAAAGTTGTAGAAATTATGGGGTTGACAGTTGAAGACAATATCCTGATGTTTACAAATGATGATGGCAAGATTGTGCTGGAAAAGCTCCCATCGGATTAATGACCACTTTATCGGCCACATTTTATTTAATCACTCATTGAGTC
The DNA here is from genome assembly GCA_021811525.1 of Thermoplasmata archaeon. The sequence continues at coordinate 3,016 of JAJZOK010000154.1, read as the reverse complement.
AATCTGCATATTCTTCACCCTGGTCGCTTGCTATTTCCTCCATCTTGGAAATATCCAGAACATCGGCAACATCCTGGACTGAAATTTTGAGACATGGATAAGATGCAGTTGCAAGTTTCATTATATCTCCGTCGAACTCCTCCAATGTTGCTTCAAAAGCACCCCTGATTTCAACTGAATAACCGTCTGGAGACGAGCAATTATAGCCAACTGCTCTGCTTGTGCCACCATGTGTTATGACTATTGCTACTTTGCTGCCTTTCCTGATCTTAGAGATTTTGCTGACTAACTTGTATTCGTCCATTGGTGATTGGACATTCATGGGTATTTAACAACTTTTTGCTATCTGAGCATCAGTGGACAATATACAAAATCAGAGATTTAAAAAGAATAACAAATTTCCAAGAATTTCAAACTGAAAATATTGGTATTCAAAGCTAATAATATTGTCTATGGTTCAATTAGGTAAACCCATGAATTACTGAAAAAAGTACTTTTTCTAATCATACTAACAATTCTTCTCATAGGAAATCTAATAGAAGAACCCTTAACAAGAGGTTTGTACAGTCTATTTAACCATACATAAATGAAGTCGTTGTATATTGCGTATTAGACAATAGTTTTGTTTATATCGTCAGATGAGACAGAACCAATTCCTGCTCTTAACAAATGAAAAAACTGGTTAAAGTATATCATGCTGAACTTTCTGAGGCAGAAGGGAATTCTATTACACTCTTGACGTCAGCAACAGAAAATTTCAGATTGTAGTACCGATCTGTTCTCATCTTGATTATTTCGCCATCATAATCTTCCAGGTACCCCTCAAATGGCTCGCTAAGTTCCACAAAAGATTCACCGCAGAAGGTGCAATTTGTCCCTATGGCCGTTATTTCATCGCCATAGTTGATGCTAAGTGGAGTTACACAAAGCCTAGCACCCTTCTGCATGCCTTCTATTAACCTGGCGACGGGTGATTTCTGCGATTCGTTTCTAATGTCTTTGCTCGAAATTGGCCAATATGTGTAACTGTTGATGATTTACACCTTCCTTTAGACTGGAAATCTATAATCAATAAAACTTGCAAGTTTACATTGTATGACAATGTAATCACTTGCCTCTATGTCTTAAAATACCATATAAAGAATTTCCCCATTATTGGTCATTATGGGTACATTTATGTATCATTGATTCTTTAAAGTTTAAATGGGAGATAAAAGACCCCCTACAAGCATCCGCTCCGTAAGAATGCCTGACGACCTAATTTCAGAGCTTGAAAAAGAATCACAATTCCAGCACATCAGTGTCAATACCCTGGTCAATACCATAATTTACAGATACCTTGAATGGGAAAGATATGCCGAAAAATTTGGATTCATTGGTTTATCACGGGAAACCTTCCAGGCCATGATATCGCATATGGACGAAGCAGAACTGACGGCACTCGCTAAGACTGTTTCATCCACCATATTAAAGGAATTTGCCTTTTATTCCGGAGAAATAAGTGGCCCAAAGGCACTTCTGGACTTTATCCAGAAATTCTGCAAATACGCACGCTTTGGTGAATGGGAAGTGCATCAGGACGGGCCATTCCACAGGGCTAGTTTTTTGCACAGGATGGGTCCCAAGGCATCACACTATCTCAGTGAACTCTACTGCGATTTGCTAGGTTCGGTAGCAGGGTTGAAACCTGAAGTGGAAGTTCTTGAAAATGAGTTTATCATGAAATTCACGTTTTCTTGAACTTGTAAGTCAATGCAGGTTTTGTAATAATATAAATCAGAGTCCGGAATTAATCTCCTTTTCAATTCTCTTCAGCTCTAAAGAGAGATTTTCCCTGAATTCAATGCAGTCTTGGCTTATTTTAAAAAGGTTTTCCAGCATTGAAACATCATCTTCCAGCTGTTCCATCCTCCCTTTCATGTATCCCTGGCGGTAAAGGTTTTCCAGGTTGGTGCCGGTATTTTTTCTTTCGTTGAAGACTCTCATGATGTTTCAATGGCTTGATATGACCTAACTATTGATGGTTAAGATGTAAAATGAGAAAATGGTTGCTGGATTTAATCGTTATGCCGACAGGTTAGCTTTGAGCAACTTTTGGAGAAGCAGTTATTTTCGGTTTCCAGACAAAACCCATGATCCCACCCAGAAGAGTAATCACAAAACCCACAAATAATCCGCCTGATGTGCCATACCAGCTTGCAAATGAAAGCAATATGATGGCTGCCCCGTATATCCTGCTCCTCCCGTTGTCAAGGAAAAGAAGGGCGCTGAACGCCATTATCAACACGCCCCAGAGAGTGCCTGCGATAACTTCTGCAAGATCCGAAACCGCAGTATCCCCACCCAGGAAAACGAGCTTGAGGCCCACTAACCCAACATAAAGGATTATAATTCCTCCAACTGCAGATACAACCGCAGCATCAAGATTTCTGTTCCTGTACTGGATAGCCATTGATGAAAAGTGAATATGGAATTTGTATTTAACAGATTATAAAATTGAGGTTGCGCCTCCCATCGGCCAATGGGAGGCAGCGAGGTGTCTACGTCAGCGTGATTGCGTTGGTGTTGAATGCCTCAGGTGCCACGAAGTTGATAGTGGTAGCAACTCCTGTTTCCGGAGTCAGCTGCCCTGTAACCTGTGTGTTCTGGGTAAGGTTTGAGCCAAAGGTGTTGGTAACATTTACCATAATGGCTGCCTGTGCACCAGGCGTTATAACGGGATAAGCACTGTTCAGCGCCCTTTGCGGGTCTGAAATTCCCAGGACACCGAAACTTGTCGGGTCGTGGTTTGCGCTGCTCAGAAGCCCCCATTGGCTTACACCGAAGAGGTTGCTCGAACCAGATGAAGCCATGTTTATGAACACGGAACTGTTATAGACCAGCACCGAGGTCACACCGTTTATTGTGAGCGTCAGAGTGGTGTTTCCCAGATCAACCGGGTTACCTCCAGTATTGTCGCTAATCATAATAGCCAAGTACTTGATCCCGCCAGATTCAGCAGGAGAAGCACTATCAT
>JAJZOK010000054.1 GCA_021811525.1 Thermoplasmata archaeon | reverse complement strand
AAGAGTTAAAAATACCATTACAATCGCATTTGGAAGCCCCGTGGTGTAGTGGCCAAGCATTACGGGCTCTGGACCCGTCGACGGCAGTTCGAATCTGCCCGGGGCTATCTATCAGCTTGGTGAATTAGATTGCCAGATATTGAGGAAGAGGATTTTACAAAAACCATCTGCGAATACACAGGAGAGGAGCTTCCCAGAGAGCATCCTATTTTTGCCTATCAGATGGAAATGAAAATGGCGCAGGCTGAAATGGGGCTTGCAATTGCTCAGGGTGTCAGGCTCCAGGCGACAAGGGAATTGCTTGACATGCTGGATACATTATATCAGGTTCTCAGCGATCCGGAATCGAAGTTGCCGGATGCACAGAGGAAGATGTTGAACCACGCCGATGAAGTTTGGCTTGACCTGAAAGAGAAAATGAACCAGGGTGACAAAAGGGCAGCACATCTGCTGAGTAGCCATGCGCACATGGGAATGGCACTTTCATACCTACTGCAGGCCAGTAAAGATGAGAAGTTTAAGGAGTTAATTCCGGAATATCTTGTGAAATACCTGGGAAAACTCAGCGTTTTTACTTATAGGGAAGCCATAGGCCACGTAATGCTTTAAAAAAGCCAGACAAAAAAAGGAAGATTTAGTGCTGGGAATAGTTCTTAATATATTCCCTGAAGGAAATAGGTTCTTTAACAAACCTGTCTAGGTAAGTGTTCTCCCTGTAGAAGTTCAGAAGGTATTTGTCGACTTCTTCAGGCGTGAAAACATTTGCGCTTTTCAATCCCTCGACTGCCCCCTTGTGGCCGAACTTGCCTTCAACCACTTTCCTTGCCCCTTTTCCCGCTTTCTCGAATGCAAGGTTTATGGCATCTGCGAAGGTTATCTTGTCTCTTGAGCAAACATCAACAGCCCCTCTCAGATCCTTGGCTCTCTCAATTACCTTGACAAGATCTTCTACATGGACAGGTGAAATTGCTCCTCCGGAGGGTAATTTTGAAATTCTCTGTTCTGTAAGCTTGAAGAGTTTCTGCGTGAACTTGTCGTTATTTCCGAAAATGACTGATGGCCTCACATTAAGGTGGTTCTTTACCAATGCCGCATTGTCTTCTCCAGTCCTCTTTGTCCTGAAGAACTCAGTAGTGCCGTAATGTACGTTTATTGAAGAAAGGTAAACAAGCCTCTGGTCAGTATCGTATTTGTTAATTGCAGCGACTATATTCTTGACACCGTTGACATTGACATCAAAGAACTTCTGTTCCGATTCGGTGTCTATCCCGGCTGCATCGACAACCATATCATAATCCTTGACGGACTCCATCACTTTCTCTGCATCAAGTATGTCCCCCTTGATCCATTCAACGCCCGCCTTGTCAAGTTCCTCGCTGCTGCTTCTTGAGTAGTAGGAAACCTTGTCTGCTGTGACGTGCTGTGCAATGTTTCTCCCTATGTAACCTGAGCCTCCAATGACTATGACTTTCATGATTGTGCGAAACCCCAAACCATAATTGCCTAAAAAGGTTTATACAAAAATTGCTTTTATATTAGTTTTCCTATCAATTACTATGGGTTAGGTGCGTTAGACTCGCTTGAGTTAAATCAAAAATTCATATTTCATTTGGTGGGATAAGTTTATTTAAGGTTGTTGACTGATTATATAATGTATAGGATAATATCAGGGATATTTTCCATAATGTCAGGAGTACCTGCAATTCTTTACGGGATCCTGCCGCACTACTATGTACTGGCATATGACAGTTCTGTCATGGCGGGCGTACCTCATGTTAGTGGTCCAATATCAATTCCAGAAATTTATGCAATTCCCCCAATAAATTATCTTCTTGTTGTTCTTGGATCAGGACTAATTGCACTTGGAATATACCTCATTGTAACGGGCATCTCCAGAAGGCAGAGGCCTTTGGCCAAAAACAGCCAACCCGACTAGTGCGAACCTCATTTTTTACAATTATCTCATTATACTTGTTTAAAATAATCCAGCGAACCTTAATAAAAATAATTTCCATTGCCAAATAGACTTTTATGAAATTCAAGGGACAGGATGTTTACATGGTAACAGGCGGGGTTACCAAGTTTGCAAAAGCCAACCCCCGTAAAGACTTCCGATACTTGGTGAAGGAGGCCTTTGATTATGCCCTTAATGACGTCAACATGACTGCTGCAGATATCGAGGGGTCAGTTACAGCATACTTTTCGGATCACTTCCAGAGGCAGGCCATGGCTGGCATAATGGCACATGAGTATGTCGGCCTATCGCCAAAGCCCAGCAAGAGGATAGAGGCAGGCGGGTCCACCGGAGGAATGGGTTTCCAGACCGGAATTGAAGAGGTTGCATCTGGAAGAATAGACACCTGTGCAGTTATGGGGTTTGAAACCATGTCACATGTAGAGACCTGGAAGGGCAATGAATTCATAGCCCTTGCCAGCGACATGAATTTCGATTATCCCGTGGGTGGCTTCTATACAGGTTACTATGCAATGATGGCCGTGAGGCATATGCATGAGTTCGGAACCACAGTGGAACAGCTTGCAAAGGTATCGGTAAAGAACCACGGCAATGCTATCCATAACCCATATTCCCAGAGCCCCATGAAACTCACCGTGCAGGATGTACGGAATTCCCCAATGGTATCATATCCACTCACTAGACTTGATTCCTGCACCATGTCAGATGGTGCAGCTGTAGCAATACTGGCCAATGAGAAGAGGGCATTTGAGTTATGCGATAATCCCGTACTTATCAAGGGGCTGGGAGGAGGAACAGATTCAATGCGCCTCGCAGACCGCCCATTTGGGAAAGTGCCCCTGCTGCCCAATGAGAAGGAGTCAGATTACAGCAAACTTCAGTATCCTGGTGTACATTCATTCAGAGCCGGGAGGGTTGCTGCCATTGAAGCGTACAATGCAGCCGGCATCACTGATCCTCTTGAAGAGATTGATGTTGTTGAACTGCATGATTCATTCACATCATCAGAGATTCAGACGTATGAGGATCTGGGATTATGCAAGTATGGTGAAGGCGGCATATTCATAGAAGAAGGCAAATCTGAGGTTCACGGAAGGGTGCCAGTTAACACTTCTGGAGGCCTCCTGGCATCTGGACATGCCATTGGCGCATCCGGGATAATGCAGGCAGTATTCACATTCTGGCAGTTGCAGCATTCAATAAAGAAGCATCTAAAGGATGACACGCTCCAGGTTCCCAACGCAAAAACAGGGCTTACCCACTGCCACGCAGGCACTGGAACATATGTTGCAGTAACAATAATGGAGGCTACAAAATGACAGTGGATCCAAATGCTAAGATGCCCGAATCTCTTGAAGGCACCCAAGTATACAGTGTAGACCCACTCATAATCAGATCACATTACGAGATAGACTATATCCATAGCTTTGCACAGGATTCTGAATTCTTCCGGGCATTGGGCCAGAAGAAGATAATGGGCAGCAGATGCAAGGGGTGCGGATATAAATATGCCACTCCGCGGGCACACTGCATGTCTTGTGGATCTGAGACAGAATGGTTCCAGCTTCCCAACGAGGGTCGCATACACACTTTCACCACATGTTACTTCGGGAGTGAGGAATTCCTCAACGAGACACCTTTCCATCTGATAATGGTGGAATTCGATGGCGTAGACTCACTCTTCATGGCAAGGATGATCGGAGTATCAGCAGAAGACCTGAAAATCGGCATGAAAGTGAAGGCCAGGTTCCGCAGGAACCAGAAGTTCAGCCCAACCGATGTGTACTTTGTTCCTCTCAAGGAATAAAGCAAACATTTTTTTCTAATCTAAAATCCTATTTTTATATGCAGTTTTCCAACGAGGACAAGGATGTTTTCCTGGTAAAAATAGACAGCATGCTGGACAGGGGGGCGCTTCTGTCAAGGTACAGCAGGGCCGCAAGCCTTGATATAAGGGATGTCTACAGGAAGGAATTCGAAAGGAATGCTGCGAGAGGCAGGGACTTCTACAAGAGGGTTTTTCTTGAGTATGGGGATGAATCGATCTCTGAATTGGTAACAGCCCAGATGGCAGTTCAGAACATAAGCAACATTCTCACAAAGTCTATTGAAGACCTCAGGGTAGGCCTATCATTTCTTGAAAAGTCGTCCAGGTATGTCAGGTATGACAAGAAGGTCAACGGAAGATACCTTTACCTTGACTCAGGCAGGGCAGGAATCCCGGAAAGCTGTGCAGAAGATTACATTTCACTCTGCGATTCACTTTTCGACTTTTACGCTAAGAATTATGAAAGCGCATTGGAGTTTTTCAGGGAAAAATTTCCTATTGAATCCATAGTTTTCAGTGAACCAGGAACCAAAACACAGCACTTAGATGATTTTGAGGGCGAGGAAAAAAGAGCAATAGAAAAGTCATATCTTAGTTCAGTCAGGGCCAGAGCACTGGACGACCTAAGGTTCCTCCTACCTGCATCAACGCTCACTAACCTGGGGATATCGGGCAACGGCAGATCATTTATTAATCTGGTTCAGAAGCTAAAATCCAGCGGAATCCCAGAAGCATTCAATATTGCTGACTCCATCTACAGCGAGCTTGAGCAGGAATTGCCGGAACTCATCAACTCTGCAATTTCAAGGCATGGAATGGAACTGATCCAGTACAGGAAAGAAATTTTTTCTACCACAATTGAACTTCCGGAGCAGGAAACCCGGCGCCTCCCGGAAGTGGAACTTGTCCAGAATGATGAGGATCACGAAGCCCTTGTCAATTCCCTCTCTATTTTTGCATTTTCCAACGGAAATGCCGATCTCCTGACTGCACGTAAAGCGGTTATGTCAATGAAACAGGGAGATCTGGATTCTATGGTGCATAAGCTGGCGGATTTGAGGAAAAACAGAAGGCATAAGCTCCACAGAGCTTTCGAGTCTGTCCCGTACCTGTTCCAGATCACCACAAATTATGGTGCATTCAGGGACCTCCAGAGGCACAGGTTCATAAGCATTAACAGGCAGCCACTCTCTGACAGGTACGGATTTGATATGCCGCCATTGTTTGAGGAAACTAGCCTTCGGGACGAGTACACTTCACTGATGACACAGGCTTCAGAAGTATACAGAAAAATTCTTGAACGCAGCTCGAGGCAGGTCTCGCAGTACGCTGTACCATACGCTTACAGATATCCGGTCTCTGCATTTCTTGACCTCAGGGAAGCTGCCTTCTTCTGCGAACTGAGGTCAACTCCACAGGCCCACCCTGACCTGAGGAAAATAGCCATTGAAATGTACAGTAAAATCAAGAAAGTCAATCCTTCACTTGCTCCGCTAATGAAATTTGTAGACCAGGACGAATATTCTCTTGGCCGCCTTAAATCTGAACAGAGCAAGGAACAGAAGCTCAGGCGCCTAAATCCAGGCAGTAACCTTTAATCTATTAAAACTGCCTTATTTTAGCCGATTTCTTTATGGGGGTATTCTCAAAAAGTTTATATTGAAGAACATATTTATCGGACAACTCGAGGTGCAACTCTAGATGTTATCAGGAAACATGCCGATATTAGTGCTGAAAGAAGGCACTTCCCGGGAGCAGGGAAAAAATGCCCAGAAGAACAACATAGAGGCAGCCAAGACCATCGCAGATGCCATTAGGACAACACTTGGACCTAAGGGCATGGACAAGATGCTGGTCGACTCTATTGGAGATATTATCATATCCAATGACGGTGCCACTATACTCAAGGAAATGGATGTTGAGCATCCAACAGCAAAGATGATCGTTGAGGTCGCAAAGTCCCAGGACACTGCGGTTGGAGATGGAACCACATCTGCCGTCATTATGGCAGGCGAACTCCTAAAGCAGGCAGAAACACTGCTTGAACAGGGTGTCCATTCAACAGTGATCACCAACGGATACAGACTTGCCGTGAATGAAGCAAAGGCCCACATGGAAAAGATCGCGCTAAAGGCAACCGATGATAAGACCCTGAAGAAAATCGCCATGACGGCACTTTCCGGAAAGAATACAAGCCTTTCAAGCGACTTCCTATCTGACCTCGTCGTTAAGGCAGTGGATGCTGTTGCTGAAGACAGGAACGGAAGAGTTGTTGTTGATACTGCCAACATAAAGGTTGACAAGAAGAGCGGTGGAAGCGTCTCTGACACGCAATTCATCAACGGTCTCGTAATCGACAAGGAAAAAGTTCATGCCAAAATGCCGTCAGTTGTCAAGGATGCAAAGATCGCACTCATTGACTCTGCTCTTGAAATCAAGAAGACTGAGATAGATGCCAAGGTCCAGATATCCGACCCCACAAAGATACAGGATTTCCTGAACCAGGAATCTGACACATTTAAGAAAATGGTTGAGAAGATCAAGAAGAGCGGCGCAACCGTCGTCCTCTGCCAGAAAGGTATAGATGACATCGCACAGCACTATCTTGCCAAGGAAGGCATATATGCAGTCAGAAGGGTCAAGAAAAGCGATATGGAAAAGCTTGCCAAGGCTACAGGTGCAAAACTGGTCACGAATCTTGACGATCTAAGCAGTGACTCACTTGGAAAAGCAGGCAGAGTTGAGGAGAAGAAGATCAGCGATGACAGAATGACATTCTTGACGGATGCAGCAAACCCCAAGGCAGTTAGCCTTCTTATCAGGGGAGGCACTGAGCATGTCATTTCTGAGATAGAAAGATCTCTCAATGACGCAATAAGGGTCGTCGCACTCACAAAAGAAGACGGAAAGTATCTTCCAGGCGGAGGAGCTATTGAGGCCGAGCTTGCCATGAAGATCAGGTCTTTCGCCAATACAGTTGGCGGAAGGGAGCAACTCGCAATAGAAGCTTTTGCAAAGGCACTTGAAATCATACCCAGAACCCTATCTGAAAATGCAGGTATGGATCCAATCAATACCCTTATCCAGCTCAAGGCTGAGCACGAGAAAGGCAACACTACGTATGGAATCAATTTCGAGACAAATGACGTTGGTGACATGACCAAGATTGGTGTAGTAGATCCCCTCAGGGTAAAGAAACACGCACTGGAAAGTGCAGTGGAAGTTTCAACAATGATCCTGAGGATCGATGACGTCATTGCAAGCAGGAAGTCCAGTGCATCAGAGGGTCCAGGCGGCATGGGCGGAATGGGAGGCATGGGCGGAATGGGCGGAATGCCACCCATGTAAAAACCCTAAAAATAAAACTTTAAATTTTAAAACCCATCCCAACCTTTTCTTTTTTTAGGAATTTCTCTTTCAAGGGCTCTAACAGTTAATGGAAAATATTGATTGATATCGTGTAATGTTACATAATCCTATCCAGATCTCATTTACTCATTTTTCCTGAGGCAAGGAAAAAACACTTCTGCCATTTACAATGAACAGAACTGTGCCTTCCTCACATCCATGGAGATCATCAGGAGAGAAACGTACCATATGGTGGCACTATGAACCATCCCCACAGGTCACCGATTACTTGAAGGACAT
>JAJZOK010000119.1:22956-33075 GCA_021811525.1 Thermoplasmata archaeon | reverse complement strand
CAACGTTGCGCTCTGGGCCCATAGCTCAGCTAGGTAGAGCATCTGGCTTTTAACCAGGTGGTCGAGGGTTCGAATCCCTCTGGGCCCGTTACGGGGAGTGAAAAAAGTGGGAAAATTCAATGTGCTGCAGCACGATCTAGTACCGGAACACCATGTTGTTCCAAAGAAGGACGAAGATAAGGTTTTAAGTGAGATTGGAATAGCTAGAGACCTTTTGCCCAAAATAAGCAGGAGTGATCCAGCAATTAAGGCTCTCGAGGAGATACACGGTCCACTGGAAAGTGGCACAATAATCAAAATCATACGCAAGAGTCCGACAGTGGGTTACTCAGTATATTACAGGGCAATATCTAGCGAGGTTTTTAAATGAAGGAGCTCGTCGATTATTTCTTCAAGAATGAGAGTGTGGTAAGTCACCAGATAGATTCATACAACAATTTCGTAGCAACGCTTGGAAACCCTGAAAGCGTGATGCAGCAGATTGTGGACGAAACAAAAGTTTCAGACGAGGAAGAACCTGGATTGATGGTTCTCGATCCAACAAAGACCGGCGGCAGGGAAATCAAGGTTTATTACGGAAGAGTAAGGGAAAAGGGCAGGTTTGTTGGGGAACCCACAATATGGGTGGGTTCACCTGAAATAAAAGAGGCATCAGGAGCATCTAACCAGATAACTCCAAACGAAGCAAGGCTCAGGGACCTGAATTACATGGCTCCAATAACCCTCAGGGTTAGGGTCGTTGAAGACGGCATGGAAAAGGAACCTGAGAACATCAAGATCGGTGACCTGCCTGTAATGGTGAGGTCAAAAGTATGCTCACTTACCGGAAACAATCTGGATGTATATGTTGAAAAGAACAACGGTCCTGTTGATGCAAGCAGGAGAGAAAAGCTCCAGTATGTAGGCGAAGACCCGGATGATTCCGGCGGATATTTCATCATCGGCGGATCAGAGAGGGTAATAACATCTCTCGAAGACCTTGCGCCAAACAAGATCCTTGTGGAGTTCGAGGAAAAGTATGACAGCAAGGTTGAAGTAGCAAAAGTTTTCTCACAGAAGGCAGGATTCAGGGCGCTTACCTCGATGGAGAGAGGCAATGACGGAATTATTTCAGTTTCAATACCAAGCGTTGCAGGCTCAATCCCCCTCGTTATTCTTCTTAAGGCTTTGGGGATGGACAGGGATGTTGATGTCCACAGCTCAATAGCCTCGGCACCAAAGATGGAGCCAATCATTTACGCTAATATAGAAGAATCAAAGAGCCCCAAGATTTTCCCGCCAAACGGCGTCAATAACAACGAAGATGCTATAGCATATCTTGAGAAGAGGTTCGCCGCAGGACAGGCAAAGGAATTCAGGGAAAAGAAAGTATCACAGATGCTTGACAGGTCACTGCTTCCTCACCTTGGAGACAGGCCGGCGGACAGGATGAAGAAAGCCATCTACCTGGGAAGGATGGCAAGATCACTGCTGGAGCTTCACCTTGGAATGAGGAAGGAAGATGACAAGGACCATCTTGCAAACAAGAGGGTAAAACTGGCAGGAGACCTTCTAGATGAACTTTTCAGAAACGCTTTCCAGGCAGTTATGAAAGACCTCAAGTACCAGCTTGAGAGGACTTACAACCGGAAGAAAGGCATTCGGCTGAAACCTGCAGTAAGGCAGGATCTCCTTTCACAGAAAATTCTCCATGCAATGGCAACAGGAAACTGGATAGGGGGAAGGACCGGCGTATCCCAGCTCCTTGACAGGGTATCTAATGTCAGCACCCTGAGCCATCTGAGAAGGATCATTTCACCACTCACAAGATCACAGCCGCACTTCGAGGCAAGAGACCTTCACCCGACACAGTGGGGAAGGATCTGCCCTAACGAGACCCCGGAGGGCCAGAATTGTGGGCTAGTGAAGAATGCTGCACTCATCATTAACGTTACAGAGGGATACAACCCCACTATTGTCCTTGAAACCCTTAAGGGAATGGATCTCCAGGAAGTTGAGGGCGAAAATCCCGACGCGGGAAGGGTATATCTAAATGGAGACTTCGTCGGATACCATGACGAGCCTTCAGAACTTACTGACAGAATCAGGGAGGAGAGGAGAAAGGGAAAGATATCTCCTGAGGTGAACGTAAGATACGATGCCTCGACAAAGGAAGTCATCATAAACTGTGACAGGGGAAGAATCAGGAGGCCGCTCCTTGTTGTGAAGAACGGAACCACCGTAATGAATAGCGACATGCTCAAGAAACTCCAGACCGGTGAATACGGCGTTGAAGATCTTCTGAAGAGAGGGGCACTTGAATATGTGGACGCCGAGGAGGAAGAGAACCTGTACATTTCAGTTTACGGATATGACTTCCCCGAAAGATGCCCAAAGTGCAACCAGTACATGTACAGAAGCAAGATCAAATGGTTAAACCCCGGTGAAAAGGAGCATATGGATTCACCTGCGTTGCTGCAGTGTGAGCATTGCAACAACAAGTTGGAAGCCCAGAGCCTTCTTACCCATGAACATACTCACCTTGAAGTTGATCCATCTCTGATTCTCGGAGTGGTGGCATCAGTAACCCCGTATCCTGAGCACAACTCATCTCCTAGAATCACCATGGCTGCAGCCATGACAAAGCAGTCTATCGGGCTTTCATCAAGCAACTTCAGGATCAGGACTGATACCAGGGGGCATGTTTTGCACTATCCTCAGGTGCCACTGGTCAAGACTCGGATCATGGACTTCATAAAGTATGAGAAGAAACCAGCCGGCCAGAACTTTGTTGTGGCTATCATGTCCTACCAGGGATACAACATACAGGATGCAATCGTGTTCAACAAATCCGCAGTTGAGAGGGGTCTTGGAAGAAGTACTTTCTTCAGGACATACAGCGCTGAGGAAAGGAGGTATCCCGGAGGCCAGGAAGACAGGTTCGAGATTCCAACTCATGATGTACTGGGCGCAAGGGCCGAAGAATTCTACAGGAACCTGGATGAGAATGGGATCATTTATCCTGAATCGTACGTGGAAGGTTCAGAAGTGCTTGTGGGAAAGACATCTCCGCCGAGGTTCCTTGAGGAGGGCGGAGATAAGCTTGGACCACAGAGAAGGAGAGAATCCTCCATTACCATGAGGCCTAACGAGAAGGGATTCGTTGACAATGTTATCCTTACCGTATCTGAAAGCAACAGCAGAGTTGTGAAAATCAGGGTGAGGAGCGAAAGAATCCCGGAACTTGGAGACAAGTTCGCTTCTAGGCATGGTCAGAAAGGAGTCATCGGAGCAGTCGTTCCCCAGGAGGACATGCCTTTCACTGAGGAAGGAATCATTCCTGATATTATCATCAACCCGCATGCAATTCCATCAAGAATGACTGTGGGGCACATCCTTGAGATGATTGGCGGAAAAATTGCCGCTGAGAAGGGAGAGCTTGTTGACGGAACCATTTTCAGCGGAGAGCCTGAAAAGAGCCTAAGGGAAGATCTTGTCAAACTTGGTTTCAGGCATTCATCTACAGAGGTAATGTATGACGGTGTCACTGGAAGAAAGTTCGACGCAGACATCTTCACGGGAGTGATTTACTACCAGAAACTGCACCACATGGTAGCAGGGAAGTTCCATGCAAGATCCAGAGGGCCAGTCCAGATCCTTACGAGGCAACCAACAGAAGGAAGATCGAGGCAGGGAGGCCTGAGGTTTGGAGAAATGGAAAGGGATACTCTCATAGCGCATGGCGCTGCAATGGTTATCAAGGACAGGCTCCTTGACCAGAGCGATGGTACGATTCTGTACGTGTGCGGAAATCCAAAGTGCGGGCATATTGCAATACTCGACAGAAAGAAAGGGACACCAAGGTGCCCCGTATGCGGAAACACAGGGAATATCCATCCGGTTGAAACAAGTTATGCTTTCAAGCTGATGAGGGATGAGTTGAGTTCAATGGGTGTAATGATGAGACTAGTATTGGGTGATCTTAAATGACCGGCGGAATATCAAAGAGAATATACAGGATACAATTTGCGCTCCTATCTCCAGAAGAGATAAGGAAAATGTCACAGGTGAAGGTCATCACGGCGGATACCTATGACGATGACGGATACCCAATCGAAAGGGGTCTCATGGATCTCCATATGGGTGTTATTGAACCAGGCCTTAAATGCGCCACTTGTGGAGGCAAGGTAGATGAATGCCCGGGTCATTTCGGGCATATCGAGCTTGCAATGCCAGTGGTCCATGTGGGGTTCATCAAGGAAATCAAGACGCTTCTGGACGCAACTTGCAAATCATGCGGCAGGATAAAACTCACAGAAGATGAAATCAAGTCATACTCTGAGAAATTCAGCCAGTATTCCTTCTCTTCATCAGACCCGGAAATCATAGGTCTAATGAGCAAGAAGGTCACGGATGAAGCCTCTACAAGAATGGTTTGCCCGCATTGTGGCACACAGCAGATTAAGATAATCCTGGACAAGCCCACAACCTTCAGGGAAGAGGGAATAAAGGTCACACCAAAGGAAATCAGGGAGAGGCTTGAAAGAATTCCGGATGATGATCTACAGTTCTTTGGCCTAAACCATGAGGTCGCAAGGCCGGAGTGGATGGTTCTCACTGTCCTGCCAGTTCCGCCTATCAATGTAAGGCCCTCAATCACTCTGGAAACAGGAGAGAGAAGCGAGGATGACCTCACCCACAAGCTTGTGGACATCATAAGGATCAGCCAGAGGCTCAGGGAAAGCAGGGATAACGGTTCCCCGCAATTGATTATTGAGGATCTCTGGGACTTGCTCCAGTTCCATGTAACGACATACTTTGACAACCAGACAGCTGGAATCCCGCCTGCAAGGCACAGGTCTGGAAGAGCCCTTAAGACCCTTGTGCAGAGGCTCAAGGGAAAGGAGGGCAGGTTCAGGTCTAATCTTTCAGGTAAAAGGGTGAATTTCTCAGCAAGGACCGTGATTTCGCCGGAACCATTCCTTTCCATAAATGAAGTTGGGGTCCCAGAGAAAGCGGCCAGGGAACTTACCGTGCCTGTGACAGTCAATATTTTCAATATAGACCACGTAAGGGAAATCGTCGCCAGAGGCCCAGAACCAAGGGACGAATTCGATAAATACCTTGCGGGCGTGAACTACATCATCAGGCCAGACGGCAGGAGAATCAAACTTACTGCACAGAATGCAGAAGAGAATGCCAAGAGAGTTGAACCCGGATGGGTTGTTGAGAGGCAGCTCACTGAGGGCGATATTGTATTGTTCAACAGGCAGCCATCTCTCCACAGGATGTCAATGATGGGACACACCGTCAGGATCCTGTCGGGACAGACTTTCAGGTTCAACCTTGCAGTATGCACACCTTACAATGCTGACTTTGACGGCGATGAGATGAACCTCCACATTGTCCAGAAGGAAGAGGCCAGGGCGGAGGCAAGAATCATCATGAAGGTCCAGGAGCAGATCATGTCACCAAGGTTTGGAGGGCCAATCATTGGCGGTATCCATGACCACATTACTGCGATGTTCCTTCTCACGCACGGTAATCCACTATATTCTGAAGCACAGACTGTGCACATGCTGAGCTACCTCAAACTGGATAAAATGCCGCCTGTTGAAATTGTGAACGGAAAGAAGTTTTACAGGGGCAGGGACATCTTTTCTGTCATCCTTCCGGATGGGCTCAACCTTAAGTTCTCGAGCAAACTTTGCTCTTCAGCGAAGGAAAAGTGCGAGTTCGAAGATGACCCACTTGACAAGGAGGTTTACATTGTCAATGGTAATATGACCCACGGCACAATAGATGAAGCCGCAGTTGGTTCATTTTCGGGCGAGATTATCGACAAGATTTTCAGAAAGTACGGTTCTGAAGCCGCAGCTCAGTTTATAGACAGAATGACAAGGCTTGGCGTTGGGTTCATCAGTGGAAGGGGTTTCTCAACCGGAATCAATGATTATGATATTCCGGAGAGTGCAATTGCACGAATTGAGGAAATCTCACAGCAGGCCATCGAGAGAACAGACAAGTTGGTTGAGACTTACAGGGCAGGCCAATTGCAGCCCGCGCCGGGCAGATCAGTCGAAGACACCCTTGAGATTGAAATTCTCTCGACCACAGGATCAGTAAGGGATGAATCAGGTAAGATTGCCAGTGCATTCCTTGGTCTGAGCAACCCATCAGTCATCATGGCCAGATCGGGAGCCAGGGCAAAGATGCTTAACATTTCTGAAGTCGCTGGGATGGTCGGACAGCAGTCCGTCAGGGGAGGCAGGCTCAACAGGGGATACTACGGAAGAACACTTCCACACTTCAAGACAGAGGATATAGGTGCCATGGCCAGGGGTTTCGTCAAGTCATCGTACAAGGAGGGCTTGAATCCGCTTGAGTACTTCATGCACAGCATTGGAGGAAGGGAAGGCCTTGTGGATATAGCCGTCAGGACATCCAGGAGTGGATACATGCAGAGAAGGCTGATCAACGCTTTCGAAGACCTAAAAGTGGATGACTCACTCAGAGTTCAGGACACAGTGGGTGCAGTGATACAGTTCAAGTACGGAGAGGACGGGGTTGATCCAACAAGGAGCAACAAGGGAGAAACCGTGGACGTGGATTACATTGCGTTCGATCTTGAAAATCAGGAGGAGGTTCAGTAATGCCCTCCATCATCTTCAAGGATACGAAGAAAAACATTGAAGCCATCGCAAAAAAAGCCCCGGTTGCGTATGCGGTAGACGCAGACATAAAGCCGGGTATAACTGAGGCATACGTAACATTCGACAAGAAGATGTTCACATACAGGCTTAGGATTTCTGCGGTTGACGAATACAAGGAAGAGAGCAGTGCAATCCCGAAGAAGAAGACCGGGTTGAAGTCCACCCTTACAGTTGAATCGGTGGAATCCTTGGACCCTGTACCAATTTCGCAGTTCAGGAAGGGAAAGAAAAAGCTCGTTGAATTCAAGGACTTTGAGGAGGTTGAACTTCCGAAGATTAAAGTTGTGGAGAAGGCGACCTATCTGGACACCCTCAGTGATGAGGTGAAAGAGATTATTGCCTTTGCGCACAAGAAAAAAATTGAGCTTTCCGTTTCACTTGCTGAGGAGCTTGCAAGGTACAGGGGTTCAATGAAAGAGAAGCAGTTCGAAGAACTTCTTAGCAGGGTCGGCAAGGATCTGGAATCAAAAAGGATAGATCCATTCGAGGCCGTGGGCATTATTGCTGCACAAAGCATCGGGGAGCCTGGAACTCAGATGACCATGAGGACATTCCACTTTGCTGGTGTGAGGGAAATGAACGTTACCCTAGGCCTTCCAAGGCTCATTGAAATTGTGGATGCTAGGAGAATTCCGAGCACACCAAGCATGACCGTTTACCTGAAGCCGGAATTTGAGAATTCAGAGGACATTGTCATGAATGTGGTTAAGGAACTTGAAAACACCACAGTCATAGATGTTGCTGACATAGTCACAGACATCACACAAATGCTCCTCACTATCAAACCTGATCAGGCAAAGATGTCAGAAAGGCTGGTCAACCATTCCGACCTTCTTGATGCACTGGCCAAGATGAAGGGAATTACTGTCATAAGCGATGCAGATAGCAAGGACATTGCAGTGAAACCCCAGCAGGAGTCATTCAAGAGGCTTTACCAGATCCAAGAGCAGCTCAAGACGCTGACAATCAAAGGAGTCCCCGGGATCAAGAGGGCAATCGCGAGGGTAGATCAGGCAACCAAGAGTTGGGTTCTTTACACTCAGGGCTCCAACCTCAAGGAAGTCCTGGAAATCGATGAAATTGATGCCAACAGGACATTCACAAACGACATCATCGAAATAGCCCAGGTCCTTGGAATTGAAGCGGCAAGAAATGCCATCTACGAAGAGTCTCTGAGAACACTTAGTGAACAGGGTCTTGAAGTAGATCAGAGGCACCTTATGCTTGTTGCTGACATGATGACTTTTGGGGGTTCAGTAAGGGCAGTTGGTAGGCAGGGTATCTCTGGAAGGAAGAGCAGTGTGCTTGCAAGAGCCGCATTCGAAATCACGACCAAGCATCTCCTCAGGGCAGGATTACTTGGTGAAGTGGATCCACTTACAGGAGTAGCTGAAAATATTATCGTTGGGCAGCCCATTACACTGGGAACCGGCGCTGTAAATCTAGTTTACAGGGCTTTTTCCAAGTAGGTGCCTACGAAAGTATTTTTTATATCCAAATTAATAGAGTCTAAAATAGGCAATTTCTCAAAACCTGGATCAGTGTGTCAATGAAGGAAGTAACAATAGATAACAAAATAATGGGCTATATAGCCCTCTTCGAAAAGATTGGGCGTGTGGAACTCAGGGAATGTCTTGAAAACGAGGATATGGTCCTTTTCATAGTCGGTGAGAGAAAACTGGCAGAATTATTCAAGAGGAACCCGAACATCATCACGAGCCTGAAGGACAAGGTAAACAAACACATCCTTGTGGCAGAGTTTTCCAGGGATCTCCTCACTTATGTGCGGAATGTTTTCTTCAGGTTTAAGGTAAAGGAGATTTACATCAACTGGAAAGAGGGCCAGATTGACATTCTTGTTTCCGTTGAGCAGAGTGAAGTTGGCAAGGCTATCGGCAAGGAAGGGAGAAACATCAAGCTCTTCAGGGAAGCAATTTCAAGAAGCTTTAATATTAAGAGCCTCAACATAAAACAATAGATTTCAGGGCAATTCAATAAAATCTCCATAAGTGATTTGGAAAGATTTAAGTACGGTGTGTTAGTAAAAGTCACTCATGGAGACAAGTTCGACTAAAGTTGGAATTTCCGACAGGAAATTAAGAAAAAGTCTGAACACCTGGGATCTCCTATTTCTCAGCTTGGGCGGAATTATAGGATCTGGGTGGCTTTTCGCCGCCTTTGCCGCGTCTGGTTTAGCCGGGCCTGCGTCCATACTTTCTTGGATAATTGGGGGAATCATCGTCCTCATAATTTCCTTGAACTACGCCGAACTGGGAGCCATGATCCCTAGGTCTGGTTCTATTGTGAGATACGGGCAGTTTTCACATGGAAACTTTGCAGGGTATTTCCTTGCATGGGCATATTTCCTTTCTGCCGTATCTGTGCCTGCTATTGAGGCTGAAGCCGTCGTGGGATATGCCGCTGCGTATTACCCGTCCCTGTATGTAGGGCCTGTTCTTTCTGCGACAGGTATCGTATTTGCTGGCCTGTTGATGGTGCTTTTCTTCTTCCTGAATTACTTTGGTATTAAGGTGATGGGAAAGACCAACACGGGAATGACATGGTGGAAACTTATCCTTCCAATCGCAACAATACTGATTCTGGTATCTGTGCATTTCAGCGTTGCCAATTTCACAACACTCCTATCAACAGCAACAACGGGCACAGGTTTCATGCCATATGGGTTCGCGCCTGTACTCGCCGCGGTTGCAACATCAGGCATCGTGTTCTCATTCCTCGGTTTCAGGCAGGGGCTCGATTACTCTGGAGAGGCCAAAACACCACAGAAATCTGTGCCCATCGCAACAGTCTTTTCCGTGCTTATTGGAATAACGATATATGTGCTGCTGCAGATTGCATTCATCGGTGCAGTTAACTGGCACGCGCTCGGCGTCCCAATCGGATCATGGTCGGCCTTCATCTCCAGTTCCAGCGTTACAACCAATGGAGGATTCGCCACTGCCGCCATCTATACCCTATATAGCGCCCCGTTTGCAACACTGGCTTCATCAGTCGGGCTCGTTGGCCTGTCATACATCCTGTTCGCGGATGCATACATATCACCTAGCGGAACCCTGAGCGTTTATCTCGGGACATCCATGAGGACACTCTTCGGCATTGGTATGCTGAGATTTCTCCCCAAATCACTTACCAAGGTCAACGAAAGATTCAGGATACCCGTACTTCCGCTGCTAGTGAGCCTTCTCCTTGGGTTCGTGTTCTTCGCGCCATTCCCAAGCTGGTACAAGCTGGTTGGTTTCATTACCGGCGCCACAGTATTCACATATATTGTAGGGGGTCCAGCTCTTAGGGTACTCAGGAAACACGCACCGGAACTCAAGAGGCCATTCAAGCTGCCAGGTTCAGCAATCCTGTCACCCTTGGGATTCATAGGGGCTTCCCTTGTGGTTTACTGGTCAGAGTGGCC
>JAJZOK010000119.1:11901-22856 GCA_021811525.1 Thermoplasmata archaeon | reverse complement strand
TGGGCGCTTATCCTTGCTATCGGTGTGATGGCACTCATCACAACCTATCAGCTTAAGCGCGAAGCCTAAACCAAATACCTTTTTTTCTTATTTTTTTTAAAATTTCAATTATTTCCCATTTTAGGCTATATTTATATTGATGGTTCAGATACTGCCATTCTAATATGGAACCTGAAAATAGTGCTCAGAACCCTGATCAGGTGGAAACTGTTAGGGTTATACTCCCCAATAAGAGGAAGGGGGAAATGTTCGGAATAGTTGAGAAGCTAGCGGGCGCTTCCAGGCTCAATGTCATGTGTGAGGATGGCTTTACCAGGAGCTGCAGAATACCTGGCAAAATGAAGAAAAGGATGTGGATCAGGGAGAACGATCTGGTTATTGTAAAACCGTGGCCATTCCAGAATGAGAAGGCTGATGTGGTTTACAGGTATACGCAGACTCAGGCCAACTATTTGAGCAGAAGCAATCTTCTTCCAGACGTCATCAATATATTCAAGTAAATATGCCTGAAAACGAACTGTCAGCACTGGAATCTCTTCTGAAATCAAGGGAATTCCTTTACCACATCAATCTGGACAGGAAGACCGCTGACCTTGTTTTTGACGGCAGGACTCTAAAGGCGCTTTATGAACTGATGGGGAGGAAATCCATTGATTACATCGATTTCCCCATTTCCTCCGGCAAGGAGTCTGTGGTATTCAAGGCCTTCAGCAAGGGAAAGCCCGTAGTGATCAAGGTATACAAGCTATCGACGCTCAGGTTTGCCAATATATGGAAGTATATTGAGGGCGATTACCGATTTTCTAGGGAAAGGATCGACCGTTCCAACATCGTGAATATCTGGGCCAAGAAGGAGTTTACGAATCTAAAGCTGCTTAAAAAATATGGCATACCGTGTCCACAACCTATTGCATTTCACAAGAACCTTCTTATGATGTCCTACGTCGGGACAAAAATTGCCCCGGCCCCAATGATAAAGAACGTCAAGGTCGACTTCAAAGTGATTTATGATCAGGTCGTTGAGAACCTGGAAACAATGTACCAAAAGGCGAAACTTGTACACGCGGATATGAGTGAATACAATCTTCTCTACCACAGGGGAAAAGCATACTTTGTGGACCTTGGGCAGGCTGTGGCAAGGGACCATCCCGCGGCAGACTACTTCCTAGAACGTGATATCCGGAACGTAGTGAGATTCTTCTCCTCCAAAGGCGTCAAATGCACTTATGAGGAATTGCTAGAAAGGGTAAGGGGTAAGCCTCCCGCTGAATAAATTTATTAGATATGGCTGTTAATGGAAAGGTGAGGGGATAATGGCAGGGGCATCAGAAGAACATTTCTTCCAGGTAAGAGTTCCAAGGGAACGAATTGCTGTGATAATAGGGAAGGATGGAGAATCCAAGAAACAGATAGAAGCAATTGGTGAAGTGAAACTATCCATTGAATCAGACACCGGTGATGTGACTATCCTTCAAAAGGGTGATCCCCTGAAGGCGAATATCACTGCAAGCGTCATTCAGGCCATTGGACGAGGTTTCAGCCCCCTCAATGCCACCTTGCTTTATGAGGAGAACTACCAGCTGGTCGTTATATCACTGAGGGACTTCGCCAAGCCAAGCTCCCGCAGGATAGAACAGATCCGGGCAAGGCTGATTGGAACTGGAGGGAAGACCAGGAAGGTTGTTGAAGAACTTACCTCAACTCATATCACAATATATGGGGACACCGTTTCCATAATTGGGGACTACGTTGCAATAGAGTATGCAAAGGAAGCAATCAACATGCTCATAAATGGCAGCAAGCAGAGAACAGTATACACATACCTTGAGAAGAGTGCCAGGGAACTCAGGCTGAAGCGCATTGAGGAAACCTTTGGATAATCTCTTTATCGCGAAGTATTATATCGGCTGGCACAATAATGGAGCGAAGCGGGGTGGGGTAGTTAGGAGATCCCGACGGGCTCATAACCCGTAGATCAATGGTTCAAATCCATTCCCCGCTATTTTTGTGAGCAATACTCCAATTCAATATCCTTCAGCAGCCCCTCGATTCTTGAAGCGCCTATGGGCGATGAGACCGGGACCCCAATGCTATGGAGAGTCTCAGCAGTGGTTTTTCCGATGGCAAAAATATGTTTTCCGAATAATCCTTGGACTGGCAGGCACTTGCCGTTCCTTTCATTGAAAATTGCATCAGCTTCCATTGACGAGGTTACCAGGATGCCAAAGCAATCGCTCTTTGAAAATTCCCGGAGCAAAGGTTCTATGTCTATTGGTTCTGCATCATAGAGCTCCACCAGCAAATGCGGCCATTTTTTTTCCTGCAGATGTTTCAAGATAATTCCATTTGATTTCGCGCTGGAGAAAAGGGCAATCCTATCTTTCTCCGTAATAATGTCATCGAGAAGGATATTCACCCCAATAGAAGTTTTCTCTTCAGGAACCAGTACTGCATCATATTTGTCTGAGAGCACCTCAGCTGTTTTCTCCCCAATTGCAACTGCTTTCATGCCAGGCAAGTGATTCTCAGGAAAAAGGGAAAGAAAAATCTCAGCACCTCTGCTGCTGGTGAATACCCCTACTGTTGGGCCAAATTCCTCGATTCTTCCAGTTTCAATTTCTCTCTTGGGAACAATCTTAGTTACAGGGATGTTTATGATCTCAAAACACACTCCCACAATGTTGTCAACGGGTTTCCCCTCTGGCCTGGTTGTTATTATTTTTTGCTTCATTTCAATGGTTTTTCCTGAAATTATACCCATAGGATGCGGGGACCTTATCTATTATTCTTGAAATCAGTTCATCAAGGTCACCCATATTGTAGAAGATTAGTTTGAATTCCTTGAATTCCCTGATGAAATTTGAATAGAACCTGCATTTGACGCTGTAACCTGAAACAGTTTTGGTGCAAAGGATGCCCGCAGGCATGGAGCAGCCAAGGTTCAACGATCTCACGATATGCCTTTCAATCCGGTATATTTCCATTGTCTCATCATGGTTTATTTTCTGTACCGCTTCCTCCATTCCGGTTCCAATTCTGCCTACTACTGCAATTATTCCCTGGTTAGGGGCAGGCAGAAAATCATCCATTCCAAGCCCATGGGCTTCCACATCGAGTGACAACCTAATCAGGCCGGCTTTCGCAACAATAATTCCATCATACTCTCCACCTGACAACTTTCTTAACCGTGTGTCCAGGTTTCCTCTGATATTGGCTGTCTTCAAATCTCCCCTGACCATGAGAAGTTCCCTGATCCTTCGCATGCTGGAGGTCCCGATAACTGAGCCGGATGGGAGTTTCATCAAGGGTTCTCTTGATATGAGCACATCCGATGGGTCCTCCCTTTGGAGAACTGCAAGCACATCCAACCCATCAGGCAGAATCGAAGGCAAATCTTTGGCACTGTGTACTGCCAGGTCAACTTCATTTTCCAGGACGGCCCTGTTTATCTCCTCAACAAAAATGCCAGTTCCCTTTGATTCATATAAAGGTGTTTTATTGTCCACATCCCCTGAAGAACTCAGCGGAACAATAGCGGTTTCAAATCCGTGTCCCTCAAGCAGGGAAGAAACCATTTCGGCCTGTTTCATTGCTAATTTGCTTGGCCGTGTGCCAATGCGGATTGCTGGCATAAATACCCCATTGCTATATTGATAAAAAGGATAACCTATGGAGGTTCTTCAATAACATGGTGCTCTGCCAATGCCTGTCTGTTCCCAAGGGCAGTGCAAACAAAATCCTTTCATACCTCCTGAAGAAGGATCTGGTAAGGAAAGATCTAAAAATCAGGGATGATGGGGAATATGTTTACATACCTGTCAGGGAAGGGACTGACTTAAAAGGCACAACAATGCTGGTGCTTGAATTCCAGGAGCGTGATCTCCCGATTTCTCCGGTTGAAAGTATTAATTTAAAACTTGGCGAAATGGGGATCAAGGATCGGTTTCCCGAGAAATACACCAAGCTGGGAAATTCTCTTTTCATTAAGGAAGGCAGGCTGCCAAGATTTCCAAAAAAGGTGTTCTTGATGGCAGCCAGAGAATTTCATGCAAGTGCCATATACCTAGATAGGGGAATAAGCGGGTCACCACTCAGGGAGCCAGATGCAACACTCATTTGGGGGAAGGGGGGTGAGCTTACACACGAGGAAAACGGAGTTCTCTACACATTCGATCCAACTAAGGTGATGTTTTCCCCGGGAAATGTAAACTCCAGGGTTGGTGAATCAAGGGGAGAGTTCAATGGAATGGCAGTGGTCGACATGTTTGCGGGAATAGGGTACTTCACACTTCAGATTGCAAAGGGTTCCCCTCTGGCAAAAATATATGCCTGCGAACTGAACCCCATATCATTCAGTTTTCTGATGCATAATGTAAGGAAAAACAAAATGGAAGATAGGATAACCCTTCTACCAGGAGACTGCAGGTCTACAACAATGGGCATCAAGGCAGATTATATCCTAATGGGGCACTTCGACTCACCTAATTTTCTATCAACAGCATTGAGGATTAGCCACATGGGTACAGTTATCAATATGCACCTTTTATGCGACACAAATTCAATAAATTCCCACTGGTATCGCATCATGGAAAGTGCCCGGCATCTTGGGTACGCTCTGGATTTCCTAGGCCAGAACATTGTGAAGTCATATGGCCCACACCTATGGCACGTTTCTGCCAAATTTGTTGTGTTGAGGATGCTATGACGCCTCTGTGAGGAGAGGTATGGCCAAGCGTCACAGAGCCTGAAAAAATTCGTTTTTCGGAAGCCCTTATTAATAACATTTTTATAAGTTCGCTGACTCCTATAGATAGCCATGAGACGATTCAACAGAAGACCTGGTAATTACTTTAAGGTCAATAACCAGAAGAATAACACGGAAAACAAGAGATCCAGAAGACTGGATATGAGAAAGACGGAGGAATTCAACTTCATGCTCAACAAGATAGTTGAAGAGCTTCCTGACAGCGTAAGGGGGGCCATCAAAGGCGGGCTTTACTCAATTGCCTCCAAACAGGGCACAAAGGAAGCAAGGGAATACATTTCAAAGATATTTGAGGAAGGAATTATCGACGATTCAACGCAAAAGAAACTATACAACCTTATAGCAGATTACAGCAAAGTAAGATAGGGAGTCATTTTCTGTGACTCCTCACATTCCCTTTCGGAATGGGATTTCGCGCTTTATTTTGTTGAAATTACGGTCATTTAGAAGGTCTACTTCTCTCTCCATCTGGTCAGGAACCTTGCCATGGCGAAGAAAATGACAGTTTCTCCTATCAATAAGTAAAGTTCCAGGGGCAATGCTGGAGATAGCCCGAAAGAATATTGAGCAACAACTGCAGCTGGAGTTACAGGTGTTATTGAAAGCAGGTAGAGGAACACCCTCTTTATGGACTCGTATGGGTAGTATGTTGGTGGAAGTATAGTCATCAGAACTGACAGGATCCCGGCTATTCCCCAAATATTCCTGATGTGCTTTATGCTGCTTGAAATGATGAAGGAAATTGAAGAAGTGGCAAGCACAAGGAGGGCAAGAACTAATATCAGCATAGCCACCGCAAATGGTGAAAACAGGTGGTATATCACCCCAAGTATACCATAAAGCATAATGCCCGGCAATGAGAACATCAGGTAGCTCAGCGTTAGGCCAATCATGTAATCAGATGGGGACACTGAGCTTGCGACATACAGATCCTGGATGCGAAGTTGCAGCCTGAAAAAAGCAGCATCGCCGGAACTCTGGAGGGCAACGGATGCCACGATGGCAATAAATCCTCCCACAAGTGCGTACTTTACCAGCGCTCCGTTAGAGAGCACGTAGACCAGGAAAAGGAGGGCCAGCGGTGTGCTCAGTGCTGCGATGATATACGAAGGCCCCCTGGCGATGGTCCTTATGCCATAATACCAGGCGAGCAGGAAGGTGAACTTAAGATTCAAGGTTGACCCCCTTGCTGATAAACAGGTCATCCAGGTTCACAGACTTGACAGTAAAGCCTTTTTCCAAATATTCCTGGGCTCTGTCCTTCTGTATGTATTTTATATATGTGTTGGAAACCCTGGCACAACCATCACAGGGGGAAGAAGTCTCTGCCCTTAGCATCCCATCAAACCTGTTAAGGAGGCTCGCAACAGTTCCCTGTTCAATTATCTTGCCGGTTTCAACAAGAAAGACTTCATCAGAGAGCTCCTGTGCTTCCTCCATATAATGCGTGGTAAGAATGATATGGGAATCGATCTGCCTTATTGCTGACCATACCTCCATTCGGGAAAGTGGGTCCAGCCCAGTTGTTGGCTCATCCAGGAATACTATTTCTGCATTGGATGCCAGCGCCATCGCAACAAATACCTTTCTCTTCATCCCGCCGGAGAGGGTGTCAGTAGGGACATGCTTGAAGCCTTCAAGCCCTATTTCATTCAAGGACCTGTTGGCCTCTCTAGTTGCATCCATGAAGGAGAAGCGCCTTCCCACAAGGTACATCTTCACCTGTTCAAAAGCTGTGAGAACGCCTATTGGCGAAGCTTCCTGGGGAATACTCACTATCTTGTTCCTTATATCGTCAGGGTTGCGGATTATGTCCACACCATTGATTGAGACTGAACCTGATGTTGGCATAAGCTGGGTGGAAAGAATTCTGAGCAGAGTGGTCTTCCCTGCCCCGTTCCTGCCTATTATAGAAGTCACCCTCTTGCTGGCGTTGAAAGATACTCCTTTGAGGGCGGTTATGCCGTCTGAATATTTCTTTACTAAGTCCTTTACTTCAATCATCTGGCGCATCCGTAGATAACCATGAAATACTTAAAAATGAGCTAAAATGCACTTTACAGTAAACTGAAAGCAGTAATGGAAAGAATCTCTAATAAGCTATCAGGGCTTAATGTGCCGTGGAATTGAAGGACAAAGTGGAGAAATATATCAGAATAGAAGGCGAAGCACTTTCAAAACTAAAAGTGTCTTCTCCTGAAAACTCATTTCTCGGGGAATTCGCCCTGAATGCGATGGAAATGATCAAGAGCTACTTCAGTGATGCAAAACATTTTCAGGAAAAAGGAGACATGATAAATGCATTCGCAGCTCTGAACTATTCATATGGTTGGATTGATTGCCTTGTAAGGCTTGGTGCCTTAGATGGCGGTGAGGACCACAGGCTCTTTACACATTACAAATGATAGATTGGGGAAAGAGGTCCCCAATCAAGTTTAATTCTCTATCAGAAATGATGTAGGGCTTCACGAAAGTATCTTAATATATGTTACAATAAGGGTAAGCTAAACAAAAACGAAGGATGGTTCAATGGCTGAAACAAAAAGAGAGAAGAGAGAAGATTTCCAATACATCGTAAGGGTCGCCAGCAGGGACCTCGATGGAGAGCGCACCGTTCAGCTCGCGCTTGCCGATTTAAAGGGCATTGGAATTCGGCTGTCTCACATGATCATTAAGCAGCTGGGTCTCCCAGCACATAAGAAAATTGGGGAGCTTAGCGAAAAGGAACTGGATGGGCTAAGGGAATATATCGAAACAAAGCAGTATGAGGGGATTCCAGGCTGGGCATTTAACCACAGGGGCGAAATGGTCTCTGGCGATGACCTGAACCTGGTTTCCAACGATCTTGACATTCAGATCAATGACGATATAAACGCCATGAAGAAAGTTAAGTCTTACAGGGGTGTAAGGCATGAGAAGGGCAAGAAAGTCAGGGGCCAGAGGACTAGGTCCAATGGAAGGCACGGCCTTACCATGGGTGTCCAGAGGAAGAAGGAGTGAGCTGATTCATGGGAGATCCTAAATTTCCGAAGAAGACATATTCTACGCCGAGGCACCCTTGGGAAAAAGAAAGAATTGAGGCTGAAAAGGAAATTGTCAACAAGTTTGGGTTGAAGAACAAGAGAGAGCTCTGGAAAGGCATGGAACTGCTCAAGTCATTCAGAAGCCAGGCTAGGGACCTTCAGGCAAGAATGAGGGTGAGCGACTCAAACGCAGAGAAACAGTTCCAGGCACTCATACACAGGCTTGTCAGATACAATATCTTGAGCCACGCTGCGACCCTTGATGATGTTCTTTCACTGTCTATAGATGATATTCTTTCTAGAAGGCTCCAGACTATAGTTTTCAAGAAGAATCTCGCAAGGACACCAAAACAGGCAAGGCAAATGATAACCCATGGACACGTGACACTCAACGGAAGGAGAGTTACAGTTCCAGGAATGCTTGTAGAGGGTGAGCTTGAGGATTCCATTTTATACCACGAAAAGTCACCATTCACTGATGATCTCCATCCAATGAGGCAGGTCATCATAAGCGGCCCCATTGGCCAGGAAGAGGGAGAACAGGAAGAGAAGGAACCTGCTGAGGGGCAAGCAGCTGTGGCCGGTGCACAGGGAACTCCCGGACAGACATCCGGGTATAGGAGGCCAAGGACACAGGGAGGGCCAAGAGATGACAGAAGGCCAAGAAGAGGAGCCCCAAGAAGAGGAGACGTGAAACGATGAACAAGACTGGCATAGCACATATCTATGCTTCACAGAATAACACAATCATCCTGGTTACTGACACTACCGGTGCAGAAACAATAGCAAAAGCGACTGGCGGAATGGTTGTAAGAAATGACAGGGAAGAATCCAGCCCATATGCTGCAATGAAAGCCGCAGACCTTATTGCTGAAAAGCTCAGGGAGAAGGAAATTTCAGACCTGATAATCAAGGTCAGGGCCCCAGGGGGAAGCAAATCAAAGATCCCGGGACCTGGTGCACAGTCAGCAATCAGGGCACTTTCAAGAGCAGGCTTCAAGATCCTCAGGATCGAGGAAGTAACCCCAATCCCACACGACGGAACCAAGAAGAAGGGTGGAAAGAGGGGAAGGAGAGTATAATCCAATGTCCCTGAAAATTCTTAAGGCAGAAGACAGATTCATAAGGTTTACAATTGACGGAATCACCCCAACTATAGCTAATGCCCTGAGAAGAACCCTTCTTGATGACATTCCCAAACTTGCAATTGACAGAGTTATTTTCCACCACGGACAGATCAGGGATAGGGAAGGAAATGTATACGACTCCTCCCTGCCACTATTTGACGAAATTGTTGCACACAGGCTTTCCCTTGTGCCACTGGTCACTGACCCCAAAATGAACTTCAGGGATGAGTGTGTCTGTGAGGGAAAAGGTTGTCCCCTATGCACAATGTCCTATTCAATCAACAAGATTGGGCCGGCCGTGGTCACATCTGCCGACCTCCAGCCAATGGGAAACCCGGAACTAGTGCCAAGCGATCCTGACATCCCAATAGTGAAGCTTGGGCCAAAACAGGCTATCCTTGTAACTGGAGAGGCCATAATGGGAAGAGGAAAGACCCACACAAAATGGCAGGCCACATCTGGGGTGTTCTATAAGTACCACAGGGAATTTGTCGTGACAAAATCAGATTTTGAGGCATGGGCATCCATAAAGGAAAAGTGCCCTCAAAGCGTTCTATCAGAAGATTCAAAAACAATAAGGTTCACAGATGACAACTTATGCAAGGCTGTAAGACAACTTCTTGATTATTCTTCGGTGAAGCTGGTGGAAGATGACACACAGTTCGTGTTCCAGTTTGAGACGGATGGTTCCTACAAGGCCATTGATGTACTCGGATATGCCCTGAAGAGACTTCCACAGAGGCTCAACACACTTTTGGAAAGCCTTACAACACCTGATTAACCCAAAACATCTTTTTTTATTCCTTGACATTATTCATAACAGCATGGAAGATTTCTACAGGGATTTTTCCAATATAGGTGACCAGGTATTCGAGTCAATGCACGACTCTAATGGCGAATACAGGAACAAGAATGTGGTCGGCATTGGTGCAGATGGCACCGCAACCCATGCATTGGACAAGGCCTGTGAAGATATCATAGTCAGGTACGTTGAGGAAAATGATCTTCCATTCAATATAATGAGCGAGGAGCTTGGTTTCCTTGACAGAAAGTACAGCGAAACTATCCTGACCGATCCTCTGGACGGGACATTCAATGCAGAGAACAAGATTCCATTCTATTCAGTTTCTATAGCAACTCTCAACGATGATTTTAAGAGCCTCACGAGAGGTTACATCAAGGACCTTGCAAGGGGAGATGTTTTCTATGCAGAAAGGGGCAAGGGAAGCACACACAATGGAAACAGCATCCGGGTGTCGCCAGTCCCCATACATGGATACACAATAAGCGTCGGAGCATGCAGTGATGAAATGAGGCGAAAGCTCATCGATCTCCCGGGGCGGCACCGATCCCTGGGATGTGCGTCCCTTGAAATGGCACTTGTTGCAAGGGGCTCAGTGGACATGATGGCATATGTCGGCAGGGGCTCTTACATAAGGAATATTGATGTGGCAGCGGGAGTCATCCTTGTGAGGGAAGCAGGAGGCGTTGTAGTGGACCAGAGTGGATCGGAATTCAACATGGGCCTTGATGTTACTGTGAGGGCAAACATTATTGCTGCAAGAAACAGGGAAATGCTGGGTGAAATCATATGAGGATTGCATTTACGATCAGAAGAAACTGTGAACGGTGTGCCAGGGTTGTCAGCAGAATCGTGGAATTAATACCAAAGGACTGGCAGACCATATATGACAAGGAGTGTGCCAAGTTTCTGGAAATCCGGGGCACTGATCTGGAGGCAATTAAGGCAGACATAATCATTGCTGTCGGAGGGGATGGCACTGCCTTGAGGGCAACCCAGATGGCAAAGGGGCCAGTCTTGGGCATCAACATGGGCGGGCTTGGGTTCCTCACGGAAGTTGAAATCGGCGATGTTGAGAAATCAATCTACAAGCTCATACGGGGCGATTACAAGATAGAGAAGAATATGAAGCTCAAGGTCAAGATAAATGGGCTGGAGGTCCTTGATTCAACCAATGAGGCAGTAATACACACTAGCAAGATCGCCAAGATCCGGAAGTTCAAGATTTATGCCGGTGG
>JAJZOK010000119.1:0-11801 GCA_021811525.1 Thermoplasmata archaeon | reverse complement strand
ATAGTTTCAGGTCAAAAGGACCGACATATTTTGAAGACGGCCTTATGATCCTGTTGTCTGCGAGTTGTTCCTTGTAGTGTGCCACCCATCCGAATACTCTGGACGCGGCAAAAAGAGGAGTGTAAAAGTCCTGTGGGATACCAAGGATATCCATGTAGATTGCAGCATAGAAATCAAGGTTCGCAGGGACACTCTTTTTCTCCCACATTCTATTTTCAACAGCTTCCGCTATTTGAAGAATTCTTGAGTCTGGAGCTATCTCCTTCAGTTTCGCTTTCACGAACTGGGCCCTAGGATCAAGCCTCTTGTATATCCTGTGGCCAAAACCCATTACTTTCTCCCCTTTTGCCACCTGTTCATCAACATACTTTACGGCTTCATCTGTGCTCTTGAAATTCTTGAAGAAATCAAGAATCTCAGCGTTTGCCCCACCGTGCAAAGGTCCCTTTAGTGTTGCAAGTGCCGTTGTGAATGATGAAATCGGATCAGCGAGTGTTGAAGCGGTAACCCTGAGGGCAAAGGTGGAAGCATTGAATTCATGTTCCATGTAAAGTATCATCAGAATCCCGAGGTACTTCGCCTTCTGGGGGTCACTTTTACCGGTAATCAGGTGATAGAAGCGCTCAGCGTAGGTGCCCTCGATTGGTTTGAGTGATTCCAGCCCATGGGCAAGCCGATATGAAAGTGAGATGAATTCCGGGAATTTGGCAGCCATCTCAATCATTAGGTCATCAGGCTCTGTGTGTTTATAAGGGTAAAATGAGACAATGCTTCTTAGGGACCTCATAAGGTCCTTTTCCTTCAGGATTGAAATGACTTCCCTGGCGTTTTCATCAACGCCAAAGTTGCTTCTTAGTTTTCCAATAAATTCTTCCCTCTCCCTCTGGCCAGGCAGTTTCCCATAAACAATAAGGTAGGCTGCATCCTCAAAGCTCTTCTTTTCTACAAGGTCGACTGCCCTGTAGCCCCTGTAAAGGAGGTTACCACTATTGTCAGTGGTTGCTATGGCTGTCTTGTCCACAATAACATTAACGAGTCCCTTTGGAACCGTGATTTCATCTGTCATTATAATTCACCCTATCTGCGGGAAAGTTCCGCATCTTCAATCTCATACTGGTTATAACCTATCACTTCATAAAAGTCCGCCCTGGTCATCAGATTGTCTATGTAGTCCCTCTGGGTTCCCGCAGCCATGATGTGGGAATAGGTCTGCTCCATTGCCTTAAGGGAGACCCTGAATGCGGTCAAAGGGAAAATCACAGCGTTGTAACCGATCTTCAGGAGTTCCTCAATAGACAGGAGTGGTCCCTTGCCGAATTCTGTCATGTTGGCGAGAAGCGGGCCTTTTACGCCCTTCCGGAATTTCCTGAATTCGTCTTCAGATTCTGGTGCCTCCGTGAAAATCATGTCCGCTCCTGACTCCACATAAAGATTGGCCCTTTCTATGGCATCCTCAATGCCGTTTACTGCCCGTGCGTCGGTCCTGGCAATTATCATGAAATCCGGGTTCTTCCTAGTATCCGCTGCGACCCTTATTTTCCTGGTCATTTCCTCCCTTTCAACAATCTTCTTACCGTTAAGGTGGCCGCATCTCTTTGGCAAGACCTGATCCTCAAGGTGCATCGCCGATGCTCCCGAACTTTCAAAGAGCCTAACTGTCCTAGTTACGTTTATGGGCTCTCCAAAGCCTGTGTCAGCATCCACAATAAGGGGGAGTTTGCTTACCAAAGTGATTCTCCTGATCTCCTCTGCCACTTCGCTTGAGGTCGTTACAGAAAGATCCGGGAGACCCATTGCCCCAGCCACCCCTGACCCTGAAAGGTATGTTGCCTTGAATCCTGCCCTTTCAGCAAGAAGGGCAGTAATCCCGTTGAAGACTCCAGGGGCAGCCACGAATTCTGTCTTCAGGAGTTCTCGTAGTTTCCCTGGTCCCTGGTTTACATTATCCTTTAAAATTGACATCGGAAATCACCTCGAAGAGTTCCCTTACACTCCGCTTTTCAAAATTCCTGACAAACTCCACAAGTATCTTTGCGTTGGTTTCACCCATCACAGCTTTCCCCTTGTTCTCAAGGTCCTCCCAAGTGTATGGTTTCTTGAAATGACCCTTAGGAACATCCATTTCCTCCTCAAGTACTCCTTTGTCGGTGGTAACTTTGATTTTAACTGGAAGGTTCTCTGGATACATTTCATTGAACTTCTGTGTAACCTTGTAGCTCGATACATCGACAATCCTAAGGATCTCTGGGTCTTTCAGATAGGCTTCATCATATGAATTCGGGTTAGGGGCCCCATTCTTCAAAGTGTATGCAACAATATATGGCATACTGTGGTCTGCAGTTTCCCTGGTCTTTGGCCTAAGCTTCTCAGGATCCTTTATGATTATCTTATGGGCAACTTCGAAAGTTTCAACCTCAACCTTCTCTATCTTTCCCTCAAGTTTGTTCCTGAGGTTAAGCGCGACTTCCGCAGCACTCATTGCATGATATTCAACAGGAAAATTCTTGATCATGGTCCTGAGGACCTTTCCAGGTTTCAGGTCAAGAGCAAATTCTCCAGACACCTGTTTGAAAAATCCCATTTCCCCAGTGAATATCGGCGATGGGCCCGTGAACCCCTCCATTGCTAGAAGCGCCGCAAAAACTGAATTCCTGCTGGCATCAGAAGCAGTGCAGCCCTTCCACATACTGAGCTCGCCTGCTCTAGTCTGCCTCAAACTTATGTTATTATTGATTGCTAGATTGATAAGGTTCTCATACTTGGAATAGTCGAAATCTAACAGGAGTCCAAGGCCTGCTGCAGATGAAATTGATATATATGTGACATGATCCCATCCCCTATCCCTTATTGAAACCGCATCTGAGAGCGCCCCAACAACATCGTAAGCTACTGTTACAGCCTTGGCTGCGTCCATTCCGGAGAGATCTTTTGCAAAAGCCATTGATAATATTGGAGGGACATTGTCAGATGGGTGCAGGGCCTCTTTTGAGAGGTAAGTGTCATTGTAATCAAGGTATCTCGTCATCGAGCCGTTCATGAATGTGGCAAGGTCTACAGAAGCCTCCCTGCCAGTGAAATATACTGGAGAATTGTGCTTGCCAGAGGACGGTAGGAGTGCACGTTTTTCGATTGCAACAGGCGGGGCATTCCTGGCCCCATAGGAAGTGATGATGGAATCTGCAATTCTCTTCTTAATTTCGTCAAGAACTGTAGAGTCGAGCCCTTTGGAGCCAACTTCTGAAGCATGCTCATAAAGCTGGTTTACAATTTTGTCCATGTCTTGTAATAACGGAAAAATATATTATAGATACGCAGCAGTTACTTCATCTGCAGATAAAACAGTACAAAAAAAGGCAAAAAGTGAACCTAAGGTATATATTTTATATGGAACTTAGAAAACACGCAACAAACCAAAAGCGAACTTTCATGATGACGATGCAAACATTTAAGTGCGTATTTGACAATTGAAGGTAGCTTGGAACAGAGTAGCATGGCACTGCAATTAGCTAACTATGGCATTATGGGAAATCTAGGAAACAGCCCCAGAACGTCCATGTTTGTTACTACCCCATGTTATGGTTCCGGGATTATGGAAAAGGTGAGGATATTTGATAACAATAGGAGTTGACTTGGGATACGGAGACACAAAAGTCATAGGAGCCGATGGAAAGAGAGAGAAGTTCCCATCCAGGTGGGCCCCTACAGAAACAAAAGGCTGGGGATTCGGAGGAACAACAACAGTTCTTTCAATAGACGATGGAGAGCCCTTCTTCTTTGGTGAGGATGCCACAGGAGCAAGCGTAAGGGAACCACAGGGAGATGGCAGGCTTTCAGATCCTGATTCACTTCCGTTGCTGGCCGGTGCCCTCTGGGTAAGCGGTGCGGGCACGGATGGAGCTTTAACTGAATTGACAATAGGCAGCGGAACGCCTCTGGGTACATTCGAGCACGAAGTTGCCGCTGCAAAGGAATTTCTGGAGGGCAAGGAAATATCGCTGAAAGCCGCTTCCGGAGAAGTCAGGAAGTTCAAGATTTCAAAACTAGTAATGAGGCCACAGGGCGTGGGGGCAGCACTGTTCCTTCTTGACCAGGGACTCATAAAAACGCAGTACGGATATGGCGTGGTAATTGATATCGGATCCAGGACGACTGATGTCCTAACAGTCAATCTCAAGAACATGGAGCCTGTTGTAGGAATGTCCTTCAGCATACAGGCTGGCGTAGGAGATGTTGTATCCGGAATAGGCAAGGCAATTGCCAAGGAAACGGGATTCATCGTTCCGACTGATATAGCAAGGGAAGCTATCTCCCAGACCGTTGTATTCAAGCAGAGAGAGGTAGGCGGCCCGTCAGTTTCAGAGCCAATACTTAACAACCTTGCCTCAAGGATCCTTGACAAACTCAGGGAAAACCTCAGGGAAGAGCTTGACAGGATAACTGCACTCATACCTGTTGGTGGAGGATCAAGCCTTATTGGGCACAAACTGGAATCTCTCGCCCCGGGCGCAATGATTAAGATACCATCAGAAGATGTGCAGTTTGCCAATGCTCTGGGCTATAGGGATGCAGCAAGTAGATCAAAGTAAGTGATCTACTTGTCACTTTCTTTTAGCCTGAAACTATTTATATCGAAGACTAATCGAAATCATCCTTTGGATAATTAAGGATGAAAATCATGGTTTCAAATAAAGGGAAAAAAACTGAACCGAAACCGGAAGACCCGGAGGAACTTGAAGACCTTGAAGAGGTCAGCATAACCCTAGGTCTCGAAGAGCTTTCAGCAATAAACCTTCTTCGCCAGGAAAATGAATCAGCACTTGATGTCATTAGAAGGGCCCTGCAGGATTCCCTTGAATATGGAGTCATGAAACACGTTCTGAGTTCGGTGGATTCAAGAATTGCCGAGCTTTCAAACAGGTACAAGACCACTAAATCTTCAATCATCAATTTCAGGTACGATGTTGGGAGTGGGCTGAGGTCACCTGAGGAATTGCGCAGGAAAGAGGACAAGAGTGCGAAGACTACCAACCTCAAGGCTCAGCTTGAAAAGAAGTGGGCTGAACTGGAAAACGCCAAGAACCCAGATTAAAGGATTCTATATTTCCTCCATTTAAATTCTCCTTTTTTGGATCACACAACCTTGTGTTGACAGCAATAGGGATGGCTCACGCAACTTCCAATATCACTGGTAAAATCAGTTGGCTTGTACTCTAACTTGTTAAATGCTTATCGGCGCTGCAACAGCGGATTCTTGCTCTCCTTGAGATATTCTTGGCGCTGGTCAGGAAAGATGCATTTCCTGCAACTTGACCTGAAACACCTCCTTCCAACATTGACAAGGAAGGATTCCATTAACCCATAACGTACTCCTAACGCTGAGGCAAGTAAAACAGGATCTATTGCAAGCATACTGGCTGTTGCCCTAACCAGAGGAGTTGGAAGCGGCTTGGCCTTATTCCAGATACCGATCATTTCACGCAGGAAAATGCCTATTGTGACGTCTCCAATACCTTTTGCCAGCGATCTCAGGTTATTGGGCAGATCTACTTCAGAGGAGGATTCATGGATTTTATTGAGTGAGCCTACCGAAATTATGTTTTTAGAGGCCTCTATCAGCTTTGTTGCAGTTTTGAAGTCATACCTTGTGTATCCTCCTGAATCCAGTAGCACAACAAGGCTTTCCCAACCGCGTTTTATAAGGGATTCAGGTGTAAGGAGTCCTTCACTTTTGAACATGTAGAATGTGCGCACAGCGATGGATTCAGGTATCCGGGCTCCAAATAGTAAAGAAAGCAGGAACCATGGAAAAGGCTCCTCCATTAGATTCATGTGGAATTTTTCTGGGTAAGATATCCCAATGGATTCAACCATTTCCTTCGATATCATCAATTATCCATCTCCACGGCACATATCCGTCTTATTCCTCATGGGGTTTTGCTGCAAATTTTAGCCATGATGCAACCCTGTCAAGGGAAGCGGGCCAGTTCGCATAGCCGAATCCATTATTCAAGGGCCAAAATCAATTCTTAAATAGGAGTAATTGCTGATATTGCTAATGGCATTGAACATCGGTGATACGGCTCCAGATTTTGAAGCAAGCACAGACAGCGGCGCCAGCATAAAGCTCAGCGAGCTTCTTAAGGAGAAGGAGGTGGTTCTGTATTTCTATCCAAAGGATGAGACTCCGGGCTGCACGGCGGAAGCCTGTTCATTCCGGGACCACTGGGATGATATCAAGGAACTGGGCGCAGAAGTTATAGGGGTGAGTTCTGACTCTACAGATTCCCATAAGAAGTTCAAAGACCACCACAAGCTCCAGTTTACCCTGGTAAGCGACCCCGAAAAGGAGATTCGGCGCAAGTATGATGTCAAAGGATCAATTCTGCCTCCCAGGACTACGTTTGTTATTTCTAGGTATGGGAAGATCGCCCATGTCTACAATTCCCAGATGAATGCCAAACATCATGTGGATGAGGCCATATCAGCACTGAAAAAAATTCGTGAGGATGCAGAGAGGCAAGCATCACAACAATAAAATCGATTTAGGGGATGTTAACTTCAAATGTCAGATATTTCAAGCAATAAGACTGTGCTGGTTACTGGGGGAAGCAGGGGTATTGGAAAGGCCATATCTCTGGAACTGGCCGCGAAAGGTTACGACATTATCTTTACCTTCAATTCAGACCGGAAGGAAGCTGAACGGGCTACTGCTGAAATTTCGGCGATTGGAGCCAATTCAGAGCCAATCCAGGTTGACCTTACCTCAAGATCGCAGATCGAAGCATTCACTGGAAAGCTGCTGGAAAGGGGAATAAGGCTCTTTGCACTCGTAAATAATGCCGGAATATATCAGGGAACAACCCTTGATGAGATCAAGGATGAGGATTGGGAGAAGATTATTGGCCTCAACCTTTCGGCTCCATTCTACCTTGCAAGAAACCTGAATAAAACCATAGTTGATGGCGGTTCCATCGTGAATATTTCATCTGTTTATGGATTCAGGGCAGATCCTTGGGCCCATGGTTACCAGGCTTCAAAGGCCGCATTAATCCACCTGACCAGGGGGCTCGCCAAGGAACTGGCTCCCAGAATAAGGGTGAATGCTATTGCACCGGGATATGTCAGGACTGACATGAACCGTGAGGGATGGGAAAATGAATCATTCAGCAGCAAGATTAAGAAAGCGACGCCAATGAAAAGATGGGGTGAGCCCGAAGACATTGGCAGGGCAGTGGCTTTTCTCCTAAATCCTGAAAACACCTTCATTACTGGCCATACGCTGGTTGTGGACGGCGGAATAGGACTTTAAGAAAATGAACTTGATGCCAGATGTGAACTATGGCGGGAAAAGGACAGTATCGATTGTGTGAATAACACCATTATCAGCAGCAAGGTCTGCAGACACTATATTTGCATCATTGATCTTGATATGGGTCCTAAAAAATCCCGATGCCCTAATTACAAGTTTTTTCCCGCACAGCGCTTCAAGCTCCAGATGCCCTTTCTTCTTCAGAGACTCCATAAGTACCTTGGTGGGGTAGTAACCTTTCACCACATGATACTTTACAAGTATCTGGAATTGGTCAGAATTTCCCTGCGCGACCTTGAATTTTCCTGCATGTCCCTGTGCGACCGCGATATCAATGGGGGCGAATACGGTTATGGGCCCTTCTCCATCTAAAATGCCAATAATTTGTGAGGATTTGAATGAATCCGTAATGATCTTGAGTTTATCCGATGATGACATGAGGGCTAATGCCGAACCCATGTTCGGTGATATCTTAGGTATATTGTAAAAATGTTGGTACAATAGATCACTTGATTCTATATGAAGAAACGAATATAGGCCAGAGTAGAACTATCCAATTTACTGGGATGAGCTTTTGAGCATTTCTATCAGTTCGCTGGCTTCCTTCCTGGTGAGTTCTTCCAGCTGCCCCTTTCTGAGTTTCTTAAGGTAAGAACTTATTGTCCCGGTTCCATTGGGGGACTTCTGTAAACTCTGTATGAACTTAAGCTGCTTTGAGGTTGGAGCCAGCTCAGATGCGTCTAGCCTATCTCCCCTGGGCATTTTCATAAGGGAGTCAATAAGTTCAGAGGCTTCGTTGATGGCAAGTTCGTTCACCGAGGTCTTTCCCAGTTTGTGAAGATACTCCCTCGCAGCATTTCTTCTCTCTTCAGTGTCCTGAAGATTTGTCAGGAAGCTTATCTGCTTGCCTGTTGCAAATCCTGCAGAAATATTTTCGCCCTCTACTTTTATCGCCTTAAGCCGGTCTATAAGTTCAGAGGTTTCGGGAACAGAAAGTTCGCTTATGCTTCCCTTTTCCTTAGAATCAAGGAATTTGAAGACTACTTCCTCACGTTCTGGGGATGCGCTTCTCAGTTTGTCTATAAAATCTAACTGTTTCTTTGTCGGTGCAGAACTTCTTTCAGCCATAGATATCCGTTCCTCTCTTAGGTTTCAACTCTGATCATACCAGATTGGCGTTGGCAACCCATGTCTTAGAGGCTTGATTTTACTTTAAATTTTGGCAAGCCACCTATATGGACGAGCCTCCTAGAATATGTATGGGGAGAAAGTCAATTGCCCGATGATTGAAAGTCCTGTTTAATCTTCTCCCTGAAATCAGCATCTTCTGTATATTTTCTGGCGGTGTCGCTGAGAACCTCAATAACCAAGTCCAGTGCTTTCCTTGCCCTGGGCGATTTGGCCGCTTCGAGTGAAACATGTGAGTGCCACGGCGTGCCTTCATCAGCGATCTGGAAATCCACTTCAAGTGCAGGCTTAACCTGTGATACATTGGCAAAGTCAGTGGAACCCCCAGGCTGCTTGGAGAAAGTTTCTTCCAGAGGAGGGCACTGAGCTCCCTTTTCGTTCAGCCTGTCCCTGATGTAGTTGGATAAGGTAGAATTTATCTTTGTGGTGGCAAAAAGTGGCCCGATTTCCTTTATTTTATGGCGGGTTTCGGTAGCGTTTGCGCAACCTTCCACTATCTTCTCGAATCTTTTCACAAGCTCCCCATGGTATTTCACGCTGGAAGACCTTATGCCATAGACAAGCACAGCCCTCTCCGGTGTAACATTGGATGCCGTCCCCCCTTCCTTTATTATGCCATGAATTACTACATTGAGGTCCCTTCTCACATGCTGCCTCATCATGTTCACACCCGTATACGTTAGTATTGCAGCATCAAGGGCGCTCCTTCCTTTATCTGGATCTGCAGCTTCATGGGAAGCAAGCCCCGTGAAAGTTACTTCATAATCCCGGACAGCCAGAGATTGTCTTCCCACATCCCAGCTGTCTCCGGGGTGGGAGCCGAGTACAAGGTCCACATCCTCGAAGACCCCACTGTTTGCCATGAGTATCTTGGACCCAGAGAATTCTCCACTTCCTTCCTCATCGGGCGTTCCAATGACAACTATCTTCCCGTTTTGGATTTTTTCAGTGGACCTGATTGCAGAGAAAAGTGCAGAAGCTGCAATGAGGTTATGGCCGCACGCATGGCCTATCCCGGGGAGTGCATCATATTCAGCTAAGAACGCCACAGTTGGTCCTCCCCTTCCGATGGCCTTTTCAGCACGGAATGCGGTAGGTATTCCATTGTAGTGCTCTTTTACCTGAAATCCTCTTGACTTCAACACATTGATTAGGTATTCTGCTGATTTGAATTCCTGGCTGCCAGCCTCATTCAGTTCATGTATCTTTAGGGCAACGTCCCACTGGGTAGCACCCTGAAAATCCTTTAAGCTTGCCATACGCAATTATGTGGTATTTGCATTTAATCATTTTTCAGAATTTAGAATGGGAATTCAAGTGATCCAAGTTTCTATTCAGGAACTAAATCAGTGAAGTAAAACCCGTCCCTTAAAACTGATTCTCCAGTTCTTATCCTTATTGGCTCCTTAAAGAAAGGTGCACTGTATACGAATGTGTGGAACTCCCCGTTCTCTCCACAGGGGTCAACGCCGCTTGGCAGTTTTTCGAGGAATTCTTGGTCGAAATCAGCTCCCCCCAGTGATATACCCACCTTCGCTGGATCCAGGCAGGACACTTTGGCCCTAATTCCAGCATCGAAAATTTCCTTGGCAAGCCTAGTCGTATCCTTTCCCCATAGCGGGAAAACTGGCTCAATCCCCGTTCCTTCCATCATTCTGATTCTGTAATCCCTCACATCCTGAAGAAAGATGTCACCAAAAATCATATATTTGACACCCTGGTGTTTTAGTTTGCCTATTGCTTCTTGCATTGCGCCCTCATAGTTCTCATTGGTGCTCTTTTTTGGTATTTTAACCTTAAGAATTGGCAAACTACAGGCCCTTGCCTGCCTTTGGAGCAGATCTTCCCTGACGCCATGCATGGAGACCCGTTCATAATCTGAATTTACAGTGGTCAGAAGGGTTACCACATCGTACCTGCCGGAGTTTAACACCTCAAAAAGTGCCATGGAAGAATCTTTTCCGGAACTCCATGACATTGCTGCCTTTGGTGCATCACT
The DNA here is from genome assembly GCA_021811525.1 of Thermoplasmata archaeon. The sequence goes on along the minus strand of JAJZOK010000119.1, from coordinate 1,305 downwards.
GTTAACCATTGGAAATGCCAGAACTGTTTTCCTTATTAGTTTTTCAGTTCATATGAGGAATATTCAGTATTTCACGCATGCCCGAGTGTAGTACTATTATCATTTTATTTCGATTAAACTCTTGAAAATTCTAATCCTACGAAAACATTTTTTAGGTTCACCTAATTTACTTGAGACTGACTTTGGAGATTGCCAGATGACATTGATTGGCAGCGGGGAAGCTATTAAATACCTAAATAGCAGACTTAAGGGGAACGGATTCTTCAAGCAATTCGGACCAGCATGGCTTGTCATGATGGCAGATGTGGATGCAGCCTGTATTATCGGTGGCGCACAAACTGGTGCCCTGTACGGATATGGGCTTATATGGCTCTTCCTGGTTCTCATAATCCCATTATACATCGTCCAGGAACTTGCAGGCCGAATTAGCATTGCCACAAGAAAAGGTCTTGGAACAGTTATACGGGAAAATTACGGAAGAAGAGTTTCCCTTTTGATGACAGTGCCCATGGCAATAACTGATGTAGTAACTTATGCAATCGAATATATTGGCATAGCAGTGGGTCTAGAGATTGTCGGCCTATCTATTTACTTGACTATCCCAGTGATTTATTTAATGCACATTTTGCTGGTAACCAAGAGGAAGTATGTAAAGGCAGAAAGGCCCCTTATACTTGTGAGCTTAATCTTGCTCGCCAGCCTGACAATTACACTTTTGATGAAAGGTATTGAGCCGCTTGGATCCCGCCTTGCAGATCCCATGCAATTTCAAGTTTCACCTACATTTTTCTTTCTTCTTGCAGCAAATGTGGGTGCAGTAGTAATGCCATTCATGATTTTCTTTCAGGCATCGGCTACAGGCATCAAGTCCAAGGAACTGAATCTGGAAGATAATGCATGCCAGAAGCGGAAATCGCTTGGTATAATGAGGAAAGAAACTTTGATCGGAGCAATTGCTACTGAAATCCTCATGATAATTATTGAAATGACTTTTACAGGAGTAAAAGGGGCAAGCCAAAGTGGGGCCTTTGCGACTGCATCTCAGCTGGGGGCAGTGCTCTCTCCAATAGCTGGAAAGTATTCACTCATAATTTTTGGATTGGGGCTCATATCCGCTAGCTTTGTTGCACTTGTAGTCATTTCCCTAGCTAGTGCGTGGGGACTTGCAGAATCCATAGGGGTGAAGAAGGAATCAGTGTGGGTAATTTATGTGATTGAAAGCCTTCCAGCAGTTGTGGCAGCTATGCTGATTCCTTCAGGATTGCTGGTCAATGCCTCTCTCTACCTTCTGGTAACATTTGTGTT
>JAJZOK010000088.1:1778-7743 GCA_021811525.1 Thermoplasmata archaeon | reverse complement strand
TATGTGTCAAGCATGAGCAGCAATTACAACGGGCACCTCAGGCCAGCAGAGATATTGATCGGCCCTCAAGGTGTCTCTGTAATTAGGAATGCAGAGTCCACTTCCGACCTCGTGAAGGGAATGAATGTGCCAGAGCACCTTTTGAAATAGGAATATTTTGCCAGTTGCAAATAACAGATGGGACCTATAGCTTCAATTCCATTATTTCAAAAGTTCTCTTTTTCATGAATCCGAATCTATGGTAAAGGTGGGAAGCTTTCTCATCTGTCCACAGGAAATACGCAACTTTGATGCCCCTGGACCTCATATGCAGAAGAGTTCTACCTAGAAGGGACTTGCCGATGCCTTTACCCCTAAAGTCTTCTCTTACCCCAAATGGCCCGAATCTTTCTCCAGGCACAAACCAGGTTCTTCCTTCAGGCCCAGAAAACATTGAGTACCCAACTATGTCGCCATCTTTCAATGCCAGGCATATCTGCTCTGGTTCACCTTTGCTTGCAACAGCTTCTGCCCTGAAATACCAGTCAGAATTGAAGTTATTTTTAATGAAGTCAAGCAATTGCTCTGTAAATATTGGCATAAAGTCTGCAATATGAATGCCTGGAGCTTCTGCAAGTGGCGTTTCATCCAATGTGTCCAAATTCTTGGCCATGCTTAAGGCAGTTGAGTTTACCCGGAATCCAATTTCATGCAAGACTTCGTAAAGCTCTGGATAAGCAGATCTGTCAACGCCTGGAAGAAAGTAATAAGGTGTGAATGAAGAATACGACACTTTCTTAGCCCCGAGTTTCTCAAATTCCTTAATCTGGGATTCAATGAGGCTGATCAATGATTTTCTTCTCTGAAAGCCGGCCCACAGGATCCAGCCTTCTTCCGAATCATCTTCATATAGGAAATTGCTTGTTCTGACACCTGATAATGAAAATGCTTCTTCGGAAACTATTTTTCCAACAGGTTTCAGGTAAGGTGAGTCGAGGTACTTGTAACGGAGAACTTCTGGAGAAACTGGATCTAAAGGATATTTTTCATTCCATATTTTTATGATTTGTTTTTCGCCATTCATATGCTTCTCACCGGAGAACCGGACAACGAGGCAATATTGAATTAAAAAAGAATTTTTCTTAAATTAAAAAAATAAAAAAATTAGAAAAAGGAAAGGAGTTTACTCCTTTGCCCTCTTCCTTCTAGATACAACCAGCCCACCAACGACTCCTATTATGACAACTGCAGCTGCGACACCACCAATTATGTAATAAATAGTGTTGTTGCTGGTTGGTGGGTTCAGGGAGTATGCGTAAAGGGAGTCCAATGGGCTGATAAGCTGCTGGTCAGGATAGAATCCTGCAACCTTGTTTGTCGCATATCCGTAGTAAACCTCAGCTCCCATTACTGGAAGGGTAGGCCTCTGGCTTGCGATTATACCCTGGATCTGGTCGAGGGTCTTGTTGAATGCTGGTGAGTTGAACGTCTCGTTCATTGATACATTGAACAGGTGGTTCACTGTCTGGTTGTTGTAGCCCTCAAAGTTCCAGTATCCGTTGTATGAATATTCAGCCCAAAGAGCAAACCATGGGTTAGCAAGAAGCGGACCAAAGTTGAAGAAACTGGCTTGGGTATAATTCGGTGTTGAGAATATGTCAGTAACCCAGACCTGTGTGGGGACAACCTTGAAGGAAACCGTGAAGTTGTCAGCCTTAAGTTCAGATTGCATCAGTGTCATAGCAGTGTCCCAGTCTGCCTCGTTGAGGTCAACAAAATTAAGTGTAACCACAGTGCCATTCGCATACTCCCACTGGCCGTTTGAACCCTGGTGAAGGCCAGCCAGTTTGAAGTAATGGTTTGCCATTGTATAGTTGAATGTTGGTGCCCCTACGCTCTTGTTGTAATACGAAGACAGGGTCCATGGCAGTCCTCCAAGGTTGACTTGTCCTCCTAGGTTATCTTCTGCCTTTGTAAGGATAGCAGTATAGTTGATAGCATAGGAAAGCCCGATTCTGAAGTCTGTGTTGTTGTATGGTGCAACTTTGTCATTGAACCAAAGTGCAAGGTTGAATGCTGTCTTGAAGGCAACTGCCTTTAGCCCGGTATAGTTATTGATCTGGCCATAGAGATTGTTCGGGTCGACATAGGTTGCATCTATGGTTCCGGCTTCAAGTGCTTCCACCATGGATGAGCTTGACTCATAAAGGTCAAGAACTTCCTTGGAAAAGTGTGGTGCTCCCTTGAAGAAGAATTGGTTCGCAACCATTGTCACTGAAGATGTGCTGATGTTCTGTAGAACCATTGGACCAAGGCTGAGTTGGTGGCCTATGTTCATATTGGTATAACTTCCGATGTCTGAAAGGTTCGGCTCATAGGCAGCCCAGGTGTGTGGAATTATGACCTGGCTGGCGATGTAGTCAAACATGGTTGGGTTAGGCGCATTCAGCTTGAAAACAACTGTGTAGCTGTTAGGTGCTGAAACGTTAGTGATTGCAGGAAATACTCCGTTGACATCCAGAGTTTTGTTTGCCTTGAGCACGTTGAATGTGAAAAGAACATCCTGTGAGGTGAACTGCATGGCTTTCTGCGTTCCATTCATCCAGTAGGCGTTGTGCACCAGGTTGAATGTTAACGTCGTCCCGCCATTTGTCAGATTCCAGCTGCTTGCAATCCATGGCATTGATGTTCCGTTGTTCTCAAAAACATAAGCCAGGGTATCAGCATACGTGATGCCTAGAATATCGCCTGACAGGCCGCTTGCAGTCAAAGGGTTCTGGTTTGTAACCAATTCATCCTCTGTAGTCCCCAAAATAAACGTGCCACCGTTTGTTGGTCCTGTTGATGTGGTGGCAGCGGACACAGGGTGCAGAGCCTGGAGAACGCCAAAACACATTAGCGCTACCAGGGCAATCCCGATTAATTTTTTTGGTAACATTTGATCGTCAACAAATTCTAGATATTTAATAGTTCCGAACAAAATATGAACTTTAGCATTTTCTTTGGTCATATTATTAGAATTAACTAACAATTTTGTCAAAAAAGAATATCTAATTGAATAAGTTTTAATAATGATAATTTAATCGGTTTGAAGTGCTAACGCTTAGATACGTAAGGCGCCGTGTTCTATACCTTGTTTTTACCCTTTTTGTTGCCATATCGATAAATTTCTTTCTTCCCCGGTTGATCCCAGGCAACCCAGCTCTAACGGTTCTTTTGACCAGGTATGGGAACCATATAACGCCACAGGAACTCAGATTGGTTGAAAGCCAGCTTAACCTTAGCGGGACATTGTGGCAGCAGTATGTTGGGTACATGGTAGCACTGTTTCACGGGAACCTTGGCGTATCTTTCTACTTTTATCCTGCCTCTGTGAGTTCTATAATTGCAGGTGCATTGCCCTGGACGTTGTTTTTACTTGGATCTGCAACGGTCATCTCCGTAATACTCGGGGTCTCCATAGCCTCTTTCATAGGATGGAGGCTCGGGGGAAAGACCGATTCTATGGTTTCCACCATATCGATCAGCCTTCAGTCGTTGCCTGTATTCTGGTTGGGATTGATTCTGCAAATTGTGTTCGGGCTAATGGTGGTCATCAACGGGGTAGGCTTATTCCCTGTTGCCCATGCATTTTCCACAAACGTTACCGTTGGACCCAACCTTGCATTTATCGCCAGCGTACTTTACCATTCTGCAATACCAATCCTTACTCTTGTGCTCATTTCCTTTCCGGGTTTTGCCCTGCTTATGAGAAATACGATATCTACCATAATAAATGAAGACTATGTCATGATGGCCAGGGCCAAGGGATTAAAGACCTGGAGGCTGAAGAAGATGTATATTAACAAGAATGCAAGGCTCCCGGTGGCAACTTCTGTGGCTCTTGCATTTGGAAACATTGTTGGCGGGGCATTCCTTATTGAGGAGGTATTCTCCTACAAAGGCATAGGGTGGTACCTGTACACTGCCGTTACAACCAGTGATTTTCCTTTGATTGATGGAATTTTCCTAGTTATTACTATTACAGTGGTGATAGCAAACTTCATTGTTGACCTGCTCTACAGCTTCCTTGATCCAAGGGTGATGCTTGAATGATGCCAAATGGCCAATTTCCATCAGGACAGGGAATTTCGGCGTCCTCCCTGAAAAGACGGAGCGCAGTACTGGAATTTCTTGGGAATGTATGGTCCAATCGGAAAGGAAAGGCGGGGGCATTAATCTTCATCGCAATGATCCTGATAGCGGTACTGGGGAGGATTTTTTCACCATATTCTCCTTACGATACATCATTTGGAATCTACCTGCCCCCATCTGCAGCCCATCTTCTGGGCACCAATTATGTGGGGGAGGATGTCATGTCAGAATTCCTCTATGGAACTGGCGTGTCACTTATGGTAGGTTTCATTGTGGCAATAGCTGCAATGGCTATTGGCACCCTCGTTGGAATCACAGCAGGTTATATGGGTAGTGTTACGGACGATGTTCTCATGAGGCTGGTGGACATACTGCTGGTAATTCCCGGATTTCCATTGCTTGTCATATTGTCGGCATACCTTCCCCCTACAATCTGGAGCACAATCTTGATCCTGTCAGTGCTGAGCTGGCCATTTAACTCAAGAATTATTCGGTCTCAGACTTTGAGCTTGAAAAGGAGGTCTTTTGTGTTGGCCTCGAGGCTTTCTGGCCTCAGCAGTTTCAGGATTATCATTCGTGATCTCATTCCCAATGTACTGCCCATCATATTCATAAATTCCATATTTATCGTGGTAGGCGCGATTGTAGCTCAGGCTGGCCTCGCATTCTTCGGATTGGGTAACATAAATTCGATCAATTGGGGCACAATGCTATACTGGTTTGAAACAGAGGATGCAATTATCTTCAAGGCCTGGTGGTGGCTTCTCCCTCCAGGTTTCGGAATAATGGCATTAGGCATTGGGGCAAATTTGCTTTCCAACGCGGTATCTGAAACCAGCAGCAGGATCAGGAGGTATTAAAATGGCTGGAGAGAGAATCATGGAATTGAAGGATATTTCCATCAGCTATGTGTCTAAGAAGGAAAAAACTGACGCCGTTAGAAACGTATCTTTTCAGCTGGACAAAGGCTCAATTCTTGGCCTGGTTGGTGAAAGCGGATGTGGGAAATCCACTCTCGCTTCTGTTTTCCTGAAGCTCATATATCCTCCATCAAAGCTTATGGGTGGCTCCCTCAATTACTACGGGAGAGGTCATGAAGAGGATATATTGAATCTCAAGCCTCCGGACCTGAGGAGATACAGGTGGAAGGAAGTTGCCATGATATTCCAGGGTTCAATGAATTCTCTGAATCCAGTGATGAAAGTTGAGGATCAAATCATAGATGTGATGATAGATCATGATTACAACTACACTGAGGCTATGAATAGTGTTGACAAGCTTCTGCAAATGGCAGGCATTTCAAATAGAGTCAGAAGCCTGTATCCTCATGAACTCAGTGGAGGAATGAAGCAGAGGGTTAACATAGCTATAGCCCTATCATGCGAACCTAAGGTCCTAATAGCAGACGAGCCCACCACAGCGTTGGATGTTGTCGTTCAAGACCAGATCATAAAGAAACTCGAGTCCCTAAGGAATGAACTTGGACTTTCCATCCTTTTCATATCACATGATATTTCTCTTGTTGGGGTGATTGCTGACAAGATTGCCATTATGTATGCCGGGAAAATTGTTGAGATTGGGAAGGCGACCGATATCATGAATAACCCTAAGCACCAGTATACAATTGCCCTCCTATCATCCATTCCTTCCCTTGAAGACTCTGGCAAGAAAGTGAAAGGTATCCCAGGAAAGCCCCCAGTGCTGAACAGGGAAATAATTGGATGTGCGTTTGCAGATAGATGTGCCAAGGCGACTGAAAGATGCAGGAGTGAGGAACCTCAGCTGGAACAAGTTGATAGTGAACACCTCTCTGCTTGCTATTTCCCAGGGTAGGAGATGAATAAATGGACAC
>JAJZOK010000088.1:0-1678 GCA_021811525.1 Thermoplasmata archaeon | reverse complement strand
GTTTCTATGCTCGATGTCTCCATCAGGGCGGATATACTGAACCTTTTGAAGGAACAAGCAACATTGAACAAGGTTTCTATGGCATTTATCTCCCATGATATTGTAATTACCAAATATATCGCAGATAGGCTTCTCGTTATGCACCTTGGGCAGATAGTTGAAATTGGGCCTGCTGACGAAGTGGTAAACCGCCCAAAGCATCCTTATACCCAGTTGCTCATCAGTTCAATCCCAGATTCAAAAAAGAACAAATCCGTGGACAAGGAAATTGCATCAATAGAATATTCAATGGATGTTGTAAATTCCGGAAAGGATGAATGCAGCTTTGTTTCCAAATGCCCATTTGCAATGGAAAAGTGCAGGACATCAAGGCCGGAGATGAAGGAAATAAGCCAGGGACACACCGTAGCATGTTACCTGATATAACCCATTACAAACCGTTAAAACTACCCACATATAATGAAACAGAAATATGAGTAATGACGTTTGTTATGAATAAATCATGTGGGGCATGTTTCCAAAAGCCCACTCTTTATTTTCGTCCCTAATTTTCAATGCACATGGGACATAATATTTAAAGACTCTGCCGAAATTCATAATTTTTGGTAAATTTATTCTACAGGTAATTCTAATTTGATAATTATCATAACAAATGATATTTTATTAAACGTACGTTTAAATATAGAGATTTATTTCAACGACAAATGAAACGTACCGGTCTTAAATTTGCAGTGGTTCTCGTAGCTATTGCATTTGTGGCCATAGGTTTTACAGCAATGCTTCCAGGTTCCAATGCTGCTTCCGGCAACGGTGGAACTTTTATTTTTGGCTCAGCTGTAGATACCAATGTTGCTGACTTAAACCCGCTAACGGCAACAAACAGTCTTGCTAGCATCTTAGTGAAGGATATGTATGCCACACAGCTTGCATATCAGTGGCCAAGTGGTAATTTCACCTCATGGCTTGCCTCCTCTTGGTCTGTTGCGAACAACACAATTGGTGGAGAAAACATAACATTCCATCTTAACCCCAACGCAGTTTGGGTGAAGGGGAATGTTTCTGATGGAGAAATAACGGCCCAGGATGTCATATATACCTTCAATGTTCTGAAGGACAACCAGACACTTGACTTCAATGGCATAACACCTGCAATCAAGAATGTCTCATCTCCTAACAACACAACTGTTGTTTTCGAACTCAAAAGCAAGAATATTCTCTGGTTCCAGTACATCGCGACACAGATTATCATCCCTCAGGCATGGAGCCAATACGACAATGGTAACCCAGGCAAAATTGGTAGCTTTACAAACATGGGACCATACAACCAGATTATCTCTGCTGGGCCCTTCGCCCTTAAGACAATAAATGTTGCAGGTGCCGAGCTGGTCCCAAACCCAACCTTCTGGATGGGAGTTCCCCACATACAGCACTACTACGTTGAGAAGTACACTTCAACAGCAACCGCAGATCTTGCACTTGAAAAGGGCGCAATTTCAGCAGTTAACCCTGCCCTGAGCGATTACAACGCACTCACAACCCAGAACAACATTACAAACGTCAAGGAACAGGCACCTTATGTCTTCTATCTCTGGATGAATGACCATGTTGCACCATTCAACAATGCCAGCTTCAGAATAGGTATGTCATATGCGCTCAACAAGTCATACATCATGCAGAA
>JAJZOK010000080.1 GCA_021811525.1 Thermoplasmata archaeon | reverse complement strand
TATGGCCATGGACATAGGGCTCACAATACACCCGCACCCCACAATATCAGAGGGCCTTAAGGAAGCTGCCGAAGGTGCATATGGGCTACCGCTACACTTCAAACCTCGCAACTGACCTTGGAAAGATTTCTTTCCAGGACGCGTACAGGCTGCAGAAGCATCTCCTGAGCCTCGTCAGGGACGGCAACAGGAGAGGCTTTCTTCTTTTTCTTGAACACGAACCGGTATACACGCTGGGCAGGAAGCCCATAGAGGAGAATTACAGGGGCGTTGAGACTGTACAGACAGAGAGGGGTGGAGATGTCACCTACCATGGACCAGGGCAGAAAGTCATCTATCCCGTTGTGGACATTAGCGATTATGGAAATATCGATGTGAGAAACTTCGTGCACTTCGTCGAAAACACAGTAATAAAAATTCTGGATCAGGCAGGCTATACCGCAAGCGTTGGCAATGAACCGGGAATCTGGGTCAAAACAGAAACTGGAGAAAGGAAGGTTGCCTCCATTGGAATGGCCATTGACCATGGGATCAGCTTTCATGGCATCTCCATAAATACATCCAGAGACGTACTTTCAGGATTCAACAGCATCCGGCCTTGCGGCCTGGATCCCTCAGTGATGAGCTTCGCTGATCTGAAGGATGAAACAATAATTCAGGGATTCCTGAAGGACTTTTCGGGAAGATTTGGTGAGTTTGCCTTATTGGATCGGGAGTCCTTCATGAAGGAAGTATCATTTAGCCTCTGAAGGCGGCCTGATATCCCAAATCTCTTCCTTCACTGACATTCTTTTGTTGGATGCAAGCGCCATCATGAAAAGTACCGAAGAAAGCCTGTTTGCGTATGAAAGCACATCAGGGGAAATTCCCAGCAGTTCCTTTCCCGATACCACCATCCTTTCATACCGCCTGCAGACCGTCCTTGCAACATGAAGGTACGCTGCCCCTTCTGAACCCCCCTGGATGACGAAGAGGTGGATTGGGCCAACTTCCTTCCTGTAGTATTCTACCCTTTCCTCCAGCCATTTTGTATCGCCCCCAGTGAGGTTTCTTCCTGTTCCGGCTTTTATGATGTGCTCCCCCATGGTGAATATGTCCCTCTGTACCCTTGCGAGGTCCTCCTTCATGTCGTTCCAGGAAACCTTTGCACGGGCCAGGCCTATGAATGAGTTGAGTTCATCGTTGGTCCCTTCAAGCTCCACCAGAAGGGAATCCTTGCTCAGCCTTTCTCCGCGGCCTGTATCTGTTTCGCCTGTGTCACCACGCCGTGTATACATGAATTTGGTAGCCCGTTAATGAGATTAAAGTTAACGAGAGAACCTAATTAGAAACAACTATAAATTGCAGGATTGGGAAATCTTATCTATCAGTCTAAAATAATTATCCAGATGACACTCAACCGGGAGGATTACCTTTTGGTGATCTGGGAGTTCCTCGAATCCTTCGACAGGATTTCCGAGAAGGAGCTTGCCAACAGGCTCAGGATCAGCCCACCCACTGCCTATGAGTATCTCACAAAACTCTCGGAAGAGGGCCTGATAAACAAGGACGGAAAGAAGATCTCCTTCACAACTGTTGGGAGGAACACTGCCAGGGAACTTGTGAGGATGCACAGGATCGCTGAGGTGTTTGCTTATAATTTTCTCGAAATACCCTGGGAAGAAACTCATGCATCAGTCATGGAACTTGAGCACATCTTCAGCGGGAAGAGGGGCGAGATCCTCTTCAAGAATCTCGGCAAACCTGAAACATGTCCCCATGGTAACCCCATTGACCCGGAGGTCAGGTACAAGGAGGTCCCCCTCATGCTGGCAGACGACGGCCAGTACACCGTAAAGAGGGTTGTTTTCGAGGATGAGGCACTCCTCAAGGATCTTGCATCAATAAACGCGCTTCCGGGAACTATCTTGAACGTACACAGGGGAGATACCCTCGAGGTTGACAATGAAAATGGGACTCTCAAAGTGCAACATCCGGTTTCCATGTCACTCAGGTTATCCAGGTAATTGTTTCTCGGCTGTATCAATTATTAAATTTTCGTCAAATTGTTCAAGTGGACTTTATTGCTAGGTCGTGCCTAAAACGGCAAATGTTTTTCTTCTAGGTCATTATAAAACCGGGATGGCAGATCACAATATGCTTAGGGAAAAACTGTCTGCGACAAACAGGTACAGACGGTTGGTAGACCTCAGGAGGGAGGTTCAGTCCTCGAGAGGATCAATGCCCTTCAGCATATATGCAGAGCTTGAAAACAGGGTGGATGAAAAGATCAGGACATTCGACTACCCCATGTGTGATCAAGCCAGGATAACAATACTTTTCTCCAACGGGCTGGCCATGGAGCTTGAGCCAGATGAGTGCGTTTCTGCGATGAAGACAGAGATGAGGCTCTCCTCATACATCTTCAGCAAGTACCCCTCCGCTGTAGACTACAACATTGACACGGACCGGGTGGTTGGAACCTACGGCAGGAAGAATTCAGATAAGGAAGAAGCCAGAGAGGAACAGGTTAGGAGCAGCCCCCTTCGCGACATGAGTGATGGCAGGAGCCTGCAGACCAAGGTAGATCTCCTTGTCACAAAGATAGATCGCCTTGAGAAGATGTATAATGAAACAATACCGAAGATAACCAAAGGCCTTGACGACCTCAAGGAAAAGATGGATTTCCTCTACAAGAAGATGATAGAGGAGAAAAAATAGCTTTTGCAATTGGGATTTCAATGCATCCCGGAAAGGAATGGATTGTTTTCCAGTTCGCTTTTGATGGTCGTCTCAGGTCCATGCCCCGGAAATACTAGCAAATTCTTGCCCAGCTTTTTGATTTTCTTAAGTGAATTTTCCATCTCTTCCATGGATCCGCCAATGTCGGTCCTTCCTATTGTGCCCTGGAACAGGACATCACCAGTGAAGAAGAGCGGCCCTGCAATGATGCCGATGCTCCCCTTTGTGTGCCCGGGAAGTGAAATAACCCTGAGTCCTGATTTTCCAAGGGAAATTGTGTCTCCGTCATGCAGTATCCTGTCAGGAGCAACTGGTTCCATAGCCCTTCCCATATACCTTTCCGAGACAGAATATGACCATTCCAAGATGGATTCTTCATCTTTCCCGATCATCAACTGGGAGCCAAGCTCTCGCTTGAATTCCATTGCTTCAAAAATGTGGTCGAAGTGGCCATGGGTCATGATGAACGCTTTGACTTTAATTCCATCAAGAGAAAGTTCCTCAATAATTTCCTTGTGACCTGCCCCTGAATCTATGAGCACGGCTTCATCGCCTGATGAAATAAGGTAGGTGTTGGTTTGAAGAGGACCCGCTGAAATTTTTTCCAGCCTGAATTCTCCGAACTCCTTCATGAAGGCTCCAGCGTGAATTCAATCCTCTTATTTCTCTTGCCCTTGCTCTGTATCTTGCTTAGGACCAGTTTACCGATCTCCATTGTATTGCTGACGTGAGTGCCGCCGTCGGCCTGTTCATCAAGATCGTCGATGACGATGAGCCTCACTGTATCCAGTGAGTTGATGAGCTGTCTACCCGGCTCGGTTCTGGCAAGGTTTTCCATCTTCAGGGCCTCATCCCTGGATATTTCTTTCTGGTAAACCCTGTGGCTTTCCCCCATGAACTGGTTGCAATCCTGCAGGATGCTTTCAACGATTTCCCTGCTGAATTCCTGCATGTCCATGTCAATCCTTGCACGGTCCTCGTAAATCTGCCCACCCGTAAGCAGACCCTGGTCACCGTGTTTCTTGGTCACAATTCCGTCCATTACATGAATGGCTGAATGGTACCTCATGAGCGTGTAACGCCTGTCCCAGTCTATTTTGCCATGGACCTTCTCCCCTGCCTTTATTCCTTTGTTGTCTTCGACCACGTGGACTACGTCCTCCCCTCTTTTCATGACATCCAATACATTCAGATCCCCAGAACTGAATGTGATGGTACCAGTATCATTGGGTTGTCCTCCCCCTGTTGCATAGAATGCTGTCCTGTCTAGCACAATCTCATTTCCCTCCGCGGAAATTACTGTTGCGTCAAATTCCTTTAAAGTCATATCCTTCCAGAATAGTTTCTCAGTCACCATGTCTCACAAGAAGTCCATACGTACAGGTTAAAAAATGTTGCACAACTGCCCACTAGTTGTACTGCATTTTAATGAGACGGATAGAATTGTAAGGGAATATTGATGGTTCAGGTTCTGCTGGACACTTTAATGTTTGAAACATTAATCGCACCATTAAGGGTTGTTTGAGAGGTTATTTGTAGTGAATCCGGGGTGACCCAGGCCGATCCATTAAGCACATTCATGATGGTCTGCGAAGGCTGATGTGCCTGATACTTCAAAATTACACTTATGTTGTAATTTCCGGATGGTATGTTCACTTGATCCATAAAAACTTGAAACATACCACCGCTTTCCTGACTCCATAGAATGGAAACAAGCCCTGTTCCTGTGCTGCCCCTCTGTGTCTGTAAATATTCATAATTCCTATACTATGCATCATACAAGAAAGGAGAAATCAGAACATTCAGGTAGAATAAAGACCAATATGGTGAAAGAAAAGTATGATTGTATTATTATCTTAATTTTTTAACCATGGGTCTCTGGAGGGCTCAATGTGTTTTTTGGCTCAGCGGATTTTTTCAATGTAGTTGCCAGTCTCAGTTTCTCAGCCTATGATTTATGTTCCTTGTCAGCGGATAAGAAAGAGTGGAAAGCTGAAAAATGGTCTGTTGAGTCAATAAAAAATGAAATTGGATTTGTTTTAGGAGTTCGGGGCATTCAATAATGTTGGTCAATCATGCCAGACAACTGCGTAAGTGATTTTCCAATTTCTGTTGCAGCCCAGTCACTGTGTCCGTTTGATGGCAGACCCCTATAAATTAGGTTTATCCTTGTCCAATCCTGGAAGGGCTCAAATGTTATTTCGCACAGCCTCTCAGTGGGAATGTCATAATCTAAGCCAAATTCCGGTCCTGAAATTATGTTTCCTTTCTCATCAGTAAAAGAGTTGGTATAGACCAGCTCTTTGAGAGGGATGATCTTCTTGTAAATGCCTGTGAGGTATTGCACTTTTGACCATGGAGTAACTGACCTGAGTAGATACCTCCCCCCAACCCTTAGATCGTGCTCCAAGAATTCTAACTCTGTGGAACCAACTGGTACTAGACATCGTGCCCACTGTACCTCAATCTTGGGGTCAGTGAATGCGTTCCATACCATCTCGACAGGTGCATTAAAATTCCACACTATTTCCACATCTTTCAGTCCAACTTCCTTATCGTTCACTTCTTTGTCGACTCCCTTTTTGTTTAAGTCTCTTTTTTGCGCTTCAAGGACCTTCTCCAGAGTATTGAAACTGGTTTCCCACATTTTCCTGACTTGCGTGGTCCACTCTTCAAGTTCTAGTATAGTTTCCGAGTTTAGGCTGTAGACCCTATATTGTGCCTTCTTCTCCACTTTCAATATTCCTGACTCCCGCAGGACACTCAAATGCTGCGAGATGGCAGGCTGACTTACATGGAAGTGCTTGTATATTTTGGCTGCAGATTGCTGGCCTTCGTTTGACAAGATCTGAACGATCTCCTGCCTAGTCGGGTCTGCCAGTGCACGTAGCAGGTTGTTTACAGACTCAGGTTTCACTCTCTTGGTAATGGTCATTTAAGTACTTGCTTAATTAAGTACTAACTTATAATCTTTTGTACAGTTTGGAAAGAAGCATTTCGAATGCTTTCAGTCTGCTATCCATCACTAGAGCAAAAAAATCAAACCTAAATTGCGCTGTAAACAACCATGACGTGATCATGCTTAAGAGAGACAAATTCACGTCTACTCCAAAATATCTCAAGAGTCCACACTTCCTGTATGTTTCATGATAGCATTGGTTGGATTAACAACTCATTGCAAAGAAGAGTCCTATGCTTCAAGTTGATTTTGGGGTGGGATAAATCAAAACTATAAGTGTGGATCTGGATGTATTAGAACCCTTGACCTATGGATTAAGAGTCCGACTTACTTCTGGAAGGATTTCTGGCTGATTTGTCTAGCGATCAACACATGGTAATGATTCATCAGAAGGGGGCAAAAAATGAGCGGAAAAATTTGCTTGAGAATTGGTTAAAGTACCCTTTTTTAGAAACACTAAAAATGCATTTTGTACAAAGGTAGTTTCAAAAAAATCTTGACCCGCAACAATATATTTATATATTATATTTAATTATTAACTTTCATATATTGGAGGATGCATGAAACCTCGTTTCAAAAAGGTCATGGCCGCATTCGTTATTCTGGCTTTAATTTCAACCATTGGATATGGGGTGTATCACTACGCTAAACACCCACCAAATGTAAATTTCACAACCATAAATTTCAATGTAAACTATATTGGGAACTATTCTAACTATTTGGCACCAACACTATGGGCACCAAATCTAACACAAATAAGTAATACTTCAATTTCAAGTGTATATCATGTACACAAGAACCCCAACGAACCTTGGCAGTTTTATTTCTTAGTAAATTTAATTGAAGATCCAGGTACCCTGAATAGCTCACTGTATCAGGAAATCAATAGCATGGGTTACGACCTTAATGATTCAGCAGTTGTAGAAGCCATTACTTCAACAACACCGGGATTAACCGTAAATTCAGTTCAAGGGGGGCCAGGATACGGAATTCCATTTCCAATTGATCCTGCATTGTATTCTGGAGGAGCCCTCAAAGTTGTAACATTGAATGTTGAAACTATGTTCTATCATGGGCCTTTGAACATTACTATAAACGTTTCAGCCCCTGCAAATAATATAATTATTTATGACAAAAATTTCTCTCTTAAATACTCCGGTAATGTAAGTTCCCCTTATGAATTGACAGCTCCAGTCACTAATGGAGTTGTGTTTTCTCCACAGGGCTTTCAGGCTGCAACTTCACCTAATGGCATAGATCTATCGGTGTGGATCGTATCCACTGATCATTTCTCTATTGCGGGTATAACAGTTTCCTCGCCCTTTTCCATTCCTCAGGATGCATATACTCAACCAGTGAGAGAGTTGAATGGTGGCCATTACGGATATTACGATGACCTAAACCTTAACATTACTCCACCAGATGGGCCTTTTATGGGTTACCTGAATATTACTGTTTATACCAACTAGATGTCAGAGGACCTAAGAGATGAAATGACTTGAACGATTTGCTTTGAAAATTTGAAAATGTATCCATTTTTACAAAGTAATTTCAACGATTTCCAGCAATGTTAGATGTCAAGAAGTTTGTGATAATTGATATACTGCGAGACAATAATTGTCATGCAAAGTGGTACAAGAGTCGTGAGTTTCAGGCCAGCATAGAAATTATTGAGAGGGCAAGGAAATCAAGCTTGAATATATCGCATTGTAACAATTCCACTTTTGCACGAGGAACAAGAATTATTAATACATAAGCTACTATAGTTTACATATAGGTGACATATAGTGGAGGATGAGATAACCACCATACAGCTTAAGAAGTCTGTTGTACAGGCACTCAAAAATGTTAAAAGATACCCTCGGGAAACATACAATGAGATTATACTCAGGCTAATTAACGAAGCAAAGGAAACTGAGGACTTGGGCATTTTTGTACAGAAAGCCCAGGAAACAAAAATGAAAGAAATCTGGAGTGAAGGAGACTACAGCGGTTGGGAAAATGCCTAGAGCCGGGGATGTGATCATCACAAGGGTTCGGTTCGCTGATAATGAAGGCTCCAAAATACGACCTGCCCTGGTTTTGTTTGAAGAGCTTGGCAATATAGTGATAGCGGGCATATCTACAAATCTAAGAATGAAAGGAGTCCCAATCACAAAGGCAGAAGGAGCTGCTCAGGATAGTGTAATCAAACTGAATTATATATTCACAATAACGAGCGACACCATTATCAAGACGGTTTTTCATCTGAGCAAAGAGAAGAAAGAGATTGTTCTGGAAGAACTCAGAGAGAAGTTGGAGAGTTTAAATTCCTGAACTTGTGCACAAATTTACAGGCTGTGAAAAAAGCGGTAAATGGCCAGATCAAATAGCGTTTATTCTGTATTTCTTCCCTTATTAGTTTTAGGCTTTTCTTTTGCCATATGAAAAAAACTCGATTGATATTTAAACCGTTATTTTCTCAACTTCCTACCAACTTACAAAAAACCATTAATTAAAATGCTCGCAGAAGCAAGCGGGGATTAAGCGGGCCCGAGGGGGTTCGAACCCCCGACCTATGGATTAAGAGTCTTACTGATGAATAACCAATTTGGCGATTTTTTTAATATCCTGACTTGATTCGCATTCCTAAATTTGACAATTCTATTTCCTTTTCTGCGAATTCGCGGTCAAAAATCACAAAATCTTCTGCCTCGAGTATCATGCTTGCGAGAAGATGCAATGGGTCCAATGTCTTCATTCTTTTTCTAACCAAAATTTCTCGGGTTTGCTGATGATTCTATCCATTTCCACTTACGGGACTTCAACGTTAATCTCAGGCAAATAGTCAACAAAAGCTTCTATTTCCTCCTCTCCCAGGCTCGTTGTCCTCGAAAGAACGGACTTCAATTACAGAACAGCAATCGAGGATGTAACCATTTCACCACTATTTTCAAAGGTTTTCAACGCTCTCGCATGATTAACATCTTTGCTATTAAGAAATGAAATTATGACATTAGTATCAATATAATTCACTCTGCCCCCTTTCCTTTATTGAAATTTCTGATAAGTCTTGAGGCAATTCCGGAAGGCCCTTTTCTTTCCATTTCCTGATAATGGCTTGGCTTTTTTCTTTCCGTTCTATTGTTTTTTTGCGCCTTGCATTCCATTCTGCATAATCCATCTTAAGGCATCCGCTCTATTGCTGGCCAGCTTATATTTTATCAACTTGTCAATCAGATCAGATGTGTTATCATCTATTCTTAATGCGATAACATTTGATGCCATATACTTTCACACGTTTAAAAAGTATAAATTCTTTCCATGGTAGCCAGTGCTTTCATTCCAAAGAAGGTTATATTTGATAGTCCTTCAAAATGCCGGATAACGGGTAAACAAGATTAAATAAGAAACAAAAATGTAGACTTATGCCCCTGATTAAAGACGAGGATAAAAAGTACCTGGAGCAGGAATTTGAAAAACATCTCAAGAATGACATTGACCTTATTGTCTTCACTTCGGATGATGCTGACTGCAAGTACTGCAAGGAATCTGTGCAGCTGGCCGAGGAAGTTTCCCAGACCAGCACCAAGATAAAGCTTTCAGTTCATAATTTTGACAAGGAGAAGGAGGTTGCCAAGGAGTATGGAGTGGATAAATTCCCTGCTACCATAGTTGCGAAGCGTGGAGAGAAGGATGGCAGGATCAAGTACTATGGCCTTCCCTCCGGTTACGAATTCGGCTCACTCATTGAAGACATAAAGAATGTCTCGAAATGGGAAGCAGATGTCTCATCTAAGGCAATTGAAATCCTTAACAAGATCGACAAGCCCGTTACAATTAAGGTATTCGTTACACCAACCTGCCCATACTGCCCCAAGGCTGTTGGGACTGCGCACAAGTTCGCCATCCTTAACAAGAACATAACAGGCGAAATGGTTGAATCCCTCGAATTCGACAAGGAAGCGGAAGAGGCAGGCGTTTCATCGGTTCCCCACATTGTCATAAATGGCGAGGTTGAGTTTGTTGGCGCCTATCCCGATGAGCAGTTTGCTGAGTACGTCCTGGAAGCTTACAGCCATGCCTGATCCAGTTTCATAATTTTTCCATATTTACGTACTCTGATTTCATTTTTTACTCAAATATCCCATTCAGCAGGGCATTCGACAATTTAGCTTGCAATGAATTGAAGGATGATCAAATTAGCAACGTTATAAGATTGTATCTCCTAAGAGAGATAGAATGCCGGGAGAATCATGGCCCGAGAAAGGCAAGAACTAGGATTTGAAGGCTTTGCTGGTTTTATGCGCCGCATAAGCCATAATAGTATCATGCATTGCCAATTATTGCATATTCAATCGGCCAGAGAAGCAGGGAACTCCGACATTTTCATTGGAACTATTTCCAGCCCTCTTACAGGAGACTAACAACGGAACCTCCAGCAGCATTTCCAAGGAATCATCCTTCTTGGCCTATAGGTGGGGGAACTCTATAGGTTACGCAGTTGTATGAGATGTGGAAACCTTTATGCGGATAATCACACCAGCCATGGGCTCATTTTACGATCTTCAGGTTTTCCCTGAATGCCCTCTCAAGGGTTGCCAGATACTTCTCATACACATCCTTGTCCAGCTTTCCTGCCTTCTCGAAGTTGTTATGTATTAGCCGGAATTCCATACCCCCTCCTCGGTGGCGAGCTTCAGGAACGGAAGCTTGAACAGTGTTCCGCGCGAAAATGATGCACATGAGATTGTGGAGTAGCGAATAAGTTTCAATCCCTCAGGGTTTCCTGAAATATAAGTGTCAAGGTCCTTCTCCAACTCTGCTCCACGTTTCTGTGCCTCATTTATAATCCAGATTTGCAGGGACCTGGCTCCTCTTATGCTTCCCTGCATTCCACCCCCGAATTCTCTTCCTTGTATGGGATGTGCTTTCAGTTCATCACGCCTGTTCATGACCCTCGCCATGACAAGCATTTCCGTTGTGAAAACAAGGTGATACAGCGGTTTACTCTCCCCTCCATTGTGGAGTGCCGCGTTGTCTATGCTCCCGATTATTTCCATGGTAAAAACAATCGAAAATGAATTTAAAATCTTGCCCTGGAATATTCAGGTGGAAAATCAGTGCGTGAAAATTATATCAAATATACATTTTTTAGGCACACTGAGAGGCAAATTACTTTACTGCTTACCATCTTTACAGTCATGGGCTCTTTTAGCATAATATCTGAATTAGTGGAAAAAGCCAAGTCAGTGCCAAACCTCAGTGGCGAATTGTCTGGATTCAACAAGTCATTCCAGATCAAGCCATCGGATTCCAACCCGTTCTATGTGGAAATCAAGGATGGAACTATTGACCTGAAGGAAGGGGAAATCCAGGGCGCCAGCGCCACAGTAATGGGCACGGACCAGGTTCTGAGCGACATTTTCTCAGGAAAGCAGGATGCGGTAAAGTCCTTCATGACTGGCCAGCTCAAGGTTTCCGGGGACATATTCAGCGCCCAGAAACTCACCAGCATCATGTCCAAGTTCAGGAAGTGAGTCCCCTGGAAATCAAGGAAGTAACTGTAGTTGGCGCAGGGTTAATGGGCCATGGCATTGCCGAGGTAGTGGCACTTGCAGGATTGAAGGTCAACCTTGAGGATGCTTTCCCAGAAGCTCTTGAGAAAGCAAAAACATCCATAAGGAACAGCCTGTCAAGGATGGTCAAATCAGGAAAACTCACTCAGGAGCAAGCTGACAAGGTCTTTGCAGGAATGAATTTCACAACTGACCTTAAGGGTGCGGTCAGTTCATCTGACATGATAATCGAGGCCGTCCCTGAAATACCAGACCTGAAGGTGAAGCTTCTCAGGGAAGTATCACAGAATTGCAGGCAGGATGCCATAATTGCATCCAATACATCCAACATCAGGATCTCCACACTTGCACAGGAGGTGTCCAATCCCCAGAGGCTCCTCGGATTGCATTTCTTCAATCCTCCAGTGGTGCTGAAGCTCGTGGAAGTTATCAAGTCCGATAAGACTTCAGATGAGGTGTTTGAGGAAACGTACCAGTTTTCCAAGAAGATAGGCAAGACCCCAATCAAGGTGCTCAAAGACACGCCGGGTTTTGTTGTGAACAGGATAAACGCACCTGAGAGCCTGCTCTTCTGCCAGATACTGGACAGGGGGCTTGCAAGGCCGGA
The DNA here is from genome assembly GCA_021811525.1 of Thermoplasmata archaeon. The sequence continues at coordinate 21,283 of JAJZOK010000080.1, read as the reverse complement.
GGAAGTTGACGCCTTTGGGAAATATCAGGGACTTCCCATGGGACCTTATGAACTGATGGATTATGTTGGCATAGACACGGTGGTGCACTCTCTCAATTACTACAGGGATGCGCTTGACAAGGAATACGGCAAGTGCAGTTACTTCAACCAGTTCATGGAAAGAAAGGAGCTTGGGCTCAAGTCTGGCAAGGGTTTCTATGTCTGGGAGAATGGAAAGGCACAGATACCCAAGGCTTCGCCCTCAACAGTCATTGATCTTATGGATGTTCTATCCGTAGAGATCAACGAGTCAGCAAAGATCATCGAGGAAGGTATTGCAGAACCTGCAGACATTGAAATCGGGGTGAAGCTTGGAATGAACCGCCCCTTTGGGCCAATTTCTGTTGCAGAGGGCCTGACCAATGCTGAGATCAAGAGAAAGCTCCAGAAACTCTCAGAGAAGTTTGACACAAAGATATTCTACCCAACAAAATCCATTGAAGAGGGTAAACTCAGGGAGCTGCTATCCGGAAAGGCTGCCAGGGCAAAAGATGCGCCTGCACCTGAAAAGGATAGGGAAGTTGCTCCCGCACAGAGTCTAGAAGGAGAACCCGTTTCCCTGAGGAAGGATGTTGAGAAAAAGGTTGCATACCTGATCCTTTCCAACACCAGAAACAACCTCATCAATTCTGATGTCCTTGAAGGGCTTGAGAGGCATCTCAAAGCACTCTGGAATGACAAGGAGATCAATGTTATAGTTGTCAGGGGCGAGGGAAAGAATTTCTCCGCTGGCGCTCAGCTTACTCAGTTCTTCAGCGGCCCCATGGATTTTGCTGAGAATGCAAGGCTTGGGGAAAGGACATTCAGGCTTCTGTCCGAGGTCCCGAAGATCACAATTGCGGAGATGAAGGGGCACGCCCTGGGCGGTGGATTTGAACTGTCCACATGGTGTGATATCAGGATCTCCACCCCGGATGCGATCATAGGATTCCCTGAGGTAACGCTTGGCCTAGTCCCCGGTTGGGGAGGGAGCCAGAGGCTTGCGAAGCTGCTTGGCATGTCCCGTGCAGCTTACCTCATTCTAACAGGCGAGAGATTTGACGGGAAATTTGCCCATGAAGTGGGGCTTGTATCCAAACTGTTTCCTGCTGATTCCATTGAAAATGAAACTGACAGGCTTGCACAGGATCTTGCAGTGAGGATTGCGCCTGTTTCGGCTGCAATGGCAAAGAAACTCATCTACAAGGGGAGTGAAGTTTCTGCAGATAATGGGCTGGAGATGGAATCCATTGCAATGGGCCTCCTCTACGGCACTGAAGACCTGAAGGAAGGGATATCGGCGTTCCTGCAGAAGAGAAAGCCGGACTACAAGGGAAGATGACTCCCTAGGTCCCTTATTTTTCCCATATCCCCATACAATTCAATAAAATGCCATTGAAATGCATTGTTCAGTCAGTTCATTTCAACAGTCTCAGGGATGGCTCTGCCGTCGAGATTCCAGAAACTTTTCATCAGGCCGAACACAAGGGTGAAAACCAGCATCATGACACCTGAAAAGATGAAGTCCAAGAGGATTCCGGAGGCAGCAATAAGGAAGGCGCCAGCTGCGATTGATGCTGGACTAATTGAGGTGAGGACCCCATCCAGGGCAAAATAACGTCCTCGCATGTCTTCAGGCACAAGATTATGTGCAGAAGTGAGCCAGAGGTTTACTGATACTCCAATGCTCAGGCCAATGAAGAACCCGAGCGGAAGTGCCACATAAATGGACGGAAATAGACCCATCAGGAGGATGCAGAGCCCATCAGCACCTCCAAAGATTACAATGTTTATTTTCCCTGTGTGCCTGAGGAGATCGATTCTTCCCGGAATGAGCGACCCTGCAACATCACCTGCCGCAAAAGCTGCAAGGAGCAATCCGTAAATGAGGGAATCCGCAAAAAGACCATTGGCCACGTAAACGACGAAGTAAGTGAATGTCATGGACATGAAGAAATTGAAGAATGTTGCAGATAACGTAAGAAGGAAAAATCCCTTCCTGCTCACCAGCCATCGAAAACCCTCCTTCAGTTCCCTCATCATGGATTCTTCTTTCTCAGAACCTTTCTGTTTTGGTGTTGTTCTGGACCTGTAGAAGGGGAAGAGGAAAATGAAAGATATTGCTGCTGAAATCATGTAAGCTGCAGTGCTTATGGAGAAACTGGCCACAATACCGAAGACCACGATGATCCCGCCTGCAAGTGCATTTGCAACTGACCCAAGCGTGCTGTTCACTGCGCGGAATACCCCGTTGGCCCTTGACTGGAGTGACCTCGATACTAGGTCAGGAAGGGTGGAAAAGCTCGTGGAACGTGAAATTTCCCTGCTGATTCCCCACAGGGCTGCTATGCCCAATACGAAGTACAGGTCAAAGTATCGGTAGAATGCAATTCCAGTGAGGGAAAACATGGCAATGAAGCCAAAAATACCTGATATGAAGATGAGGAAACCTTTGTTGCTGCGGTCAACAATGGCACCAACGGGAAGGGATACCATAAGCACTGCGACTGATTCCACAATTGCAACTATTCCCACAATAACTGCTGAGCCGGTAATGGTGAATATGTACCAGGTTAGCGCCACCTGCGCTATGTTGTATGCCGTGTTGAATGATGAGCCCTGGCCAAGAAGGCTGAGAAAATTTTTTCCAAATCCAGCGGAATTCCTGATTTCAGCCATCCGAGCATCACCATGTCTCCTGAATCAGGAGATAGTGTGATTCAGTTCTTCAATTTTGACACCAGATAGTCCCCTATCTCAATCACTTCCGGCCCCTTATTCAGGTTAGAGAAGCAGATAGGGCAGGCGGTGACAATCTTCTGGGATTTTGTTTCCTTGAGTTCATCATACCTGCTTGAGGATATCTTTTGCGTGAGCTCAGGAAAAATAAGTTCATCCGGGCCACCACAGCATTTAGTGCGGCGACCGCTTCTTGGGGGAAGGTTAACCTGGGCGATGGACCTGAGGGTTTCCAGGGGCTTATTGTAGGCGTCTTCCCTTAGAGAAAAGTGGCATGGCTCATGATAAGTGATTTTTTCGTTTCCGCCATTAAATGAAGAACCTTCGATGAGATCCAGGTAATGCACCACTTCAATGTCAAAACCTTCAACATATTTCGGATATATGTTCTTCAGAAGATCATAGGTATGCGGGTCCACGGTGATAATTCTCCTTGCTCCGCTTTCCCTGAGGATTTTTGCAACTTTTGCCGCATATTGCCTGAAGAGATCCAGATACCCGAGGTCGTAGATGAAAGTCCCGGGATATGGCTCGTCTTTTCCCAAATAGTTCAGTGAAATCCCTGATTTCCTCAGTAAAAGTGCTATATTGGACAGGGACTGGTCCATCTTCCCGGATATGGATTCATCACGCCTTATGGGAGCCAGCTTTATGAGCCATGGAAGGCTGGAAATGATACTCGACATTCTTAGGGACATGCCTTTACCCATTTTTTCCCTCATTTGGTTCATTCCCTGGGTGTAAGCCATCAACTGGTACATGTTCCCTGTGTACAGCAGATCGCTGGAACCCGTATCAGCCTCCATTCCATGGAACCATTCTGCGCATTTTTCCCTTTTGCCAAGAGGATTCATGTATCGCATTGTTACCCTGGCCATCATTTTTGCAAGCGGATTTTCATTGCCTTCGATTCCGTTTCCAGCGATGATTGACTTGGATACATGGCTTACTTTTCCTGCGTTTACGCCAGCGGGGCAAACATAAAGGCAGGCATGGCAGTCCAGGCAGGAATAGAAGCTGTCTGAAACATTCATGGAACCATGGTTTTGCACAGAAGACAGGAGTTCCTTGCCCATTATGACACGGCCTCTGGCACCCTTCCACAGGTCATACCCTGCGGCAGGAAGTGTGGGACATACTGATTCGCAGAAACCGCAGCTTATGCACTTTGAGACTTCGCTTTCAAGCTCTTCCAGAAGTTCACTGATCAAACATCTTACCCCTGTTCATTATCCCCTTTGGATCGAATGTTTTTCGTATGGACTTCATGATTTCCATAACATACTGGTTGTTAGTTTCCTCAAATTCCATCCTGAGGAGATCCTTCTTCTCTAGGCCAACCCCATGTTCTGCGGAGACGCTACCTCCATGCTTTATGGCGATCATCGCGAAGTCATGCTGGAAACTCTCGACCCGGTTCATGTGATCCTGGTCAGCAATGTCTGCATAGATGTTGGCATGGATGTTCCCATCCGAGATGTGCCCGAACAGTGCAACGGTAAGGTTGTATTTCCTTACCTTCTCCTCGCTTTCCTTGAGGGCCACAGGCAGTTCAGATGCTGGAACCACGATGTCTCCGATCACCACACGTTCGCTCATGCTTGACCTTTCACTGAGAAGGGAGGAATAAGCACCCTTCCTGGCTTCGTAAATGCGTTCCATGGCAGCCTGGTCTGTTGTGATTTCAGTGCTTATTGGATTGAATTTCTTCAGGACTTCCTCTGCCTCTTTGAGCTCCCTGCCAATGCTCTCCCTTGTAGAAGCGATGTCAACAATGAGCATGTAACTGGCATCCTCCGGGAAAGTAAGCCCTCTTGTCTCTGAAAGAGAGTGCATGGTAATTTTATCCAGAAATTCTGCAATCAGTGGTGTTATGCCTTTCCCCTTCATCTCTGATATGGAACTTCCCACTTTATCAATGGTATCATAATATGCCAGAATCCTGCCCCTTGATTCCACAACGGGCCAGATTTTCACAATAGCCTTGGTTATGATGCCCAGTGTTCCTTCTGCGCCAACCATCAGCGCAGTGAGATCATACCCTGCGGTTCTCTTGAGGACTTTCCCGCCCGTGTGAATAATGTTTCCGTTGGGAAGAACTACTTCCAGGCCAAGGATCCAGTTTTTTGTGGTTCCGTACATGGATGCCCTAAGGCCGCCCGCATTGGTAGAGATGGAACCGCCTATAGTTGCGGCAATGGAACTTGCCGGGTCAGGAGGGTAAAAGAAACCGAATCTGGAAAGATGCTGGTTCAGGTTATCCAGCTTCACTCCAGGTTCCACCACTGCATACCGATCTTCAGGATGAACTTCGAGGATCCTGTCAAACCTTGCCAGGCTTATTACCAACATATCCTTCAGGGGAATTGATGAACCTGTGAGCGCAGTGCCTCCGCCTCTGGCCACCACTGGAATTGAGTTATCCTGGCAGTACTTCATAACGGCTGCAACCTGCTCAGTTGTATCTGGCAGGGCAACTGCCATGGGTAGGTCTCCCTGATAGTAAGAGGCATCTGTCATGTAGGGGATTTTCTGTTCCCTTTCTGTAATTAGGTTGTTACCCAGAATCTGTGAGAGGCCCTTGATCAAATCCATGGTTGAGAATTTTCTGAAACGTATTAATTGTTGTTGAATCTGGAAACGTTAACGCAACTTAACGCAGTAAAATCTTCTTCTTGCGTCGCTCATGCAGACCTGGGTCTCAATGAGGCCAAGTTCCTTGAGCGTTTTTATGGCATAGAGAAGTGTCCTCTTGGAAAGCAAGGTCTCATCCATCAGTTCCTCGAATCTGGAGATCTTGTTTTCTTTCAGAACTCGCAGCAGCAGTTTGGCTGAAGGTGGCATGCTCCTGATTGCTTCCAGAGATTCCATGCAGAAGCACATTGGCGTAATTGATAATAAACTTGTGCAGTGAAATTTAAGTATTAAAAATATCCTAAATTTCATTTAAAACTGAATTGAATTCTGGAATCTTTTCAAATCATCTTCCGCCGTATTACTGAAAGTTTTATGTTTGAGTAGAATATCTCTCAAAACCGCCACTGTAGCTCAGTTGGTAGAGCAGCTGATTTGTAATCAGCAGGTCGGGGGATCGAAACCCTCCAGTGGCTTTAAACAATGGAGTCAAGACCTTCCAGTAAGCTATATTTCATGGTAGTAGCTTTTCCCATATTTTGAAAGGGTGATTTTGAACTCATGGAGATTTCATGGTCGAATCGCGCAACCAAGGGGTGAACACTAGACCCACTAGTATTCCTTCCGGGCTCATGAATCGTGAGACAATCTGGCCATAGGGTTCTTTGTAAGTGTCTACTAAGAACTTATAGCCTTTTCTCTTCATTTCTTCCGTTGCCTCTTTCACGTTTTCGACCTCAAATTCCAGCCATGCCTGAGGTCTTGGAACGCCGTCCGGCCAATTTTTTGTTCCGAAACAATCCTCAGCTGCCAGTGACAGGGGCCAAACTGCAAAGCCTTTGGAACCATCCAGGTTCTGGGCATGCATGTATCCACCTTCGTATTCATTAAATTCAATCCCAAGGTCTTCAGAGTATAACTTCCTAGATTGGGGTAAATCATCAGGAATTGGCCCAAATCCAGCTATAAACAATATTTTCATTGTAAGTAGTACGAGGGCTTGAATAATAAATATTCAACTGCTATAACAAAAAAACTAATTTTCGTTCCAAAACTCTAACGAACTCCTTGATATTTGATTATACTAAATGCACAATTCATACCTTACTAAAGAAGAAGATGATTGTGGTTTGCCTCCAACAAGCCGGGAGTTAAGTACCTTCCAGTTACTTTCTTCATTTATGAGTTGCAAGGAAGCACCCAATCAATTTCATCCAAGTAAATTTAATTTGCATCAATATAGGAGAACAATGCAAGACAGGGAGTTATTATGGAGCGGAACGAAATGGGAAGAGGATTTTTGTTACAGTAGGGGAGTACGTGTCGCAAACCACATTTTCATATCTGGTACAACTGCTGTAAGGAATGGCGAGGTTGTAGGAAGTGGAAGTGTTGAAATCCAGACCAGAGAGTGCCTGAATATAATAAAGGAGGCAATTGAGAAACTGGGTGGATCCATATCTGATGTGGTGAGGACCCGGATGTTTGTAAAAGACATAAAACAAAGCAGCATTATTGGAAAGGTTCACTCTGAATTCTTCAGGGACATAAACCCTGCCGCAACCATGGTTGAGATTAACCGCCTTATAAATGATGAACTGCTCATTGAAGTTGAGGCGGATGCCGTTATTGTTGCATAAGCATTAGGTGAAATCCGGGAACATCTCATTACAATTACAGGGGCTGTGGTGGAAGCATATTACAGTTTCCGGGTATAAAGAGAAAGTATGCGCTCTATGGTTCCTTTCTGTATCCTAGGGGCTCCAGGGGCCTTTATCAAGATACCTGTAACCTTCTCAGGGTACCTGCCTTCGTCCACGATGTTGAATGCCATGGCTTCATCAACGATTGCTACGCATCCGTATCCGGCTGTATCCCGGAAGCCCTGCATTATCTCCATGTCCCTCCTGTCCATTTCCACGTTGCCTTTTGAAAAATCCCTGATGGTTCTGTATTCAACCATTCCGTTAACTGAAATATCTGGGCTGTTAGTTTCCATTGGGCTGACCATGCAGACTGCCCTGGTGATTAAACCGCGATCCCTAGCAGCCTTAAGTGAAGAGGAAACCTGAGTGATATATTCAGAATGGAGGCTGCCTATCATGAAAATATCATTGACAGCAGAATAGATGAGGTCTGCAAGTCTACGTCGAGCTGCTTCCCTCCCCTTGACGACCCAAGCATAAGCTGGATCATCATCTTTTCTGTTAGATTCAAGTTCCTTCACAGTCCCCTTGATTTCCTCGCCAGCTCTGGCATATTCTTCGACAAGGTCAGCGACAATCTTTTCAGGGTTTGAAACCCTGTACAGGAGAGGCCTCCCCGGTTGGACTTCCACTACTCCACCTTCAGCGAGCCTGTCAAGTATTTCATAGATCTTGTTCCTGGGCACGCTGGAAAAACTGTGGATATCAGAGACACCGGATGGGCCAAGCCTGAAGAGTGCATCTAGCACTTTGGCCTCATTTGTGTTGAGGCCGAGCTTTTCGAGGTTTCTGATCATGGATGTCAATGTTACCTTCATGGTAACACCAATATAATAAGCCAAGGTTTAATCAAAATATCAGGGGAAAAAGTTGTACTGGATTTCATCAAATAATACAGTCTGGCCAATATGGTATGTGACAGGACCTTTCTTTTTTCCGTGGATCCTTATTGGGTTGGCCCTGTTCCTTGGGTTCTGGCTATTTGCTTTCTTTGTGTTTTTTCGCTGGAGGGCAAGATGGGCTTGCGGAAATGTATGGTATGGGCACTACAGGGATGGGCCTTCGGGCACTCCTGAAGAAATACTCCGAATCAGGCTGGCAAAAGGAGATATCTCTCAGGATGAATATGAGGAACTTCTGAGGAGGATTGGGAAGAATTGAAAATAGAAGTTGAGAAGGAATATAATGTGAATATGCAAATAGATCAGCTGTGGAATGCATTTACTGACTTTTCCAGGGAGACAGAATTCTGGGGGAATATAAGGGACATCAGAATCCTGAGACGGGAAGGGAACGTTGTGGAAAGAGAGGCTACAGTTGGGCCAAGGCCATTCGGTTCTAAGACAAAGCAGACCATCACAATGGAACCAATGAAGGCCATAAACGTGAAAATTGAGGGAGAATCCATGAACGGATCTCGCTCAATAGATCTCACTGAAACTGGTCAGGGGAAAACCAAAGTCAAAATATGCTGGAATCTGGAGATAATGGAGGTGCCGGCCTTTGTGGAAGGGATTGTCACCGGGCAACTCTCCAGGGCAACTGACATGGCTATTGAAAAAATTGGCATAATGAGTGGCAGATAAACTTCCAGGAGGATGTTTGCCTCCTTCAATCCACTTTTCTGAATATGGTTAAGCTGTGGGAGTTTCGAATCGCCAAAAATATCAATAACAACACCCTGACTTCACAAAGAAGGAGACCGATGGAGAAACAGAACAGTTCAACACTCAGGGGTTTCATACATAATTACAGGGCTAAGTTTCCTGAAGGTTATGAGGAAATAGTGAAGGAGGTCAGCACGGAATTTGAAACCACTGCATTCTCAGCCATGAAGAATGGCGCGAACAGGATGATCATGTTCAACAATCTCAGGGGATACGGCGGGTACCGGCTCCTCACAAATGTTCTAGGCAGTGACAGCAGAATATTCTTTGCCACTGGAACCACTGATCTTGAAAACTTTTATGACAATTATTCCAGGGCATTTGTTGAACAATCTTCCAGGAAGCCAAGTATAATTAGTGGTCCCGCACCCTTCAAGGAAAGGATCATGAAAGGAAATTCTGTTGACCTCCTTTCTCTGCCCATACCATCACATTACCCCTCTGACGGAACAAAGGGAGGGAAAACCCGTTACATAAGTTCTGGAATTATTGCACACAGGCCTTTTGACAATCCTGAGAGCATAAATCTCAGTTTCACGAGAATTCAGCCACTTTCCAGGAACACTTATGCATTTGACGCAGGAAGCCACGGGCATCTCTGGAAATACCTTCACACTGCTGTTAAGAAGAATATAGAAGCGGAACTTACAGTGATCTTGGGAACGCACCCAGTCTTCTATTTGCTGGCTGCATCATTTACAGACGGCGAATACGATAAAGCAACATCCTTCATCGATGTTGAGCTTGCCAGTGGCCTGGAGAATGATATACTCGTTCCAAAGGATACAGAGATTGTCATTGAGGCAAGATTCAGGCCGGGGGAAACCTTTGAGGAGGGGCCATTTGCAGAATACACTGGATACATGGGGCACGATTCAACCAAGTACACCGCTGAAGTGAAAACCATCCTCATGAGGAAGGATCCTATTTACCTTGATATACAGAATTCAAATTCCAGCGAACATGTCAACACTTTTTCCATGCCCAGATCAGCACGCCTCACCAGAACCCTCAGAGATTACATGCCACAGGGCACCAGTTTCGGTGTTGCCTGGCCGCATGCCGGAGCAAGGTTTCTTTCCCTGGGATTTGTTAATCCGCCCGGCAAAGGGCTTGCGCGGCAGCTTGGTTTAGGAATAATGGCCCTTGATCCCCTCTGGGGAAAATTCGTGATGATCAACCGGGGCCGAGCCACTCTGGATTTCCCTCATGCCATTGCCCGACTTCTCAATACCAGTGAAAACCTGAAGGAATTGGTCACCATGGTGCCTGGAGTGTTTGTCATCAGCTCTGATTTCACTGCAAGCGATGATGGAACAGTTGGAAAGGTCATTGTCATCACCGACAGCACAGATGAGGGTTTTTCGCTCTCTAGATCCGGGGAGGACACTGTGCTTTCAACCACAAACGGAGAAGCGGTGATCTCACACAGCTACAGGGAGGACAAGCGCCTGAACATCATCGTGGGGAGAGACATTGACACCGGTAACCTGAAGCAGGTTGAGTGGGCATTTGCAACCAGAGTAAACCCTGACTCGGATATTGAATTCTCGGAAGACAGGATGGTAGTTCGCGCAGACCGGCCCACTCCTGAAGTGCCAAGAATTGATGAAACTGCAGCTGCAAGAATTAAGGAAATGTTCCCCTGATCTTGAAAATATGAAAAAAAATGGTTTCTCCTTGATAGGAAGAAAAAGATTGCCTGAATTCAATCAGGCAGTTTCTGCGGTTTGCACTTCTGATAACCTTTCTCTCACGAGGAACACGTATGCAAAGTTGAAAACCAGCCAGGCTATGAAAAGCCCTGTACCAATTATCACTGGAAGGAAAACCTGCAGGAAAGTGCTGTAGAATATCAGGGCAAAGATAACCACCGTCACCACGGATAGGACCAATCCCGAAACGCTCATTTTCCCATCGAACTTCTTCTCGATCCTTGGAAGGGAGGCATTTATCACTGCATGCACAAAGAGCACTCCAAGAGTTGCCGCAATGGCGGCCATTATGAATGCGTTGAATCCGCCAATCACCACAGTTCCAACCAGCCCAATGGCAAAGGACGCCAGCGTAATGAATCCTGCAGCGAGGTATGGGGTTTTTCTCTTCTGGCTAATTTTGGAAAATCCGGACGGAAGTATTCCATCCCTTCCCATTGCCATCATTACCCTTGATGCGCCGTTTATGAGAACAACCGAGCCCGTGAGAAGGCTGTTTATGAAGAGCGCGGAAACAATCACAGCGGCGATTGTGCCTATGGAAGTGCCAATAATAGTTATCCCCGGAACAATGGCGCTTGCATAAGTTGACATATTTGCCGGCCCCTGGGCAACTGTGAACACGTAGGATACGAATATGAAGAATGCGCCCAGTATTACAACAGAGAAGAGCACTGACCTTCCTATGACTTTCTTTGGTGTCTTTGTCTCCTCACCCAGGGGTGTAGATGCCCCAAAGCCTGAGAAGGCAGTGTACATCAGCAGGACACCGAGGCCAACGCCTCCGAAGCCTCCAACTGCGTACTTGGGAGTGAAGACAGATACTGTGTTTATTGAAGGGTGTGAGAGTATGATGTATGCGCCGAATACGCCTATTATGATGATCTCAACCAGGGCCATGGCTGTGGTGTAGCCTGTTGAACCCCTTATTCCTGAATAGGAGACCAGGAATGCGAAAAGCAGTGACACTACTAGGAGCGGCAGCCAGATCATCGCCGGGATGTTTATTCCGAAACCTATGGCTAAAATGGCAGGCAGGAAAACCGCAATGCTCAGGACTATGAGGCAAAGTGCCATGGTCTGGTAGAAGACGTAGAACAGGCCCACGAAGAGTGCTGCCCTCGGGCCGAATCCATTCTTGACGTATTCATAGTACCCTCCGGCACCTGAAACCTTAGACGCAATCCTGTTTATGACAATTGCATTGAGCAGAACAACCAGGAAACCGAAAAGTGCAGTGAGCGGAAGTGAACCCAGCGCGAATGCCGCAGCCCCTGTAAGGGTCGAAACCGCAGCTCCTGCAGGTGCAGCGCTAGCCACTCCCTGGAGCATGGTTTCCCTCATTCCTATGGAATCTTTCCTAAGCGTATTTTCCATTTCAGATGCCTCCTCTCTGGTTGATCCTTTCTTTGTTCAAACTGGATCTTTCTGTAAATGTGAAATTCATTTCATCAGTGCCATCATTTTGACAATTATATAACTATTGCTTACACTAATGTAATTTATTTAACATTTATTATTTCTATACACCTCCTGAAATGGCGTTTTTAGCACAATATGTATTACATTTTAGGTTCGAGGTTTTTCTAAGGATTGAAAATTATATCACAATGGTGGCGATGGACGTTTTCGATAGGTTCCTTTTCGCTTATACCATCGGAACCCACATTATTCTAGTGACCATGAGCATCACCCTCATTGTTCTTATCTCAATAGCTGAATTCATAGGAATAAGAAGAGGGGACCAGCATTACATGGTCCTGTCTGAAAGGCTCACTAAGGTGTTCGTGATCTCTTTCGGGGTTGGAACAGCCAGCGGCATAGTGATGGCCGTGGAGATGATCAACCTTTTCCCTGCTTTCATGACGCTGGTGGCAAGTACGGGGGCAATTGCACTCTTCTATGCAGAAGTTTTTGCATTCTTCCTCGAGACCTTTGCCCTCGTCATATATGTGTACTACAGGAACGCCTTCTCGGGAAAGTACACGCACTGGGTATTTTCCGTCTTTATTGCGCTTGGCTCAATTGGATCAGCAGTGTTCATAACAATGGTAAATGCCTGGATGAACAGCCCTAACGGCTTCAATTTTGCAGAATTCATTGCAATGGGACAGGTTACTGGCGTTAACCCATGGGCACCCTTCATTACGCCAACCACCTTTGCCCAAGTTGCACATGTTATCACCACAACGGTTTTCACCGGAGCCATGATGGTTGGTGCCTACTTTGCCTACAAGTACCTGAAAACAAATGACAGCGATGGAAAAGCATTTTACACCAAAGGCCTAAAGCTTACAGGCATAGTCTCCATAGTCGGGATAATCCTTTCCGGGGCTACAGGAAGCCATGAGATGGGTACCTTGTTAACAAGCCAGCCTCTCAAGTACGCTGCACTGGACCTGAACTACCTTCCAGGCACCAATCTTCCGGAAAGGCTGTTCGGTTTCCTCCAGAACGGAAATTATGTATGGGGAATTGAAGTTCCAAACGTACAGTCCCTTCTCGCTTATTTTGAGACTGGAATAAAGGAGCTGCCGGGATTGACCCAATATCCTGTGAGCGACTGGCCTCCCCTCTACATACACACATCGTTTGATGTCATGGTAACCGGTGGCCTTCTGCTCGGGCTGTTCCTGTTCATCATGGCTCTGATGTGGATAATGAGGAGGAACCCGTTCGGTTCAAGGTTCATGCTGTATTCCCAGGGAATCCTGGGGATCCTTGCACTTGTGGTGTACGAGCTGGGCTGGATGACTGATGAGGTTGGAAGGCAGCCCTGGATAGTTTACAATGTGATGAGAACCGATGCCGCGGCCAATCTCACTCCATCATTGTTTGTGCCGGGCCTTCTCATAGTTGTGTTTTACGCAATCCTGATTCCACTGACATTCTACTTCTTTGCCAGGGTGTTCAATGCAAGAAGCCTTTCGGATGACCTTTCAGGGAAAGAGGCGAAGGGGGGTGTCAACTATTAACCTTATTTTCTACGTTACTTTTCTGGTCTTTTCGGTATTCGCAACCCTCCTCATCACGGAGATCATGGGATCTGTGCTAATGCTCATCGCATGGGACAGGACCAGGTCAAAAGTGCTGGAATACATAGTCCCCATATGGGAAGTTACAGGGACATTTGGGGTATTCTGGGTTGTGGTTGTGGATTTCTCATTCCCTGGCATACTCATACCTGCTGCGCACATCTATGCCGTGGCAATCATGCTGTTCCTTATCCTTATGGTAGCGAGGAACGCATCCATAGTCTTCGGGGAATACATCATGAAGAAAGGCTGGCTTGATGAGAAGAAGCTTTACCGGGCTTACTCCCTGTCCACCATCGCCCTTGGTACAGTAGTCCTGGTCATTCTTTCCTCCATAATAAGTGGAAAGGGCGTGGATCTAGCAACCCTAGAGTTTCAGCTTGGAGCCTGGCTGTCATCAGGTGGGAGCTATGCTTTCATAATAGGCACATTACTCATTGGAGTTGGGCTTGCACCGGCATTCTTCGGGCTGAAGGAACTGAGGTTCCTATCTCTACCTGCGACCTTTACAGGTGTTGGATTGTCCCTTCTCTCTTACTACCTGTACCTTCCAGCTTTGCTATCCCCGTATATTGCCATTCCGGTAGTTATCACGCTACTTGTTCCCGTGCTCTTCAGCGTGGAGAAAACTAATGCACTGGTGGCAAACAAGCTCGTATTTGCGCTTGTTTCGGTGGTTATCCTCTTCTCCCTCAACTTCCTGGTTTATCCTTCAGCATTTGGAAAAACGTTGGTGGTTGATTCAGTTACAACATCTGGACCGATGGTTCAGGCATTCTTTTACATAACAGTGATCGGTGGGTTCATCCTTGCAGCAATGATCACAGTGTATCTTTTCGCAGTGAAGAAAGAATTGGCGGCGAAGATCCCAGCAGCATAAAGTGAGCATTATATTTCCCTGAAAGCCCAATAAACACCCTTTTATATTTATATCCATTGAAGATATATAATGGAAGAAGACCCTGTTAAAGCATTCATTAAAAAGGAGTTTCAGGCGGACCCAAGGTCACGGAGCTACATTTACATGGTCAGGAAACTGGCAGGCAGGAATACTGCTGTTCTTTTCATTTTTCCATTTGCATTTGTCTTCATTGGCACAATATTTGCACATGATTTCCTGGTTCTGGCCGGCAGTGTAGCGCTTTACATCGGGCTCATAGTACTTCTCATTCACAGCCGCTATAAACTTGAAAAGGAATACCGGCAGATGAGTATAGGTTTCAGGTTTTTCTTTTTCAACTCGCCTGTATCATACAGTTTCCTGAAATATTTCATATTCGGCATAATGATCCTGTCAATTATCATATCCCTCACTTACCTGCCACTTACCATTTTCACCGGGATAACTGAGCTTGTCGCATTCATGGGTATGACATCATTTCTTCTTCTCTGGAGTCCCTACACAAGGAGACTGACAAAACATTCCACTGAGCTGGATTCCCCGGGAATAAACTCCCGGCTTTCTGCCATGGAAAGAGAGGCCGGAATGCATGAAGTAAGGGCCAGAGTAATTGACGGGAAGACTTTCGGCGTTGCCAACGCTTACTGTGTTGGAGTTTTCAAGCCGAAAATCTGCATCACTGACCTGCTCCTTGAATCCGTGTCCGAGGATGAGGCTGTTTCCTTGCTGGCACACGAACTTGCCCACCTTAAATACAGGCATGTTCTAAAGAGGATGCTCCCTGTTGTCCTTGTTCTGGTTGCCGCAACCGCCATCGTAATCTATCTTGGAATGGGGCTTTCAGGATTCATAAGGATAAAGGGTCTCCAGGCCATGATGCCATTTTACATTCAAGCAATTGTATACGCGATCATATTTTCCATTGTTATCCCGTCTGCGATTATCCGAACAAGACAGGAAAATAATGCCGACAGGTTTGCAGTGTTTCATAGCGGATATGAAAACCTTGCACTTGCACTTCTGAAGGCACGGAGACTTAACCTTATCCCCCTTGCTCCCTTCAATGGAAGGAGACACAGCCTGATTCTTCGCCTTGACAGAATGAAGAAATACGAAATGGAAAAAACTCGTTAGGATAATGCAGCAGATTATTTCTTAACTAGAATACTTAATCCATGTATGAGCCCTAAAATTTCAGTTGCTAGTCTTATAAGTGACGGTCAAGTAGTCTGAATGGTATAGATAAAGGCGAGTTTATGGCACTTGAAATTGTTGTTATGATAAAGCAGGTTCCGGACAGCCAGGAAGTTGAAATTGATCCGGTCACAAAGACGCTCAACAGGATGAAGGCAAGGAATGTCCTCAATGTAGCAGACGATAACGCACTTGAGGCTGCACTGAGCATCAAGGACAGGGTTGAGTCACACCTTACAATTTTATCCATGGGGCCTCCCATGGCTGATGAGGCTATACTGGAGTGCATGGGAAAAGGAGCAGATCGCGGGGTTCTTCTCACTGACAGGGCATTTGCAGGTGCAGATACCTACCCCACCGGGCTTACCCTGGCAGCGGCAATCACAAAACTTGGCAAATTTGACATTATTTTCGCCGGCGAGGAAACATCAGATTCCAGTACAGGGCATGTTGGCCCCGGGGTAGCTGAGTTTCTGGGCATTGAACAGATAACCTATACCCGTTCTGTGAGGTTTGAAGATGGATATGTGATTGGAGAGAGGGAACTGGAGGACGGAATAGAGATTGTGAGGGCGAAGCCGCCTGTTCTCATAACTGTAAGGCTGGGATCAAATATCCCGAGGCGCCAGACTCTCATGAAGAAAATCGACGCCATTAAGACTGGTGTGGAAACGCGGACACTCCAGAATTTGGGTATACCGGCTGAATGGGTGGGTTTCAAGGGATCACCCACTGTGGTAAGGTCAATGAAAACCATTAAGGAGAAGGAGAGGGCGGCCAGGAAGATTACCGTGAGTGAGATAGGTGAGCTTGTGAAGGAACTTACAGGCAGCGGAGTGATCAAAATGGAGGTGGAGCAGCAATGACAGGGCTAATAAACGCGGTCCCAACAGATAAGCCAGAGGAGTACCGGAATGTCTTTGTTTTTCTGGAAACAAGGAAAGGTGCAATAGTAAAGTCTTCGCTTGAAATGATAGGAATTGGAAAGGAGATCGCAGAAAAGGTGAATGAAAAGCTGGTTTGTATTCTAGTGGGTAACGATCTAGCACCTATGGCAAAGGAAGCAGGGAAATATGGATGTGACAAAGTATTGGGTGCAGAATCCCCTGACCTTGAGGACTTCAAGACCATGCCATATGCACATTATGCTGCACAATTTATCTCTGAGGAAAAACCAAACATATTCCTAATAGCTGCCACACATGACGGGAGGGACCTTGCCTCAAGAATTGCAGTCAAGTCAAGGACTGGCGTGACCGCGGACTGCACTGTCATAGACATTGATCCTAAGGAGAGGATACTGCTTGCAAACCGTCCGGTGTATGGGGAAAGCACCCTCGCGGAGATACTCTGCAAGAACCACAGGCCGCAGATGGCCACCGCCAGGCCGGGAGTGTTCAAGGTCCCGGACGCACAGGCTGGCAGGGCATGCGAAAAGGATATCCGGAAAGTCCAGGTGGATCCGGACCTCATACGGAAGGAAATCGTAGGGTTCAGGCCAAAGGTAGAATTCGACATTACAGGCGCAGACATTGTGGTATCAGGCGGACTGGGGCTCGGCAAGAAGGAGGGTTTCCAGATTCTTGAGGAGCTTGCAAAGGAGCTCGGAGGAGTGGTGGGGGCTTCACGCCCGGCAGTTGATGTGGGCTGGATAGACCGGGACCATCAGGTTGGGCAGACCGGTCGCGTGGTAAGGCCAAAGCTCTACATTGCGGCGGGAATATCCGGAAAAGCACAGCACATTGTGGGCATGAAGCAGAGCGACATCATCATTGCAATTAACAGTGACCCTGATGCCGAGATTGCAAAGTACTCGGACTACTTCATAAATGACGATGTATACGCTGCAATTCCGGAATTCATAAAGGAAATAAAGAAGCTTAAGGGCGAGAAGGAAGTGGAAATCAGCGCCTGAACTTCCTTTTTAAACTTTATTGCGACTGAAGGGAGCCTGTTTCATGCATAACTTTCTTCCTTTGGATAAGGCACTTACATCTAAGCCCTAAGACACATATTCATGCAGAAAATTTTATTTAATGCCCAGTATCGATTGCGGCCTCAACCCCACAGCGGTCAATGATGAAAAGGACAGTGCGGGAATTGCCGCCCTTCTCTTTTTTGTGATCTCGCTGCTCCTATTTCTCCGCTCTTTCTGGAAATCCAGCAAGAGCGAGGACTGATGTCGAGAAAAATGGAATAATAGGTCCAGTTTTGCGGGAAGATTCAAAGCATTTCCGGAAAGTGAGCGTTTGAGTCAATCCTGAAAATCCTTGAGTGACACCACTTCAGTGATTATTGGATTGCATTCATGGGCCTCATTTGCAACTTCGGCAAGAGTCCTCATGAATATCTGGATCTGCTCCCTGGGCATTGCAACAGTGAGTGTGGCATTTTCCCGGTTTATGGTTCCGTAATAGCCTAAGATAACAACATACTGGTTTGCAAGGGCCCTTACAAGTGAGAGAATGAATTCGTTGTTTGACTTGAATGTGAAGACATTTTCCGTTGGGCTGGAAACTTCCACAGAGGCCAGAATCTCAGGGACATTGCTGTATTTGGACAGGGCAACCGCCTTGACGCCGCCTTCAACGAAATTGGCAAGCGTGAAAAAGAATTCGTCTTCCCCTGAAACCGTGGGATCGGGTTGCGTGTTCTTGTGGAATTCCAGGGTTACAAAGACAAGCTCCTCCTCCATGCCGGGGATAAGAAATGCACTGTCCCTCCCATCGAATGGCCTGTAGTATTCTATCCTGAAGTCCGGTCTTTCCTTCTGCACCCTGAGCAGGATCCTGGAATAGAATTCAAGTTCAGAATGGTTTATGAGAAGGCGCCCGTAATTCCTTCCTTTCCTGATGTACATCTGGTCAACGATTGCAGTCTTGAACACGGACATTGCAGTCTGCATTGGGCCACCATACTGGCCCTTCAGCTGGTCCATTCTCCTCCTTACCTGCCACAATCCGTCCTGGAACTTGGCACCGACCCTGTTCAGGAATATTTTCTTCTCCGGGTCATTTTCCGATCCCTCCGGCAGGAAAAGATTCAGGAACATCTGCCCGTCAATGAAAACTGCACTCTCCGGTGCCATGAATGTGGATGCCCATATGAAGCGTGAATCCGGTTCGCTGATGCCTGGCCTTGACATGAGAACTTCGAAGTCAAGCAGTTCGTGAATCTTTTTCAATCCCTTGAAGGCATGGCAGTTTTTCTTGTCCATTGAGGTCTCCACGAATAAACATGAGGTTAATTACTTTTGCACAGGCTCGTCCAGAAACCTGTAATATGCGTCCTGGCTACTCTTCAATTACATATTCCATTTGGTAATCTGTGACTTCAAGCAGCTTTAAATCCCATTTTGTGAAATCTGTCATAATTTCCTTCAGCAGCCTCATCAGTGCTGAAGTCTGCTGAACTGGCACAGGGATGACCAGCCTAAAGGTATCGGAGTATGCTATCCCGTAGAGACCATAGAGCACTATGAAATCGGAAGCAAGCCTGGACACCAGTTGTGTTATGACTTCATTTTTAGCCCAGAAAGCTGCCACTTCGCCTGAAAATTCCGAAACCTCACTGGTTTTCAGAATCTCCGGAACCGGATGATCCCCGGTGAGTGCCATTCCCTTGACTCCGCGCTCATCAAGGAAGTCCGCGAGTATGAATGGTATCTCATATGTTGGATCGGGCACATCGGGGTTCCCAACTGGCCTTGAAACCTGGAGAGTTACCATTGCAACCTTGTCCCTGGAATTTATCCAGTCATAGACTTTGGAGTGGCGATCCAACTTGCGCATGTACTCCACCCTGTACCCGTCAGCAACGTCTGAATAGGTCACAATCAGGGATGAAATGTCCATGAGATCCTTTGAATTGAACGTGAAATGCGCGTAGTACCTGCCCCTGTGGATGTAAGAGTAATCCACCATGAGGCTCCTGAATGTGCTCACTCCCAACTGGAGCGCAGAACCGTATACGTCACTGAGATCTGACAGGTTCCTCCTTACCTGCCACAGGCCATCCTGCAACTTTGCGCCAACCCTGTTGAAGAAGAGATTCACATCCTTCTGGTATTCTGACCCTTCGGGCAGGAACAGGTTAATCGAAACGTTGCTGTGAATGAAATTAATCCCAACCGGAGCCCTGAATGTGGTAGCCCACATGAAATTGGAATCTGCCTCCCTGATTCCTGCGGTGGATATCATGAGTTCATAATCCATGATGCCAGAGACCTTGTCTAGAATTTCAGAGGCTAATGCGAGATTTTTTCCCATTACTGAAAGAGATTGAAGCGATTACTTAATACTTTTTCGCGTTTCATGACGGGGAAATAAGGCTTGAGAAGCCAGTCTGCGGCGTTTTTCCCCATGATTTCTCAGGAAATTATTTCATGATAGCGGGAAAAAATTGGAATTACCACAAACCTATCTTTTTCCTTCCGCCATTATGGCCAACTGGTGAAGTTCCATTGGAAAAAGCACTTTCGAAATCCGGATGGTTGTATACCGGAACAGTTGCCCTGAACCTGTTTGGGGAATGCGGGTCGATGGAGATGAGCATTTTGGTATGCTGATCCTTCTGGTTTGACTTCCAGATCTGAGCCCAGGAGATGAAGAATCTCTGTTCCGGAGTGAGACCGTCGATTTCGGTTCTCATGTCTGGATTCTTTTCAAGGTGTTTCTGCAGTGCCTCATATGCAATGCTCACTCCCCCGAGATCTGCAATGTTCTCTCCAAGCGTCAGGTTCCCGTTTACCCTGAATCCAGGTAATACTTCAAGTGAAGAATACAGGTCAACAAGTTCCCCTGCCCTCTCCAGGAAGTTTTTCCTGTCTTCCTCTGTCCACCAGTCATTGAGGTTCCCCTGGAGGTCATACCTTCTCCCCTGGTCATCGTAACCATGGGTTATCTCATGTGAGATTACTGCTCCAATGGCTCCATAATTCACCGCATCGTCCATTTCACGATCAAAAAACGGTGGCTGAAGTATGCCTGCAGGAAATACTATTTCATTGTCCGGTGGTGAAAAATAAGCATTTACTGTGGGTGGTGTCATGTACCACTCAGTCCTGTCAACTTTTCCCCCTATCCTGCCCAGGGTCCTCTTAATCTCAAATTCAACAGCCCTCCTGACATTCCCTGCAAGGTCGTCCGCACTGATCCCAACAGAGGAGTAATCCCTGAATACGGGGGGATGGCCGATCTTCTGCCTGAATCTCTCAAACTTCCTGAGAGCCTGCTCCTTTGTTGCCTCGCCCATCCATGGGAGACCTTTGAGTCTTTCCGTGAATACCTGCCTAATATCATTGATCAGGTTCTCCATCCTCTTTCTGGACTCCTCACCGAAATGCCTCTTGACATAGAGTTCGCCCAGAGCTTCTCCCAGAAACTGGTCCACGGTGTGCACTGCCTTCTTCCATCTCGGCTCAGGAACTTCCTGACCCCTCAGTTTCCTGTTATACATGTCGAAATGTTCTTCCTCCAGTTCCGAAAAGAGGTAAGGGGAGGAAGAATTGACAATGACCCAGTGGAAATACTGCTTTAGAAGCGATAAGTTGCTTTCCGTGAAAATGGAGTCTACATAGTTGAAATATTCAGGCTGGCCAATGATCAGATGTTCCATTTTAGGAAGAGATAGCTCTGTGATGTATCTCCCAAGCTCCAGGCTGGGTCATTGTCAA
>JAJZOK010000101.1 GCA_021811525.1 Thermoplasmata archaeon | reverse complement strand
TAATCATATCCGAATAATATGGACTCCAGCACTGAAGCAGAAACCGCTGCCAGTATCCCATATCCGGATTTCTTGATCATTTAGGTGTCGCAACCTGTGAGATAAGCCTGTCGATTACCCTATTGACCGTGGAAACTCCATCTCCACCGTTTTCAAGCAGTGCCTCTGGCCTGAGTATTAGCCTGTGGTTCAAAAGTTCCCTGGAAATGAACCTCACATCCTCCGGTATTACATAGTCCCTGCCATTGAGCATTGCATTGGCCCTGACAGCTGTAAGATACTTGGCTGCGGTCCTTGGGCTTGCACCAACCATTATGAGCTCATGTTCCCTGGTTCTTCTGATAATGTCAACGATATAGGACATTATCTCTTCACTGGCATGAACCTTTGAAACTTCTTTCCGAAGGCTCAAAATCTTCGTTGCATCAACATCGTTGTCAACGTCATCATTCAGTAGGGTAATGGATTTGAGGATGTTGAGTTCTTCTTCCCTGGAAGGGTAAGTGAGTATATACCTGAAAAGGAAACGATCCATCAGTGCTTCCGCAAGGGGGAATGTTCCTTCCTGCTCTATTGGGTTCTGAGTTGCAATGACAAGAAACGGGGACGGCAGGTCGTGGTCGTCGCCTCCAACTGATACTTTCTTCTCCTCCATACCTTCAAGAAGCGCAGATTGCACCTTGGCGGGAGTCCTGTTTATTTCATCTGCAAGGAGAACATTGGCGAATATTGGCCCTTTCCTGAACTGGAGGTGCCTTTCCTCGAGGTTGAACACCATGGTTCCTGTGATATCTGTGGGGAGCATATCCGGGGTGAACTGTATCCTCTTGAAATCCATGCACAGGTGCCTTGAAAATTCACTTGCAAGCATTGTCTTTGCAAGGCCCGGAACACCTTCCAGCAATACATGGTTGTTGCTGAGCAATGCTATGAACATGAAACGGACTATCCTTTCGGATCCGATCACCTTCTTCCCTATCCTTGCCTCTATTTTCCTGACACTGTCCCTTAAGCTGCTAATATCCACAAATTCATTTTCCGTCATAAGATCCTCCCCTCATCCTGCTCAAATTCAACCCTGTCAAACTTGTTCCCCCTGAACTGATTATAAAGTTTCAGAATGTCATCGAATGTCTTCTTCCTGCCTTCTATGCCCCTCTGTTTCTTTTTTTTCCTTCCGGACTGGCTCATTGATACATATTTTCTGTACTGTTTATGCAGGTTCTTGAAGTACTCATGGAAATTCAGAAGTGATTCAAATTCACTAAAAATCGGCCCGAGGAAATACTCATAGTCATCCGTCTTGATCTTCTCAGCTTCCCTGTTGAAAAAGTCCCTTGGAACAATGAATTTCTCCCTCTTCTGCTCCAAAGTCGGTGGCCCGTCTATCTTTGTTTTCCTGGAATAGTGCCTGATGGCTATGGAAGCCACAAGCAGCATTATAACAGGAACAACAAAACTCAGCAGGAAAACCGGGTTATGTGTAACATTGCTGAAGAAATTGGACGCCAACTGACCATAAAATGATGAACCTGCCATTACCTGATCCCTTCGTCGTGCCTTGCGAAGTATAGTTGCATTATGTCCATATAATTGTAAATCTCAGAGAACCTTGACACTAGCTCCTCCCCATCAAAATCATAATCACTGGAATATCTTGCCTTTTCGTAATAATTCAGATAGAACGAAGTGAGTTTTTTCAATGCATTGACCCTGGAGGCCAGGTTTTCATTGTCTGGATTTACCCTCTCCATTGCCTCAAGAATGGTGGAACTGTCAACGTACCCCACTTCTGGAACCTTCACCTTAAGACTTCCAAGCTCATTTATGAAGAAATGCCTGTTCCCGTCATTGTTGGAATTTCCGGTCTTGAAATATCTGGCGTAATCATCTCGGGCAGCCCTGAACAATGTCTGGGCAGCCTTGTTTAGATTACTTTCCCCTATCTGCTTCCTGGCCTCTAGAACTGGAGGAATGTCTCCTACAGTCTTCACTTCAACGACTGTTTCCACACCCTCGTTGCTGAATCTGCTTCTCCTCTTTACTGCCTTCGGCTCCTTGGACCTTTTCGCCTTCACTTTTTTTGTATTGTTTGCAAATAATGCCACTGCAATATCACCCCGTTAAGCTAGTTGTGTAATATGTTATTGTTAAGTTGACTCCTGACGCTACCTGCGTAAGTTCACTCGATGAAATATCGGCCGTGATTGATAAGGTAGTTTGCCCGCTTGGTCCCAGCACGAAATAATTCGATATTTTGAACACATTATTGGTGGGATTGTAAACAGTGCCACTGTTCCCAATCAATAGTGTGGCATTAGACGGAACGTTCACGTTAATGGCTATATTTGATATGTATTCAGTGAGTTTTGACTGGCTGCTGGTGAGGTTTGCCTTGAGTTTCAAGACCAGTGCAGGGAAGCTTACGTTTACCGGGACGTTTTTCAACACTTCACTGTTGTATTTGGCGTTGAATGCCAAGGAGGAGTTTGGCGCTGATGAGCTCAGTGAGAATGTTGTATAGTTGACCAGATTGCTGCCGAGATAGGCACTGAAACTGTATGGCCCCTGTTCAAGGGCGGTATAATTGCTTGAAATTCCAAGGGCACCAACTCCATTAACAATCGAAATCCCAGGCCCGGAAAGATCGTATGTCCATGAGGCATTTGTATCCCAGGAAAGTTTCAGGACGTATGGGTTAAGCTTCTCGTTTTGTACCTTTCCGGTTCCATTCAAGGACGAACTGAAATTGTGCGTCACATAGTGAGCATCAGAATAGGTGAAGTCATACGAGCCATTGGGCAGGATATAGTAGAACACGGTGTAATTCGTTCCTGGGTTGGTGCTGTTGTATGAAACTGGCAGACTTAGGCCTGTCACTTTCAACCCACTTGAAGGAACGTTTGCATTGTAATACCCCGAAAGTGGGTTTGACAGGTTCAATGTGAGGTTGTAAACAGGCAGGGGATTCAGGTAGAGAACAAGAACCTGGCCTGTTCCCTGGTACTGAGATGTGTTGACCAGTGTGGCAATTCCACTGTAGTCCACCATTTCAGGCAGCAGGATATATGAGCCGCCATAACTGAGATTCAGGTACGAGTAACCGGTTGAATCGGTGATTCCTGTTACCTTCAGAGTAATGCCGTTTACCTTGATGAACATCTCATAAGATGTATTGCCGACGGGCGATGTCTTAGTAACATTGTTCATCATCCTGACCAACAGGCTGACTGGAGTGGATGAATTGGTGCCTGGAGAGATGCCAGTTGAATTCTGGGTGCTGTTCAGCTGGTTTGAAATCGATGTGCCATTGACACCTGGCAGGCCCGAACCTGATTGTGAAGTCCATTGGCTGGACCCCGTCGAAATGGAAGTAGTTGGGGTGATTGGTGTGGGAGGCAAAGTCTGGTTTCCTGTTATTTTAACTGTTGTATTTGAAGTTCCAAAACCTGGCTTTGAAATACTTATATTATAAGTTCCACCAAGCAGGCTGATGTTGAACTGGCCAGTTGCATTAGTCTGAACGGTTGTCAGCACTCCTCCATTGTTGGAATAGACAGTAATAGTAGCATTTGCAAGGGAGCTGTTGGTTATTCCGTTAAGAACACCACCGCTGAGATGGTATACCTGGTTCGGTGAGGTCGTAACATAAATATTCTGGCCGTCTATTGATTTTGTTAGGCTGCTCTCGTTAAGCCATGTGTCATAGAACTGAGCCGAAGTAACATTTACGTGATAATCGCCTGTGAATAGAACATTCACCTTATAGTAACCACTTGAGTTGGTTGCAATAATATCATCAAAATATGTACCGTTGACGCTCGTGTAAAGTGTGAAGTCCGTATTTGGTACAGGCATGCCTGTCTGGGTGGAAATTACCTGCCCGGATATTGTTATGTAACTGGGATTTCCGTAATTCACTTTTGAAATCTGGTTGCCCAGCCCTCTTGGCTCCCCAATTGTGATGCCGGTCTGTCCGGTACTGGAGCTGAATGGATCAAGGGCATCTAATGTAAAATTCTCATTTGTGGTGTTGTGATATATTTGCACATTCTGTGTATAAAGCGTGTAGCCTGCTGCATCTATATTAATGGAATTTATGCCGAATGCCACTGATATGTTATAGAAACCAGTAGCACTGGAAAGATTAGAGCCATTGGCCACAACAGGTGCACCGTCGAATACATCAGCACTAGAGATTCTGTCCCCGATTTTATTGAAGATATATCCATTCATGTAGAATGCTGAATTATTAGTTGAATTGAGGTTTAGGTTATATTTAGAAATGGGAGCATTGGAAACATTGACAGTAGATGGGTCAGGGACAGGATCAAATCCTGATTTAACAGCCTTTATTGTGTAAGGGCCATTGACCATGTTCACAGTGTATGAGCCTGAGTTGCTTGAAGAGTCATAGTAATTGCCCCAGAAATTGATGAATGTAAGCGATACTCCCGGTATTGGCTTTCCCAAGGATTGGGTCAACCCTGATACGGAATACTTTGCCTGAGGCGTCAGTGAAACATTCTGGTAGAGGACCGTCAGCCCTTGCCCTATGTAAAGCGTCTTGTAGGCAGTGCTGTACTGGAAAACCTTGAAGGCGAAAGTTCCCTGGCCAGAGGCTAGAATCTGGATCTGGTAAAAGCCCTGAGAATTAGTTCTCACAAGGGTAAGAGCCTGCATTACTGCAATTCCGAGGACCTTATTGGCAACCGGTTGTTTACCACTGGGGCTGGAAGCATTGTACACATATCCCTGAAGGGTCAGCGTTGTGTTCCCTGATGGGGTGAATGACGTCTGGTTGAAACCTAGTCCAGGCTGGTTGAATGTCTGATTCTGGAAGATCTGGTAGGTTGGGGGCTTTATGTTCTTGGGAACATGATTAATCTTTATAGTAGCAGGATTTGATGGGTATGATACATGAAATATGAAGAATACACTGGATATAAGCACCATTCCCACAACGAGAAGGGCTATATTTTTTGGAGACACTGTAGCTATTGAAACAATTGTATTATTTATTAGTTTCTAATGTCAATAATTGTTTGGAGCGCTAAAAATAAGGGTCAGTTGCGCACCTTGACGGCTACACCTTTTTTGAGATCAACCATTGCCCTGGCAGGCATTTTCGCTATCCCCACACCCTTCAATTCTCCGGCGTGGTGCAATACCACTTCGTCTTCCTGCCTCACATCATCACTTGCATTGAGCACCCCCACAGCATAGATGTTTGCAGTGGGCTTGAAATTGTCAATCTCCACAAGGAACTTGCCATTCTCAAGGAACCACGGTGCGGACTGCTTGTTGATGGTAAATTTCCCAAGCATTTCATTGAATACCAGGACGGGTTTGCCTTCTTTCACCAGCATCTCGCTATTGTAATTCTTCACTATCTTGCATCCTGACATGTACTTTGATATCCAGCTTCCAAACTGGTATTCAGCAATTTTGGTGAATCTCTCCATCTTCTGGTTGTATCTCCCTTGAGGTGGATGCTCTGCCAACACTGTTGCAACTGTATCCTTCAGCCTGGCAAGCGAGGAATCGCTCCGATCCCATTTCACCAGTATTGAATTCGCCGGTAGGTGGCCCATGATGAATTCCAGATCATCATCTACAAACGCAATTGCCCTTTCGTAAGAATTGTTTCTGAAAAAAGCCTCGATTACGTTGTTGATCATCAGTTTCTCATCCTCATACCATTCCCCTATTACTGGGATATCATAGTATGAAGCAGGATATGTCTGTTCGATATCCCTTGGGACCAGCCCCACCGGTGAGGTTATTATGAGTTCGTGCACCTGGTTTCTCATCCCTCCAAGAGCCTCGATTATTCTTTTGTGGGATTTGGAACTGGAATAGGGCTTCCTTGCGGAGCATGGCATAAGGACTGCGACTCTCCTGCTTTCAGGTTTCCTGTAATCATTTGAGATGTAATCCCTGTACCTGGCCAAATCTGGTCTCCTCAGGGATTCAAGCGAGTTTGCTTTTATGTATGGAGTTCTTCTGGGAAAGAAGTGCTCCCCTTCCCTTTTAATGTCATTGTCCAGTAACCGCAGGATTTCCATGGCCTTGGAAGAGATCTGATATTTTTCGACCAGCTCCCTAAGTGTTCCGGATTTTATGCTCTGGGAGAGAACAGCAAGGATTTCCCTGACAAAAGTAATGTTTTGTTCAGAGGCATGATCAGTTGCCTTCAACCTGCCAAAAATAGTGAATTTATAGCCCATGTTGGCCTCCATCCTCAAGGTGCTGTCATCAAACAATGAGACCCCGGCATAAACTAGAATTGGAATTAGATAAGGATCTGCGACTCCCTGAAGGTAGATGAGCTTACTCATCCCGTATTTGCTGCGTATCTCTGACACCTTTTCAACTAGCCTTCTTGGCCTCTGAATGAGTTGGGCTCCATCAGGTATTATCACTATATCTTCAGTTAGCCATTCTTCATTTTGCATGAGTGCTGCGACCTCTGTATTTTTCGTTTCAGTTGCAGGCCTTCCCAACTGCCCAAGAACTTCTATGATTCCATCGGTTCTCCTGACCTGTTCACCGATAGTTGTGTCAAGGATGCATGGATACAGCATTTTTCCTTCGATTGAACCAGTTCTTGCAAAACCAAAGAAGGCTTCATCTATGATCATGAATGTTTCCTAATCACCTACTACCTAAATTCAATTGCTGAAAAATGGATCTGGAATACATCAAAGCTCTGAATCACATATCCGCTGTTGGACAGTATATTGAAGAAGCCCGTAAAATCAGCGGGGAAAGGTTAATTAGATACAATTAACTGTTGAGTCTGAAAGCAGTGGTTCATTTATCTGACAAGCTGATTAACATGCAGGATACACAGAACGAAAAAGAAAAGATTGTTTTGCCCGGTGATGTAATTGCAACAGCAGAAGAATACGTCCCTGGCAAGAATACCATGGAAGAAAATGGAGATGTCGTAGCCTTAGCTTATGGTTTACTTAGGAAAGACGACAAGGGCCTGACCGTCTCGGTACAGACCCCTAAGAAGAAAATCACCCTCCACAGTGGACAGATCGTTTATGGTCAGATAACCAAAATGGACCAGAGAAGAGCAAACGTTAAAGTTGGAGCAGTTTTTGACCGGCAGCTTGGACTGGTTGAATACGTTGCTGACGGTAGCATAGGCATGTCCTCACAATATGGGAGAAACAACGAGCCCAGCATGCACATTGGAGATCTGATCAGAGCCAAAATCCTGCGGATTGGCGACAGGGGACTCGACCTTGGGATATTCGGGAAGAACCTTGGGGTGCTCAGAACGCTGTGCACTAAATGCAGGCTGCCCATGGTAAAGAAGAATGCCACACTATACTGCGATAATTGTGAGCGGTCGGAGATCAGAAAGGTCGCAGAGGACTACGGAATGATAAATATCATGGAGGATATGGCATGAAAGGCGGAGTTTCAAACAAGGTAAATGACGTTGAAAAACTTTCAAATGAAGTGGTGACCATGAGGAAAGAACTTGAGGATGTCAAGGAAGTCCTCAAGGGCCTCATTCAGGTCATAATGAGCAGAGAAGAAGGACTAGACGAAGACGAATACAACTAAAGGTGCGATATATGATAATGCCTATGAAAATGTTGGAAGAAAACCTGAACAAGAAAGTTGCATTGCTGCTTAAGGATAACAGAGTACTGGAGGGGACACTCGCCGGTTACGATGAATACATGAACATGGTTCTTGATGAAGTTGAGGAAAATTCTGAAGACCTCAACAGGAAACTTGGGACTGTTATCATAAGGGGAAGCAACGTTGTCAGGATTTCTCCAAAGTAGACCGGACTGATAGTTTAGTCCTAAATTTTCCATTTTTCTGAAAACACATTTCTAATTATACCAAAGCTTTTTCATTCAATAATTTGCTTTTAATAAGTCATGAAATGAGTTGCGCCCTATAATCTGA
>JAJZOK010000030.1 GCA_021811525.1 Thermoplasmata archaeon | reverse complement strand
AGTTTATAGGGGAATAACCTGGAAAATGCCTGACAGGAGAGACAAATTCTATTACCTGGCAAAAAAGGAGAGGTACAGGAGCAGGGCAGCCTTCAAGCTGCTTGAGCTCCAGACAAAATTTGGCTTCCTGAAAGAAGGCCAGAATATTCTTGAAATCGGCTCTTCGCCAGGCGGATGGAGCCAGATTGTCACTAGCATTACCGGGTCCACAGTTTTCTCCGTGGACATCGACAAGATGGATCCACTGGAAAACAATGTATTCATCAGGGGAAGAGTGGGTGACAAGGCTCTCAAAGTGAGAATCAAGGATGAAATGGACAGGCTGGGAATAGAGGCGTTTGACGGGATATTATCAGATGCGATGTCCAAGACCAGCGGTAACCAGGATATCGATCACTCTTCATCTTACCTCATTTGCCAGGAGGTCATGGCTTTGGCGGAAGTACTCCTGAAACCAGATGGTTTTGTGCTCCTTAAGCAGTTCCAGGGTGATCTTACCGTCAAATTTGTAAATCAGTGGAAAAAATATTTTGGTTTCTCCAAAATCACAAAGGTGGCTGCATCAAGGGAAGCAAGCAAGGAAATATACATTATATTCCAGTATCTCAAGGGCTTTTAGCGTTCCAGCCTATTGCTTCAAGACTGGTAATCAGTGGCTTGTAGAATTCATAATCTGAAACTACCGTATTCTTTGGGTTATAATGGCTCGAGGCAAAATTCTGTATCTCCCTTGCCATGTGCCCAATACGGGCATCATCTATCCTGGCCAGTCCTTTTACTGCGTTAATCCTTTTTATCCATTTTTCAGAGAATTCATACTCATTGGCGTCCTTGAAATCGAAATTAAGGACCCTTTTCTTCCGTATTGAATGCCTTATTAGATGGCGTGTTTTCATGGTCTGCGAATAAAGAGCATCAAAATCTTCCTGGGGCATATCCAGGCCGATTCCTTCGGTCCCCGTGTCCATAAGGTATTTCACTGCTTCAACATAAATTGGGGGTGGGGTCATGACCTCACCATATTTTGAAAGCCTCACGCCGTAAATTATCTCATAATCGGATAGGTTCATCTCGAATGGTTCCCGGATGAATGCAGTGAGGCCTTCTATCTCTCCCTGGGATATGGTTATGAGGACAACTTCTGGAGACTCTTTTTCAAGGAGTTCCTTCAATTCATCGCCATGGGACACAAGGCCCTTCACACCTGAAAAGAAATTGAGGACGTTGCCGCTTTCGTTGTACAGTCTCGTAAACATTATGCCAGCTTTCTCTTTTCAATCAAAGTCTGCAGCTTCTCTTTTTCATGAATTTCCCTGAGCTCTGACATATTTATTACCGGACATCCGCCAAGGTGTTCTTTGGATGTGCGTAGCCTGCTGATGACAAATGAGTCATTACCAAAAATCTGGCTGATATTTTTCATTGCATTAATCCTGAGCAAATTATGGTCCAGTGATTCCATGAGCCCTATGAGGAAAAATTCTTCAATGGTTTCCTTCATTATTGCATCGAAAGGGAACTTTCTCACTGGATGGAAATCCATGCCATGCATCATCATGAGATTCAGGACCTCAACTAGAAAGTCATTTTCTAACGGTGACTCTTCAGGAGGCATTTCTAGGCTTTTGGATATATCTGTAAGATCGATTGACTTCCCCAGGTCTTCACCAAGGACCTCTTCTAGCTTGAGATAAACGTCTATGGTTACTGCCCTGCCTGATTCATAAAGGGAAATGGACCTTCTGGAAGTTCCAATCTTGTTTGAAAGGTATCCGATGGAAAACCCTAGCTCTTCCCTTCTCTGGTGTAGCCTTCTTCCATCTATGGACGCATAGAAGCCTCCGGGGCCTGATGAGATGAATGGCATTTCCCCTTCAATATAATCATGGAAGGTGTCCGGTGACAGTATAGGCACCCTGTGCCTGAAATACACAACACCGTGCTCCAGTGGTCCCCCTCCTGTTTTTTCCCCCACAACAATTGGGGCTGCATAGGTGAGTTTGGAAATCTTGATCAGTTCCATTGCACTGGAGACCCTAAGAGTATCAATGTTCTGCAGAACTTTAATGATAAGCCGCAATCTTTCGCGTTTAGCTATAAAATCGAATCCTGTAGCACCGCCCAGCAAGGGGTCTGATACTCTGAATCCTTCTCTTGTGAGAAGATCGAAAATGTGTTTGACTATGGCGCTGCGCCGATCCTCCACGAAATACAAGTATAATTTTCAGTATTTAATTCTTTTGGATTCCCGCCTTACAGCTCGCGAAGCGGTTCCTCATAAATGCCAGTGGAGAGTTTGTTAGGGCAGATCTTAACATCACAACTTGTGCATATGACTTCGCCAGTCCTGTTCCCTGGTGAGTCCACGACAATTTTCTCCACACCCTCAATCTTGGCCAGCTCATCAAAAACTTTCTTCGGTACTGTCCTGAAAAATATGGCTCTCAGTACAGTGTCATCCATGCTGAGATTTCTCCCGTAAAGTTCTTTGATATAAGAGCCGTATCTTCTCACAGTGTCAATGAGAGAAGCCATGGCCCTTGAATAGTATCCTGGGCAGATGTGAAGTGTAACAACTTGATCTCCCATGAGAGGAGAGATGTCTGATATATCAGGAAATGGCTTAATTCTGGACATGATTTCCTTGACGCCTGGGGTTCCCTCTATGATTCTTATAGTGTCATAGACAGTTCTTCTGTTGACTCCGAAAGTTTTAGCAACCTCGCTTATGGAAATTTCTATGCTGTCAGTGTAAAACCTGCCATTGCTCACAGAAATGCCTCTATTGTAGAGTCCCTCCACAATTTTCCTCTTAATGGGGTGGTCTTTGAAGTATTCCTCCAGGATAAGAAGCATTAGGGGATTAATTTGTTCAAGATATAAATACTCAACAGATCAGGTCTATGCTGAGAAATATTTAACACTTGAATTCTTGACTTCCCCAGACGGGTTTTCCTGCTCTGAAATTTCATAAATCTCAGGAGGGGCCCTGGCAAATTTAAGGTCCATTCCCATAAGTTTTCCTCTCCTGAAGAAGTCTATCCTGACAACATCACCGGGTTTGTGGTCCGCAAATCCGTCCAATCTGAGCCTCTTCATCTCCTCCCTGATCTCCTTAAGGTAGCGGTCTGAGAACTTGTAGCCGTCCACTGCTACTAGTTCGTCCCTAGGATTGATGCCGCCGGTGAATGCTGGGGAGCCTTCGATAACTGAGTCCACTACAAATCTCCCTCCTTCGGGGCGAACAATAAGCCCAAGGTATGCTCTTTCGGTAACCTCCTTGTCATCTACCTTTTTGTAGGAAGCCTTGAGTGTAAGGCCTATTTTCTTGACCTCCTGAGAGAAATCTATTGCGCCAGGAGATTTTATGTAAGTCTGGAAAAATTCTGTAAAATCAGTACCTGTTACTTCCTTGATGGCCCCCATGAGATCCTTTTCCGTGTAGCCCTTGCCATCTTTGTTGTACTTGTCCATTAGGCTTCTATAGACATCGTCCAGTGATTTTGAAGCTCCAGTTGATTCTATGATCCTGGTATTGAGCAGGAAGCCAAGCAGTTCCCCCTTGAGGTAGTAGGATATGTAGCTGTTGATATTGTTAGGAGTTGGTTTGTACAGTTTTATCCATGTGTCGAATGAGGATTCATATGCGGAGGTTATCTTTGATCCAGGCATCAGGTCATGCAAAAGCATCTGGCTCGCAAGGTGCCTGAAATATTCCTTTCTATCAATGAGCCCTGTCCTCAATAGGACTAGGGATGCATAGTAGTTGGTGAAACCTTCTGCCATCCAAAGCATATTCGTATAATTTTCTTCCTTGTAGTTGAATGGGCCAAGCTCCAAGGGCCTAATCCTCTTTACATTCCAGAGGTGGAAATATTCATGGGCGGTAACTGAAAGGAAAGTCCTCTGGTATTTTGAGTCAGGGCTGAACACAAAATTGTCCACATCTATGGTTGTGGAATTTAGGTGCTCGAGGCCGCCCATTACATCCCCCTCGCCCGAGAACAGGTGGTATATGAAAACATAACGCTTGTAAGGAAGTTTGCCGAAAATCTTCAGGAATCCTTCAACAATTTTCTTCAAGTCGGTCTTGATCCGCTCCTCATCCTCGTTTCCATTGCCGTATAGGACTATTTCATGTTCTTTGCTGTCTACGTTAAAGAAAAGGCTCCTGTGGGTACCTATCTCTATAGGGCAGTCTGCAAGAATATCGTAGTTAATAGCCCTGAATTTATTTTCACTTAACTTTTCAAGCCCTGTTGATATCTTCCAGTCCTTGTATGGCTTGATTACAAGTTCAACTGACTGATCCTTGTACCCCTCAAGGTACATGAACAGGTTGACTCCGTTGAAGTAAGCATGTGTTGAATCAACATGGGAAGTGTGCACTGATAATTCGTTTGCGTAGAATTCATAAGTTATTGAGACTGAATGTACATCTTTTGTGGAAATTTTCCATGTGGATTTGTCTTTCTTTGCAACCTCAAGTTCAGTTTTTCCCGAAAAGGCATGTAAATGCCTCACGTATCTTGAAAAATCATAAATTTCGTAGGAACCCGGTGCCCATGCAGGGATTGTAGCGTAAAGGGTATCCTCAGTGAAGTCCTCAACATTCAGTGTTACCTTGACAAAATGTGTTTGTGGATTCTCAATTTCAAGCTGGTATTGAAGTTTCATTTTATTAATCCGATCTGTGTTAGGATGAAGAAGAATTAAATTTTTCCCTGAACGAGTCTGGATGCAGGTTCAAATCAGTCGTAAGAGCGGTCTTCTCTGTAGTTGTGGTAATTCATGTAATAGTTCTCTTTGCCCTGAGACAGGGTGTTCTCCGAGGACATTGCAGCTCCAAGGTTGCCGTAATACTTCTTTATCTTCTCTTCCACAGGCAGGTACATCTTGAGAGCTTCAACAACATCTTTTTTTTCGATTATGGGTTTCTCAGAAGCAACTGCAATGTCTCCTGCTGCCCTTACTAATCCTCCAAGTTCCCTAAGCCTTAATGTCAACGACCTGTCCTTATGGTCTATTTCCTTTGCTCTCCTGACGCCTTCTTCGATAATGAGTTCCGCAGCAGCAAGTTCCATGTGCGGGATTTTCCTGTCGGAGATAATCTCCTGGGTTATGAACTGCAAGTATTTGAGGCGGTTCTCTGGCGTGTCAGGCATGGCAACTTCCATGAGCATTTCATAACCACTCCCCACGATTCTTGACCTGAGAGGGCTCAGTATGTACTGGAGATCCTGAATGTTGCATGCGGCAACCAGTATGAATTCAGCGGGGACCTTGTCGACTCTGACACTGGCTCCTGCGCTTTGAGGGTTTCTGCCTGTAATAGGGAAACTTCTCTCCTGCATTGCTGTCAGGATAAATCTCTGTAGATTACCAAGATGGGTAATCTCATCAATGAAAAGCACCCCTTCATGTGCCTCATGGACTGACCCTGCAATGACTCTTTCGTATGGTAGAGTACCAAGTTGAGGGTGACCACCATATGGATCGTGGCGAACGTCTCCCAGAAGTTCGGTTTCGCTGGCGCCAGTTGCAAGCACAAACGGGTTTCTGTCTATCGGTATTATGACTTTGCTGGGGCTTTTCTTTTCCATTTTCCTGCGTCGTTCAAGGGTCTTTTCGTCAAGAACACGGATCTTGTCCCCATATTTTTCGTAAACAATTACTTCTTCCCTTTCTCCGACCCTTCTGGTTGAAGTAACTTTGTCAGTGTTGTTCTGGACACCAAATGCTGCACCTATAACATTAAAAACGTCTCCAAAGGGTCCCTGCTGGGTTGTAGGTTGTGTCTTGGGATTGTTGCAGTTAGGGCAGACCATGTCTGTGGAAAGTGAATAAAAGCCACATCGGGAGCATCTGTAATTTAGCCTCTCCGCAACATTTATAGGGGCATCTCTTGGATTTATCACCTCTCCCTCTACGAGATTCTGCTCTTCTTTTTCCAACTTTATCTGGTCACTGTTCTTGATCTCGATAAAGGGCCTTTCTGGATACTGTGGGTTATGGACTACCCGGATCTCCTGTTTTGGTCTAGGGAGATAAAAAGACATTGCTTGGGCAATCATCGACTTTCCGACGCCCGGAGGTCCCACCAGAAGAAGATGGCGTCTCTGCTTGGCAGCTATCTGAGCCATTCTCACAGCTTCATCCTGGCCAATGACCCTGTCTAGGGGACTGCCAGGTATTGCCACTTGGGAAGTGTCAGATGCATCCCTGTAATCTGTATTTATATATGGTGCTCCCATGAAATGACCCTGATTTCCGTAGGCTTTTTGGTAATATGCCCAAGCTTGGCCCCGTAAATGTTCTTTATGCCCTGCTTGAATGCCACATCAATAAGCCTCTGGGAAATGACTCCTCCAGTGATTATAGTGTCGCAATCGGCAGACTCCTGTATTCTGTCCACTGCCTCTGAAACCTGATAGGACCCTAACATGTTTCCATCCTTGCTATAAAGCTCTGTTAATTTGTCCTTTGCAAGGCTGGCTCCTTTTCTTTCTATGGATCTGGGATTGCTGAGGTCCACCTTTCCGGGGATTTCTTCCGGTTCTTCGAGTATTTGTTGGGCCGGAATGGGTTCCTCTTTCTCAGGTGCTCTTTGGGGATGCTCAGGCTTCTTTTCTATATCCTGTTTGGTGGTCTTTATTTCAACAACATTCTTGGCCTCATCATAACCGCGCTTTAGCTGTTTCTGGCCAGATTCTGTCGCTGCCTTCTCTGTCAGCTCCTTCAGTTCTTCCGACATTCCCCTCATGGAGAGGTACTGTTCGATTGGAGTCTTGTATCTGAGGGCTTTAACAATCTGTTTATAGGTGAGCTCTTCAACTTCTGTTCCAGGTGGTGCTCTAGCAACGAAGTCTATTTCAGCTACCTGTAGCATTTCTTTGAGAATGAGGTCTCCACCCCTGTCTCCATCGAGAAATACCGTCACAGTTCTCTCTCTGGAGAGCTTTTGCACAGTTTTGGGGATGTTTGTGCCCTGCACTGCTATGGTATTCTTTATACCGTATCTGAGGAGGTTAAGGATATCACTCCGGCCCTCGACCACTATGATTGAGTCAGAATCCTTTACAGCAGGTCCGGCAGGGAGCTTGTCTTCACCATATGTTACAATTTCGCCCTTTTCCACTTCTTCGCGGACCGAGGCAACAATGCTCTCGCTGACACTCTTTCCACTATCGCTCATCCTTTTGTAAAGTGCTTCTGCCCTCTCGATGATCTTGTGTCTTTTCTGTATCCTGACATCCTCTATGTTTTCGACTTCAACCTTTGCTTTGCAAGGGCCGATTCTGTCGATTGTCTCAAGGGATGCAGCAAGGATTGAGCTTTCTACCTGGTCTAGACCTGACGGTATTAAAACATACCCCTCAGTTCGACCTTTCTTGCTGTCTATCTCTACTTCTATTCTTCCGATCTTTCCGCTTTTTTGAAGATCCCTTAGGTCAAGTTCGTCACCAAGGAGCCCTTCTGTCTGTCCGAATATGGCTCCTACAACGTCGGGTTTTTCAACCACCCCGTCCGTAGAAATCTTTGCTTTGATTAGATATTTTGTTAAATTTGGATCTACATTCACTGTAATCACCCGAATAAATATCGATGGAGTTAATTGGGGAAATGTCTGTTTTCCGATTAATCACCATCGAAAATGAATTGTTTGATGCTATTTAACTTATTCGATGTCGCGTCTGGCGTGAAAAGGCTGAAAATTCTTGTGTTTGCGGACTTGTTCCAAATTAGAAAACTTATATACATTTTAGGCATTGGCTCATGCTTTATGATCAGGTTTGGAATAGCTGGGATACCTCTTACCAGCAAGGGGAGAACTTTTATAGAGTCTGTTGAAGACGCCCATAATCTGGGGCTTAATGCCCTTGAGGTGCAACTTCTTCGTGTCAACGTTGAAGAAACCCCTGCCCTTGAATATGCAGGAATGAATCCAAGAGACATAGAATCTTCCATAAT
>JAJZOK010000109.1 GCA_021811525.1 Thermoplasmata archaeon | reverse complement strand
AAATAACCCGGGAATGAAGCTGCACATTGATCTTCCGTTCCTCAACAAATTTGGATACTGGGTAGTGAATGAGGTCGTCAAACTCCCTAACATCGCCGCTGAGGTAGAAGGGCATCCCACATGCGGAGTATGAAACATGGCCCCCGGCCTCGTATACAACCACAGTGCTGTCCGGGGCGTATTTTCTTGCACGTGAGGCAGCACTCATCCCTGCTGCATCTCCACCTATGACAACAATCCTGAGCGGGGCATTCATGATTTGTTATTTCGTTCTCTTATTTATGGGATGCCTGTTAATAGTTCCATATTTCACGCCCATACTGGAGAAATTCCTTCTCACGCCTCAATTACTTCCTATTCCCTGACCTTTATGTCTATGTGATGTCCCTTCAGGTAATCCAGAATGAAGCTGAAAGCAGTGTTATCCTTTCCAATCCACTCAGCAGGGTAAGTTCCCTTCCCCTGTATCTTTGACTGCAGAACTGCGGTTGCCATTGCTGCGGCGGAATATCCTGTCATTCTACCCATGGAGCTTATGCTGTTCTTGTGGTCGTAATGGTCCACAACTGTGTATTCTGGACCCCTATGGTCAAGCGGCACCACTTTCAGGATGCTCACGTCAGGGACTTCCTTCACAGTCCTTCTGAACAGTTCGTCAGAGATTTCCCTTGCACTGGACATTCCTATTCTCTCACTGCTGAAATAACCCATTTCATTGAGGAATTTCATTTTCTCCATATGGCCTGGGTACCTCAGGGTTTTCTCAGCCACCGTTCCCTCGCTGAAAGTCTGGAGTATGGTGGACAGCCCGTCAGAATAGAAAGAATCCAGCCTGCCAAAGCCTTCCACTTCCACTGGCTCCACAGTTTCCAATGGCTGTAATTCCCTCAGTATTCCATTTTCGATGAACCTTGCAGGCCTTGTATATTCATCAATGACGCTTGAGGCATTGAACGTCGGAATGTAACCCATTGGAGGCGTAGGTTCCTCCTGGAGGCCTGCCACAATTATTTCAATATTTCTGGAACTGTGCCAGAAGTAAAGCTTTCCTGCAAGTATGTTTGAAAGCCCTGGGGCAAAACCTGCATGAGGCAGGTACATGCATCCGTGCGCTCTTGCAGTTTCATCCAGCTCAAAGGGGTCATAGTCTGTGAATGAAATATCCACAACATCCCTCCCCTTACTGAGTGCAAACTCAACAACGTCACGCGCAGCTCCTGAAGGAAGGGCTGTTACCACAAGATCGGCCTTCCCCAATCCGGGAATATCCATAAATGAGCCTTTGAATGTCCTGATGCCCTTTACTTTGGAAAGAGATGCCTGATCGAAATCAGCAACCAGCACCTCATAGTTCCTGGAAAGGTCCTGGGCAATGACCCTCCCCATTCTGCCTGCTCCAATAACTATGATCATTTCACACCGTATCCTTCCCAGAATCGGAAAAAAGAAGAAAAAGATTGGTGCGGTGCCCCGTCCCAATCAGTGCATTACTTTTATGGCTGAAGAGACCTTTTTGCGCAGGTCATCAGGTATCTGCTTGATGTTGTGTGCCTCTGATGCATGTTTGCTTATTTTTGGCATTAGAGAATCCATTGATTCAGCCTTCGTCTCAAATCCGCAGTCCATCCCTATATCCCTGCACCTGAAACTATATGAAGTCATTTCGACCAGTTGAAACACTGGAGCGCGCTTATTAACCGTTAAACCAAATATCTTAGGATTGCCCCATTGCCTCAGTGGATTTTACGGGCTTTTTCTTCCCAACCCACTGTTCTCCCCATTTCTTCAGATCTGTAATGGCTTCGCCCAGGGAAATTCCTTTTTCAGTAAGGGAATACTTCACCCTGAATGGCCTGGTGCTCTCAACTTCCCTGCTGATTATATTCTTTTCCTCAAGGTATTTCAGAGTGGCAGCAAGAGTCTTGGAGTTTACATCCGGAATGGTTTTCATGAGTTCATTAAAACCCTGTTTGCCTTCCGCAAGGTACCTGATCACTATAAGCTTCCATTCTCCCCCTATCTCCCTGATGGCATTCACAATGGGGCAGGTCTCAGCTATGGGGCTTTCGTGCGTTGATTCTTCTGCAGTGTTACTCTCCGCCATCTTGTCTATAATAAGTTACTGACAGTATTTAAATGTATTCTCTCAATTCAATGTAATATATGTATTAACTTACTTATGGTAAGTTATAAATAGAAAGACCAGATTTGGTATTATGGCAGTCAAGAACTGGACTATTGACAAGGCACATTCCGCAATGGAATTCAGTGTCAAGCACATGATGATTTCAACCGTCAGGGGGAAATTCGAGGACTTTGATGGAGAAATTAGCGGAGACGCGGATAACTTCAACACCATGAAGGCAAAACTCACAATAAAGGCGAAAAGCATAGCAACAGGAAACCCGGACAGGGACAACCACCTCAGATCAGATGATCTCTTTGCAAGCGAGAAATTCCAAGATATCACTTTTGTCAGCAAGAAGGTTAACTCGAATGGCGGAGACCTGGAAGTAGTGGGAGACCTCACCATCCGTGGGATAACAAAGGAAGTAACTCTGAAAGGTGAAAACAGCGGAGTCATAACTGACCCATATGGAAACTTAAGATTCGGGCTGACTGCATCTGCTGCCATAAACAGGCAGGATTTCGGCGTGAAATGGAACATGGTCCTTGAAGGCGGAGGCCTCATGGTCGGGGACAAGGTAAACCTGTCCATCAGCGTCGAAGCCTTTTCACCAAAGAACTAAACCTCAGACCAATAAAAAGCAATTAGTCAGGAGGGCTGGCAGGAATTTCTGCCTTTCTTTCCTCCGTAACATTATTTGAAACTCTCTTTCTCACCAAAAGTGCCAGAGCAAGGGCTGCAATCCCGATTAAAAAGAATATTGCCTCAGTGAGTGGAAGCCCAAGTTTTCCCGCAAATGGCACCACGCTGTCAACAAATCCCATGGGGATGGCACAGGCCAGATAGCGTTTCCTGCCCAGTGAAACTGATGTGACCACAAGAAACCCCCAGGCAAAATGCACCATGAGGGAAGAGATTCTCTCCAGTACTGAATATCCTATCACGGGCAATGCCTGGTAAGTGCCAACAAAGAGCCCCGGACTGGACTTCTGGAGCGCACCCGATACCAACGAGCTCAGTGATGCGGGGCCATTTGCGATTATGAGGAAATCAGCAACAAGGCTGATGAGTGGCAGTATTCCGAGAAGAACGCCGTTCTCCCAGAATGCCAGGGAAAGGCCATAGGCTTCAGCATTCTTCTGCATTATATGCTTCCTGAAGGCTGAGGCAAACAGGTATGCACCAAAGACTTCAAAGACTGCCGTCTGGGCACCAAAATAAAGTGCAGTTGGAAAGCTGGAATACCCGTATGCTGCTTCCATGCCTCCAAGTGTAAAGCTCTGCAGAATAGTCTTCAGGGCAATAGCAAGGAAATATGACAATGCAGAAACTGCAAGGACTGCAAAAGTAAGGCCGCGCTTTCTGTAAAAGATCAGGAGGATAAGCACTATGGCAAGCGAACCAATGGATTCAAGCAGGAATACAGGATTGAAATTTTCGGCTGCCATTCAAATCACAGAAAAATATTGTAAATTTTGTATAAAAAATAGCGGCCACCTGAACTATGGAAAACCAGATTCAGGAGAGCAGCCGAAGTGCACTGCCTAGCATGATTTCCACTCCCTTTTCCAGTGTATCCTCATCCACAGTATATGTTGGGCTGTGCTGTGGGCTGGTAATCCCCTTGGCTGCATTACCCACCCCAAGGAAGTAGAATGTTCCAGGGGTCTCGTGCAGGTAATACGCGAAGTCCTCTCCTCCCATTGAAGGGTTCGGATGCAGTACCTTTCCCTTTCCTAAATGTTCCTCAGCAACAGAATCCACAACTTCTGATATTTCAGGGGTATTGATCACCGTTGGGTAACCCTCTGAATATTCATACTGGTACTCTGCCCCATATGCTGCACAAATGTTTTTGAGGACATTTTCAAGTTCGGACCGTATCTTCTCCTGCACTTCACTGTGGAACGTCCTCACAGTACCGGTCAGGTCTGCAGAAGGTGCAATGACATTGTACCTGAAACCTGAATTGAAGGTGCCGAAGGTAACAACAGAAGGAAGGAATGGGTCAATCATCCTGGATACAATGGCCTGGGCCGCAGTCACGAACTGAGCTGCAACAACCAGGGCATCTATGGTCTCATGGGGTGCTGACCCGTGGCCACCTTTTCCGATTATTCTGATCCTGAACTCGTCCGCATTGGCCATGGCTTCCCGGGGGAAAGTGGCAACAGTCCCGGCTTCGAATGAAGAAATGACATGCTGCCCGAGAACGTAATCCATGCCCTTCAGTGCCCCTGCCCTGATGAGGCTCACCGCTCCGCCAGGGGGCCTCTCTTCCGCAACCTGGAAAAGGAGCCTTATCCTTCCGCTGAATTTTGATTTCATTTCAAGGGCCCTTTTAGCCACTCCAAGTAACATTGCAATGTGGGCATCATGGCCGCAGGCATGCATGACTCCGTGGTTTTTTGACCTGAAAGGCAGATTTGTGTCCTCAGTTATTGGCAGCCCATCCATGTCAGCCCTCAGGGCCACAGACTTCCCTCCCTTCATTCCCTGTATATCAGCATAGAGGCCGCCTTCCTTTACTTCGTGAACCTCAAGGCCCATACCTTCAAGTTCTTTCCTGATGGCCGAAATGGTGCTGGCTTCCTGGAAACTCAATTCCGGATTCTCATGAAAATACCTCCTCATGGAGATAACATATTCCTTCAGGCTTTCATTTGGCATAACTAGATAACTGAACACGTGAATAAAAAACAAGCTACTGGTACCATTAAAACAGGAAACCGCATCATCAACAGCTATTGAGCCTACCTTGAACCGCGTTTCCTGATGATCTTGAACAGGTCTGAGAGCGTAAGGACACAGAAAATCAGGCCAATCATGAGGCAGAAGAAGAAGAAAATCTCCATGTCTATGAACAGCGGGCTCGTGGCAAAGAACAGTGGAATCAGGCCACCAGTGAAATAGATCAACAGAAGGGT
The DNA here is from genome assembly GCA_021811525.1 of Thermoplasmata archaeon. The sequence goes on along the minus strand of JAJZOK010000109.1, from coordinate 3,009 downwards.
AGTGCCATCCAGTATTGTGAAAACAAACAGCCTGTTAATCTGTGAAAATATTGGCTTCTGCAGGCTTTCTGTTGAAAACAGGGGAAGCACAGCAACAATCATAGCATATGCCGTGAGCAGAAGGCCGATGAGTGTACCATAGAGGCCCAGCAGGCTGGTACTCTGGAAAAATGTGGAGAAATTAAGGGTAAGCTGGGGGTCCTCCAGGAATTTTATGTAATGGTTTTCCAGGAAAAAAGTAAGCACGAATGACACAATCACTACGGTCTTAAGTTTGTAGAAGCTTTCCAGTTCTTCCCTTATCTTTATTGACGGCAACTTGAAGCAGTATAAATTGGAGGTCTATTTAAAGATGAGTTAATCAGTGATACACCACATAGCGACACTTGCATGGCGTTTTTTCAGGAACTGATACTTCTGCATATTTTCCGCGCCCTCTCCAGATCTTCCTGAGTGTCGATGTCAACAAGTTCGTCCTGGTTGGCAATCTCAATGAAAACCACATGGGAACTGTTGTTCATGAGCAGTTCCCTTCCTCCATTTTCCCCTTCCAGGCCCAGAAGCATGCTTGTATATTTCCGCGGGAATATGACAGGGCCGCGTAAGGTCTCACCATTGCGAATGCAGGCAATTTTTTCTGGATTCCTTTTCCAGAGTCCAATGAGCCTGGCAAGGCTATCTGCACTGAAAAACGGCATGTCCCCATTGAGGAAAAGAAAACTGTCAAATTGGGGTTCAGATCTGAGGATTGCCAGTTTTATGGCACTTGACATACCAGATTCTGCATTTTCATTGTACAGGATACTTATCCTTGCATCGTTGGGGACCATCCTTGACTGGCCCCTCTCCCTTAGAACCACAACAACCTTCTCAAGGCCGGCTCCCAGTGCAGTTTCCACAACACGGCTCAGGACACTCTTGCCGCATATGTCCTGCGAAACCTTGTCGACCCCGAGTCTCCTTGAAAAACCAGAAGCCAGTATGACTGCCTCCACGCTTGGCATGCACGTTTAAAATCAGGACTGGTTATTTGAGCTTTTCATCTAGATGTAACTGAATCCCACAACCATAAATAGGCACCTCTATGCGTACTGACAAGGATAAAGAATCCCCACATCTCCAATACGGTATGTGTGTCAGCTGTTTCGCTTGTAGCACATCGCACTCCAGAGTTCGTGGATATATTCAATCGCGAAATAGAGTAAGGAACCCGGGCGTATATAGTAGTCGGGAAACGCCCCCTTTACCATATCCACTTGATCTTGAAGAATCTTAAACCATACCGCGAAAGAAGATAGACAGAGAAGATGGATCAACCTCGAATGGAGTGCCTGCCTGATAGAGTGGAGAGAAGACAATTCAAGTGTTCCCCCCTTTGAATTATACTGCTCGTTGAAAGGGTCAATTCCAGTAGCAGTGGTGATAAAGGTTGTAGATAAAACAATGCCATTTGGCCCTAACCCCAGTTGAGTATTTGAGCCCTGATTAAATTGTGTGTCTTAGGAAGGCAATGCATATGGATTAGATCTAAGGCTTGTAGAACAAGACGTATAAATTGTGTAGTTACCATTATAACCAGACCATCTGTAATGAAATAACATTTGAGTTTGTGCCAATACTGTTAGAAAAACGCAGTCAGTGAAACAAACGCAGTGAAAAGCAAGATCAATGACATAGGCGCTGCTCTCCCCTTCCGAGGCTAAATTTATTGGCCTTTTTTCGTCTTTTTTACAGATTTCGCTCTTTTTCCATTGCCAGGTCCAAACTCTTTTTTCATTCGTAACTTCCTCTAATAATCAGTTTGTCTCCACTATTGTCATTGACAGTGTGGATTTGACAAGTTTGCTCAGTCCTTTGACCTGGGTGCCCATAACAAAGGTATGAGTCGTCACAGGGTTCCAGGCAACATTAATCTCTATCGTAACTGAAACGAAAAAATTGTAAAATGGAACTTGGTTGGTATAGTTTAATAAATTTGTTAACACGCTTACATTGCCTGTTCCCGAAATTGCTAGGTTTCCTAAGTTATCTGGAGTTATGTTTTCAGCAACTGGTACAAGTGTAGAGAAAGGTGGTGCCCAAGTTGAAATAGTTGTGTTCTTGCCTATTACACCAATGGATAAAATAAGAGTATTTGGTCGAAGATAACTGGTGAAATGGCCTCTCACCGAAAGATTATAAGTTATGATCACCTGATTTTCTACCTTATTATATATAATGTTCCCTTTGGCAAGATTGATACTCAAAGTAGAGTTGGCATGGCCCGCAGTGTGTACTGAGGCCATTGAAGTGTTTGTTGAAAACGAAAACGGGGTGGAATTTTCAGTTATGTTCTTGTAATTTCCCGAATATGTAACAGAGTAGTAACCATCCTCCACAGATATTGCAGGTTTATGTTCAAAGAGTGGAACATAGAGATGATACAATGGAAAGATTATGCCAAATACCAAGATAAGCAGGACAATGACAGAGTATATTGTTAATCTCTTCTTTTTCTCTTGGGTTGGCATATAAAATCCTTAAAATAATAAATCAAAAAGATATTTAAAAATTAACTTTTTTTGACAATGTCAATTTTTAGTAGATGTGTGCCGGGACATCGGTTTCAATGCCTCATAATTCCATATGGTTCTTGCCATTCAGTCACCTGTATCTATAAGTTGTGCACAAAAGGCTATAGAAATCATAACTTTCATATGACATAGTATTCTGGCACAATATCGAGAGCAATCAAGTCCGTGATCCAGCTTACCAGGCACGAAACACACGGCACAAGCAGCAGATGCCCGGAATGTGGGTCATATACCCGAAAGAGCGGACGCATGTTATACTGTGAATCCTGTGACATATGGATCAACAGGGACATCAACGCATGCATATCCCAGGCAAAACGGGGCCGCACCAGGCTTGTGCGATCCCTCCTAATGGAAAAAGGCCCGCCAGTTGAAGCTGTGAACCAGTTAAAAGATGGGGAGCAGATGGCGGGAAGTCATATCCCATCAACGGGAT
>JAJZOK010000157.1 GCA_021811525.1 Thermoplasmata archaeon | reverse complement strand
CATCGAGAATGTCGAAGCTGACAAGCATGGAAACAGAGTCCATCTTGCCCTTTCAAGACTTTGGCAGAATTATGACAAATTCAGGTGGACGTTCAGCAGTGCAGACAATTTCATGTACTGGTACAATAACCGGCCCATCATAAACAGGCTGGACAACCGGGTAACCACTCCCAACGAAATCATGGAAAGATATCTCACGGATCAGTCTGCGTATCCATTACCAAGCGAGCAACCTACCTGAAGTACTTTTCTGCAGGGGCGAATTTGTAAGGCCCCGCATCTTCCAATATTCGGAATTTTACTGAATATGCATTTTCGAGATTTTCTAGAACCAGAACCTCGTCCGTCGTTCCGCATGCAATGACGCCCCCATCTCTCAGGAGCACGACATGACTGCAAACGCTGTTCAGCATGTTGATATCGTGCAAAACAAGCACAATGGTCTTGCCCTTTTCCCTCAGATTATGGATAATTTTCCTGACAGTATATTCCTTGTCAACATCCAGAAATGCAGTTGGTTCATCCATTAGAATTATTCTTGCATCCTGGTATATCGCTGCAGCAATAGTAACGAGTCTTTTTTCGCCTCCGCTCAGTTCGGAGAAAACTCTGTTGGAGAGATGAGTTATTCCACAAGTTTCCAAAGCATTCTCAGGGGTGATATCATCATCCGTCCTAGAGTACCCGGAAAGTTTCACAACATCAAGGGCAGTGAAGTTGAATGGATCTGATATTTCCTGGTTGACAACGGCAATTTTCCGGGATATTTCTCTTGTGGAAAGACTTTGCAGGGGAATACTGTCCAGTCTGATTGTTCCACTATTTGGCTTATGGAATCCGTACATGAGCTTCAGTAGGGTTGACTTCCCAGATCCATTCTGGCCGCCTATTCCAAGTATGGACCCGTCCGGAATTGAAAGAGAAACATCGTGGAGGGAAAAGTTTCCATTGCGGAAATTCAGGTGTTGTATCTCAAGTAACATAATTGCCCCTGGAAATCCTTGAGAGCATATACATGAAGAACGGCACTCCAATCAGTCCTGTGATTATTCCCACAGGAAGCACCTCATTTCGTATAACAGATCGTGCGAGGTCGTCCGAAAGGAGAAGGAAAATGCCTCCAAGAATGGCAGACATTGGTAGTACTTTCCGGTTGGATCCACCAAACATGATCCGGGCCAGGTGAGGCATCACAAGCCCTACAAACCCAATTAGTCCGCTAATGGAAACAGCTGCTGACACCCCTATTGTTGTAACGAGCAACGCCAGTAATTTGGTTTTTTCAACATTCACCCCAATGGACCTGGCATGGGCTTCTCCCATCTGCAGCGCGTCAAGTTCCTTCCACAGAGTACTCAGGATCAGGCTGGATGCAATGACAAGCAGGGAAACAAGGCCAAGTTCCTGCCATGTAATCCCGCTGAGGGAGCCAAGAAGCCATGCAAAAGCTTCATTCTGCAGCCGCAGGTTGGAAAACAGGATCAGCCCCACAAGTGCCGATATGAAAAGTGAAATTGCAATTCCCATAAGAAGCAGGTATATTGGTGGGACCCTGCCTGTCCTGAAAGACAGGAAATAGACGCTCAACACTACCAATAGGGATGTTATGAAGGACAGGATCTGTACCGAGTAAACGCCGAATATCCCCGTATTCGTGGCTAGAGCGATCACAGCCCCCAGTGTGGCTCCACTGGATATTCCAATTATGTACGGTTCAGTAATTGGGTTCCTGAACACGCTCTGCACCGATGTTCCACCTATGGCAAGTGCCGCTCCCACAATAACTGCGGCCAGAATTTCAGGTTCCCTGACAAGTACTATTATCTCATATTGTGTGGAAGTGTAGCCCGCGGAAATGAAGTTTCCCAAGAATGGTATCTGCTTAAGGTAAATTTCAGAAATGCTTGAAACAGGAATATAGACTGATCCAATAAAAGTGGAATATATTATGGAAATTACAAGAAAGGCAAAGAGGAGTGCAGTCTTTGTGACAAAAAGCGAAAGCCTCCAGTGCACCTTCTCGTTAATTTCCGCATCCACCATTATGAGTTTACTCCTGTCTCAGGATTTTGCGCGAGACCAAGATGTGTAAAATTGTTGAAATTTATTACATCAGTCAGATTGACGTTATTTGGGTAGAATTGTTGCGCAAGCCAGTATATTGAATATATTATCCTGAAGTTCGGTTCGGTGAAGAAAGTGTCATTGGCCACATCAACTACGGTTCCATTCTTAGTGGCATTGAGGCCTGGAATTGTCTGATTCAGTGTGGACTCGTTCACATACTGATCAAGCAGGACGTATTCCGGTGATGCATTTATGACAAAGGAGCTGGTCACTGAAGGATATCCGCTGATATTGACAACATTCTTGAGGTGTGCAATTTGCATTTCGTTATTTACAAAACTCCCCGGACCAACCGTATAAACGCCTCCCGAGGCAGGATAGAGATAATAAAACACAGTCTTCTCAGATGCTGTTGAAATGTTGCTGAGATCTTTGGACAGATTGTTGAGGTTGGCATTCATCCAGCCATTTATCACGCCTGCATTATTTGAAGTGTTCGTCAGGTAACCTAGCACACTGTTCTGGTTCTCTATCTGTGAAATATTTCCAGGATTCAGGACAAGGTACGGTATATGAAGGACATTAACCAGCTGGTTCAACTGCTGTGTGCTGAAAGTGCCGGTAGTATCTACGACCATATCTGGAGTTAGGTTAGTAATTGACTCAATGGGAAGGCTACCAACCTGAACATTGAACACGGTAACGTTCTTCGTAGGCGTGGGGTAGGTTGAATATTGATCAACACCAACGACATCCGAATATGCGTGCAATGCGTAAAGGGTGGCAGTAACCGATGGGATCAAAGTTACAATTCTGGAAAGTGTGCTGTTAAGATACCATGTCCCGTTGCTTGATGGAACATATGCATACCCTCCAACGCTTGAAAGGTTGAAATTCACCACGGATCCATTGGCTTCTGCTACTTTTACATTGTACACTGGGGTCAGCGCAGAGCTCTTGCTCTTGTTCCCCACACTATTGTTGGCAAAATAGCTGTAGCCTGCAGCAGAAGCTGCGATTATTGCCACAACTGCCACCACTGATATTATTTTAAGACTCTTATTCATTTAATTACACCTGTTATTTCCTTATACTGTGGTTTGAGCCAGTGGCTCAAGTGAAGTATATTTCACTAAAGTGAAGTTCACTTCAATATATTAAACTTGCCAACCTTTATCCACTGCTCATTGTGCCGGGCTCAACAAAAATTTAATTATTCATTCCTAATGGGTAACTACAAGTTCGGGGAGCCCGACAGGGCTGAGAGGACTCGCAGTGAGTCGACCCTTGGAACCTGATCCAGGTAATGCTGGCGGAGGGAAGAGATGAAAGAATATTCTTCGTGTAACACAAAAGAAATTGCTTTGCCATTGGTTTATGACATTGTTATTAAGGGGTCGGACAGGCAATGAGGAGTTCGAGAACATCCCTTTTAATGTCCACTTTTAGTGGAATGTTTCTGTGGGGCATTCTGGCTTCCATTGCCCCACTCTCTCAATCTTGGCCATTTGCTGCCAATATATCTGGCTTCTACACGGTCCTTCTGGTTCTCACCGGGCCAATTCTGGCTCTGTTGGGAAACGTGTCAATGGGGTTTGTGTCAGACTGGATTGGAAGAAAGAAGGTCTTCATCCTCACCATGGCCCTTTACATAGTGGGGATTGCAATAATATCATTCTCCTTCAATGTAGTCTCTCTCCTGGTGGGGATTGCCCTGTCGGAATTTGGAATTGCAGGGGAGGAAATCCCGACAATCGCCCTTCTTGCTGAGGATACACCAAGGAAGAAGATGAGCTCCCTGATCACGAATGGAATGAATTTCAGCAATGTGGGAGGGGCGTTCATTGCAGGCATGCTCATCCTTGTCAACGTAAGCAACTCATCACTTTTGATCCAGAGGCTGGCAATACTGATCCCATCGATCTTCCTGATTGGTATCATGGTTTATGCAAGGATAAGCCTTCCAGAATCCTACAGGTGGCTTGACTCTAGAGGCAGGAAAGAGGAAGCTGAGAAAGAGGTTTCTGATTTGGGCCTTGAAACGGACTTTCAAGGTGAGAGCCCGGCACGGAAAATTAGCTCGGGTTTAAGCTACCTGGTCCTGACATTCCTTGCCCTTTCACAGTACCTGACTTTTGGCCTTATGGTTTACATTGTCCCTTATTACGAATTTAGGTCTGACGTAGTTGACATACTGGTTTTCTTCGGCCTGCTTGGCTCTTCCATAGCGGGGCCCATTGCTGCAAGGCTTATATCAAGAGGAAGGAAGAACTACTCTGTCTTTGCCTATGCGGGGGGATTCCTTACAGTCCTTGCCATACTTATGGTTGTAAATGACCTGCAAAACCTGCTGGTATTTGTTCCATTACTCTTCCTGAATATGGCATTCAGTGAATTTGCCTGGGCTTCACGCACCACGCTTGAACCAGAACTTTTTTCCACAAGAAACAGGGGAAAGGCCATCGGACTGGTAAGGTTGGTACCCATGGCTGCATATCCGGTAACCATCTACCTCTTCGCCAACTTTTCGCTGCAGCAGCAGATACTGAGCAATGTTGTTTTATGGGGAATTGGCCTTATTGGTGCCATTATCTGGTTCCTCGCCGGAGTTGAAACAAAGAACCTCGACCTCGATTTTCAGGTCAAGAAAGCATAGTTAACCGGTCATTCCTCTGGGCCCTTTAACATTTTTTCTATATTTTTTATGCCTTTAGCCACGAATTCAGGTGAACTTGTTACAACTCCATAGTGCAGATCCCGGTATCCTTCAAGTCTTAGGTACAGCTTTGCCCTTTCCATAAAATCTGTCGTGTCATTGCTTTTTAAGTAGAATCCCAGCACTTCCCTGGCATAATGTTCTCCATAGTCATATATCAGTTCAGTGAAGTCCAGTGCAGGGTCACCTATGCAACTGTCTGCCCAGTCCAGTATGCCATTGATTTCTTTTCGGTCTTCATCATAAATAATATTCCAACCGCCAAAATCACCATGGATAAACTTCTGCTGAAAATCACAGTGAGCAATTCTTTCAATGGTTTCTGCCAACAGAGACCGGGCGCTAAACAGGCTCTCATCATGAAAAACCTTTTGGAGTGCCACATCGAATTTCTTTCCAACCCTTAAATAAGACTCGCTCCACGTCTCATTTTCGAACTTGGCAAGAATTTCGGCCACAGGTTGCGATTCAATGCTGTGTATTGAAGATAATATTCCTGCCAGTTGCTTCTGTATTGAACTGTAGAGTTTCCTGTCACTGATTTTAGTTGGGTCAATATGGCTTTCGTCGCCAGAAAGAGACGTGGTTGTCATCATCTTGCCTTTGATTAGATTGTATGCAAATCCAGAAATGTCGCCGACTTTAGCCTTCGACACATACTTTGGCAATTGCACTGGCAAATACGCTCTCAATGATTCAGCCAGAGCCATCTCCTTCTCAATACCCTCAACTGCACTTCTGGTTTTTGGTGTCTTGATGACAAACTTCTGGTTTAAAATATAAACATGGCTGTTCCAGCCCACTGATATAGGTGTGAGTTCAGCAATCTCTTCCCCTGGGAAGAGGGTATGAATCAGTTCAATGGTTTCAGAGTATACAGGCACAGGTGTCATGGTATGCGGTTTTTGGTTTAAAGCAACCATGTTTCAAAGTCCTGGCAACAACCCCAGTAAATTTTCCTTTGAAAATCTTTTATAGCAAGATACCTATTTCAAGAAGCCGGACTTGGCCGGGGAGTTAGGCGCTCTCTGTTACCCGAAGTCTATATGCGGGGGTGACGGCCTGTTGAGGTCAACCAGACTTCTGTCAGGCCCTGTGGAATCAGTGACGTTCTGTCCCTTCAGATCGAAGGTTTACGAGGTCAGGATCGAAGGAACCTGTTCTCATAATCTACCAGGAGAACCCGTCAGGACCGGAAGGGAGCATCGGTATCCTGGACTCTTGATGCCGAAGGGGTGCGGGATAGAGAGGAAACAGGGGTACCCTGGCAGGACATCTGGCCCGATTCAGGCAAGTCCGGCGTTCAAATTCAAGTTTGGCGGCCAAGCTATGAAGACCAGGGAATACAAAATTATTCAGGACCCCGTAAACGGCCCTGTGAAACTGCCTGCGGACATGCAGAAAGTGATTGACTCACCAGAATTCCAGAGGCTTAGGTACATCCGTGCACTTGGATTGTGCAATCTTGTTTTTCCCGGTGCAAACCACAGCAGGTTTGAACACTCTCTTGGCACCATGCATCTTGCCACCCTTTTTTCAGAAGCGCTATCTCTTGAAGATAAGGATCTGGCCGCTGTTTCTGCTCTTCTCCACGACGTTGGGCACCCCCCTCTGAGCCACAGCAATGAAGACATCTTCCAGAAAATGACAGGGCATGACCATCTTCAGGCTGGCCTTTCCATTATTGAGGGAAAGGGAGAGTTTTCGGGAAGTTCGCTGCCGGGAGTGCTGGAATCCATTGGAATTGATCCAAAGGATGTTGCTTCTGTCCTTCTTGGCAACAGAAAGGACCTCAGGGTTCTTTCCAGGCTTATCAGTGGGCCGTTGGATGTTGATGAGCTTGACTACTTGAGGCGTGACTCCCTGTATTGTGGTGTACAGATTGGCAACGTGGACCACAGGCGTATCCTGAACGTTGCACTTGTCCACGACAACGACATCATGGTGGAGGAAAAGGGCCTTGGAACAATGGAGTCTGTACTCATTGCAAGGATTCTCATGTACGGAACAGTATATTTCCACAAGACTTCCAGAATTGCTCAGATTATGACGGGCTATGTAATCTCGGATAACATGGAACAATTCCCGCATCCATTCCAGATGGACGACAATGACTTGTTCCAGATACTGAAAGGCCTGAAGAACAACAGTATTGCCCAGTCTCTATTGAAGCGTGAGCTTTTCAAGCCCGTCTTCAAACTGCCATACAAACCTGAACTTGCGGTTAACATAAAGGAAGCCCTGGAGAAGGAAAGTAGTCTCGGGGAATATGACTATATTGTAGACATCATACCACCACTGGAATTCTCTGGCCCAGGGAGGATAAAATCTGATCTCAGCGTGCTTACACCTAACGGCACCATGAACATAACAGATGTTTCACCTCTGGTCCGCGCGCTCCGTGAAACACTCGAAAACAGGACGATTGTTGTTTCAGCACCATTATGGGCCAATGAAAGGGTCAAGAAAACAGTGGAAAAGGCAAATGCCTAATCGTGCAGTTTCTTCACCATTCTGTAAGCGCCTCTGGAACCCCTGAAAACCTGAGTATAATATGATGGCAGGTGTGTGACTGCGACATAGCCATGCTTCCTGTAGAAATTAATGGCTTCTTCATACATGTCTCTAACTTCAAGCACAGAATACTGAAATGAACGTTTGAGCATTCCTTCCTCAATGAGCCTGATCAATTTTGATCCTAATCCACCCCGGTGCAGGTCAGGGTCCACCGCAATGCTCTCAATGTCCGCAGAATTTTCGTCGAGGGGCAGTGCGATCACATATCCTATAATTTTCCCGTTTTCTTCAGCTATGAAATTGAAAGAACCCTTTGTGTTGAAAATCTTCCTTAACATTGACCTGTTGTACGGTCCGATGGGGAATGCCCTCTTCTCAAGCTCAACTATAGAATCAAGGTCCCTGGGCTCATATTCTCGGAAGATCAATTATAGGTATATTTTTCATAAGATAATAATTATCTATTCTAACATCCGGTATCTCTTATGATCATATTCCTTCCAAAATCCATAGTTCATCGTTTTCGCTTAGAAATGGATAACATTTATACAATAACCTAACATAAAGTGAAGAGCCGAAAATGATCCGAGTGATGGCAACTGGAGTTTTTGACATACTGCACATGGGGCATATCCATTACCTCAGCGAGTCAAAGAAACTGGGAGATGAACTTCTCGTTGTAGTGGCAAGGGACAGTACTGCCCACAGGAATGGCAAGAACCCATTATTTGATGAAAATTCAAGGCTGGACCTGGTCAAGGAACTAAAGCAGGTGGAT
>JAJZOK010000102.1 GCA_021811525.1 Thermoplasmata archaeon | reverse complement strand
TAGTGTAATTTAATCGGCCCATGGAATTCTTGTCAGCCTGGTCCATGGTGCCTAAAACTGAATTTCAAATAAGAAGGCCAGTATTTTATTTGATAATGATATATAAAAGGTTCTTTGCAGAATGAAAGGGTCAGCCCAGCCAATCACTCTGCTCATAACATTATCAATGCTCCTCTGATTTTAGTTCAAGAAATGGTTCAGTCATAGATTCCCAGAATAACTCTGTTATCAAGACATTGGTCGTGGGATACAACGCTTATGCCATAGAATTTGACCCGCAAAATGGGAATTTATATGTGACCGATTCCAACTTCTCATACCCGGATAAAATCGATGGCCAAGGAGAGGCATCGGTCATCAACTCATCAACAAATATCGTTACATCAAACTTTACCATCGAGATCCTCAGGGAATAGCCTATGGCCAGTCTAATGGAGAAATGTTCATGGCGGTTGAAGGAGGGGGCTATGTCCTGGCTTGTAATTTCCATAACAACACTGGTTTTGCTATTGAAGGGGGGTTTCTGTTGAGTTAGATTCTCCCAGCAACTTTTCATATAAACCAGAAAACGGAGTAATGTACATAGAGGATTTATCCGGCGGTTATGTACTTGGGATTAATTCATCAAACCGACTAATCCAAGCATTCAGGAGGGATTAAATTCCGGCAACTTTGACCCATTCAGTTTTTACCTAATTGTCAAAAGAGGTAGAAGAAGACTTGTGTGGCCTGGTTCTTCCATACTCAGCAAAAGGAACCCTTGTAATGGAAGTAGAATCCACTGTTGCATAGGGAAAACCAACTTCCTCAAGCAACCTTGGGCCATGAGGCATAATGTCCCATGGGACACTTTAAATCCATCTTGTTAGTATTCATTCTGTGGAAGACCCGGTACATAGGATTTCTGATCCAGACCTAGAAATTGTATTGAAGAAGATCAGGGAATCCATGGGAGATATAATTTTGAGTTCTGATCTGCAGGAAACCATTCCAGGCTTCCGCACGCAGAAAGGGATATACAAGCCGCAAAGCTCCCAATATGCACTCTGGATAAGGGAAACCGTAAAAGGGCCGTATCCAGATCAGGAACCGCTCTGGCTTCCAGATGGTTCATGGCTTTACAGGTATACACCAGAAGGAAGAAACGGGAAAACTGACCTCAATCTTGGAACAAACCAGGCGCTCATGAACTCTTTGGACAACAGAGTTCCCATAGGCGTCTTCCGGCAGAAGAACATTCCGGGTATGAAAAGGACGTATGAAGTAATGGGCCTTGCATACGTTGAAGGGTTCGATGGGACTCATTTCATAATACACGGGGAGTCAATCGAATCCACAGACACCCCTATGAAACCTTCAAGCATAAAACCATTCCAGCCCTTTGAAGTTGTTGAGCTAAACAGGAGCGTTGCCAACCCAGTTGTAAGGCTCAGGGCTTTCCAGACTGCTGTGAGGAGAATATATCACGAAAGGTGCAGCCTGTGCGACCTAGGGTACCATTTCCAGGGACGGCCCATAGGGGTGGAGGCAGCTCATGTCATACCAGTGGAGGATCGTGGTACTTCAAGGGACATCAGGAATGGCATACTGTTATGCAAAAACCACCACGATCTATTTGATAGGTACCTGTGGACATTTGATGAAGATTACATGGTGCATGTATCCTATGATCCACTTTTCAGAAAATCTGCTTTAAAAAACCATATTCTGAGCGCAGAGGGAAAGAGGCTTCAGAATCTTCCGGACAGTGACTATGATCTACCAGCCATAGAAGCCATAAGGTTCAGGTTTGAGCGATTTAGCGACGTCCGTTGACAATGATAATTTCGGAAGTTTATTGTCGCTATCAAAAAACCATCAACTTAAATTAGTGGTAAAGAAATATGGGGTCATGAAGATCGTAGCAGTAGTCGATGAGGAAAACTTTGTCACGCCACTTGAATACGGAAATTCAATAATGGTAATTGACGACGAGACAAAGCAGATAACAGAATACGAGAACCCGGGCTTCGGCTCTCCCTATGGCGGCAAGGAAAGATGCATGGCAGGAATACTGTCCCTCAAGCCTGACGCAATTGTGGTAAAGGAAGGAGTTCTCTGCCCTGGCTCATACCATATGTCCCTTGGTAAGATGAAGTACATACCAGTTGAGGAAGAAAAGCTTGATGACGTTGTCAAGAACCTTGAGGGCATCAAGACAAACGCAGTGGATGAACTGGACTTCTTCATGTTCAAAGAGTGAAAGTTCGCCATTTTTCCATTTTTAACCCAATTTTCCAAAATTCTTTGCATTTAATGCTGCCCGCTGATGGCTGAATGCGCTGTTTTCGTTAATTTAAGAGGCTCTAAATCAGGGTTCGCCTGAGCCAGAACATCTCACACTTGAAGGACCCAATTACAATGAGGTCCTTTTCATGAACGAATGGTACAAGAACCATTTTTACCAATGAAGCCTATGATCTTCCATGAAAACTCCGGAAGATGCATACAAGCTGAAGCTCGTGTCAGACCCATTCGTATATGGGGAAACAGTATATTTTACACTGAACTGGATTGAGTCAGGCGAGTACAGATCTTCCATTTACCGTTTCAATGGGAAAGAAGCCACTAGGATCACATTCGGAGGGCATGAAAAGAATCCAAAGATCCACAATGGCGGGCTTTACTTCGTTTCGTACAACAAGGAGGAAGAAAGCCTCTTTGTTCAGGAAGAGCTTGCTGAGCCTAGGAAGCTCTTCACAAATAAATCCATCTCTAAGTACATTTTCCATAGGGACGGGGTTCTCGCAATAACTGTAGACAAGTCAGAAAAGGACAAGCCTTTCGTCACAAGCAGTGTGAAATACAGGTTTGACACAACCGGTTTCCTCAGGGAAAGGAAGAAACTTGTATCTGTTCTCGAGGAACCTCCAAGGGTATTGGCGTCAGGAGATTTTGATGTAATCGATGTGTCCTCAAACGGGCAAAGGGCCGTATTTGCAGCCGCTGTAGAGGACAATGACCGTGGCCTAGAGGATGTTTACGAGCTCGATGTCAAAGGAGGAAAATACAGGAAGGTTACAAGCGGGGAAGGAAAGGCAGGCACGGTATGCGTGGCCAGCGATGGCACCATAGCATACCTTGGCCACAGGAAGGGCCTCAAGCCCTGGGCATCCTCTAGCCTTATATTTCCGGAGGCTGGGAAGGAAGTAGAGGTTGGGAGGACTTCACACAACAAGGTAACAACTGACCTTTTCGTTTCGGCTTCAGAATCGCTGGTCTCAGACAACGGGGTTCTGTATCTTGAGGGCCAGGAGGGAGGTTTCGTATTCCTTTACTCTTATGATGGAACAAATGTGAAGAAGCTTACTGAACCGAATAGGGCTGTCCGTGCATTTCATGTAGCCGGCGGGAAGGTTGCATACGTGTATACCTCCCCCGAGAAGCCGTCTGTGCTGTCATTCAACGGAGAATACGACCCTAACCCCAATGTGATTGGCCATCCACTGGAGCGCATAGAAGTGGAAGGGAGGGAGGCCTGGCTCATTCTTTCATCAAAGGGAAGCCCCACAGTGCTCAATGTGCATGGCGGACCGCAGATGGCTTACGGCGAAGCTTACAGCATAGAGTTCAATTTCCTCGCTGATAACGGCTTCAATGTGCTGTTTGGCAATCCAAGGGGGAGCGATGGTTACGGAGAGGAATTTGCATACCGGTGTGTCGGCGACTGGGGAGGAGAAGATTTTCAGGATCTGATGAAATTCATGGATGCTGCAAAATCGATATACGGCCTTAAGGAAGAATTTGCCATTACTGGTGGTTCATATGGCGGTTTCATGACCAATGCGGCAATAACCCAGACAACACGATTCAAGTGCGCGGTTGCGGAGAGATGCGTCTCGAATCTAATGAGCATGTGTGGCACAAGTGATATTGGATTCTGGTTCAATGCCCTTGAATCTGGCGTTAAGGACCCATGGAGCCCTGAAGGTATGGAACAATTGCTCAGGATGTCCCCAATCACCAGGGTAAAGAGCGCAAGGACCCCTACCATGTTCATTCATGGAGAAGAAGACTACCGGTGCCCCATTGAACAGTCAGAGCAGATGTACACTGCCCTGCGGCTCAACGGCGTGGATGCTGTGCTAGCCAGGTATCCTGGTGACTCGCATGAGCATGCCAGGCGTGGAATTCCAAAGAACATGAATGACAGGCTTGCAAGGAAGCTGGAATGGTTCAGGAAATACATGCAGCAGTGAAATCAGACGTTTGGCGTATATTCCAAGCACAATAGATGCAGTAATTTTAATTGAAGGAATATGGAAATCTTTTCTTATTGCCAGCCTTCATTAAAATTTACTGGCAGTAATTCCCATAACTGAAATTATTCTTGATGATTATTAAGTATGACAAAATGAATTTATAAAATTCCCATCTCAACGGCTCAAACAATATAACAGAAGGGAGCCGTGAATAAAGTGTCCAGGAAAAGGGTTGCAATCATAGGGGCAAGTGGCCTAGTTGGCCAGAGATTCTGCCAGCTCCTGTCAAACCATCCGTTCTTTGATGAACCGGACCTTTATGCCTGGCAGCGCTCCGACAGCAGGAAACTGGAGGAAATCCTTAGGGTGCCTTCAAACACAATTTCAGATTCATTGCTTGAAAAGCGCCTTTCCATTTTGGATGCACGCAGGGTCATCTCTGAGAAATACGATGCTATCTTCAGCGCAATACCCACTTCCACGGACAACAATATTGAACTCCAACTGCAGAAGGCAGGAAACAGGATTTTCACAAATTCTGCCACTAACAGGATGCTGGAATCAGTCCCAATAGTGGTGCCTGAAATCAACAGTGACCACATGGAAATGTTCAGGGACCAGTGTGGCTATATCATTGCAAACGGCAACTGCAGCACAATAGGCCTTGCCATTCCGCTGAAACCCCTTATCCCGCTGGGACCTGATCACATTGAAGTTACAACTATGCAGGCGCTCAGCGGTGCAGGTTACCCGGGTGTTCCATCACTTGACGCAGTCTCAAACATTGTGCCGTTCATAGAAAGCGAGGAGGAAAAGATCCAGAGGGAAATGCCAAAGGTCTTTGGAACACTTGATGGAAAGAAGATAACTCCCAGGAATCTTGACCTGGGAATCACATGCACAAGGATTCCTGTGCGGGAAGGGCACACCGAGTCCGTAACGGTGAGATTTTCAGGAAACATAGAGGATGAGGACATCTCCGGCCTCCTGTCCGGATTCAGGGCTTATCCTCAGGCAAAGAATCTTCCTAGCGCTCCTGCCCAGCCCATAATAGTTACTGGGTCTGATTACAGGCCACAACCAGAACTCGACCTCTGGAATGGAACTCCTGAAAGGGCAAGGGGAATGGCTGTCACAGTGGGCAGGATAAGGAAAAATGGAAATTACCTTCGCTTTGTGACACTTTCACACAATACCATAAGAGGCGCTGCCGGGGCATCAGTCCTCAATGCGGAAATTGCACATTCTAAGGGGCTGCTCTAATGGGAACACAGTATGATGTGCTCAAGTTCGGCGGTTCCTGCCTCTCTTCCGCTGAAGACTTCTGCAGCGCCGCAAAGATAGTTTCTAGATACCAGAACCCGGTTGTTATTGTCAGCGCCATAAGCGGAGTAACCCAGAGCCTGATCGAACTCTGCAATTCAGGTGACGGGCCATCTGTAATGGAGAAGATCCATGAAATCCAGAAGATCCACCTTGATGCGATGTCTAAAATTACCAAGAAGAGGACAAGGGAGCCTTCCATGGAAGAGATAAGAAATCTGGTCCATGAACTCATAGGCATAGCCCATGACCATAATCTCAAGGATTCACCGGAAAGAAACACCATCATTATGTCTTACGGAGAAAGGTTTTCAGCAGTAATCATGAAATGGTACCTGCTTGGACAGAACTTTGGCGCTGAAGCAGTGCTGTCCAGTGAGATCATCGTTGCAGAGGATGAAAATCTCCTTGAAGCAACTGTGGATGTCAACTGGTCCAGAGAACTGATCCTCCGCAGTGTAAGCAACCAGAAGAATGAAGGGAATATTCCCATAATCACGGGATTCTTCTGCCGCACCCCGTCTGGAAGGATTGCCATCCTGGGAAGGAATAGCAGCGATTATACGGCTGCGGTTGTGTCCAGCTCACTTAACGGTTCATGCCTCACGTTCTGGAAAGATGTGCCAGGCCTTATGACCGGCGATCCAAAATTCGTCAAGGAGTGCAGAGTCCTCAGGCAGATTGGATATGAGGATGCTGAGGGATACATAAGAAATGGAGCACGAATTCTCCACGGCAAGGTCATTTCAATTTCAAGGGAAAATGGAATCCCCATAAAAATCAAGGATTTCAGGAATCCCGATACCCCGGGCACCATAATAGGGAACCCGGCAGAATTTGAGAACTGCTGCAGCCAGAATCCCTAAAATGCCAAATTAGAACTTGTTTTCAATATAATACTTCACGATCTTCTTGGTCGCCCTCCTCAATACATCAGAGAGCGATGGAGTTGAAACCTTCATGATCTTTGCGATCTCTGTCATTGATATCCCCCTGTCCGGATCGAAATAACCATGGCGGAAGGCCATGTTCACCACTTCCTTCTCCCTCTCAGTGAGAATCTCAAGGCTTTCAAACTCGGTTTCCAGTATGTTCGGGTTTAGCCCCGCAGCTTCCAGGTCCTTTTCCAGTATCTTGAGCTTGGTTGGGTTCTGCACCAGGATCCTGTATAGGATCCTCCTGGCATCAATTGCCTTTGAACTGAGTACAACTACATGAGAACTGGCAAAAAACCTGCATGAGGAACAGGCATGTGATTCTGCCCAGTATCCGGTTTTCCCGACCCTTATGACGTTGTTTGAGCACTTCTGGAGGCCGGGGAGTAGATATTCCGGATCCGCATCTGTTTCAAGCCTGTGCAGCGTTTTGCTTTCGCCTATTCTCAGCCTGTCAACTCTTACTTCCTGGTTAAGGGTGTTAATGTAATTAGTAATCACGCAGTCTGATCTCGTTACCTCCACTAACGCTTCTAGTGCACCTTTATCTTTCTGGGACATTGGGAAACCTCAAAAGAACATCGTTTCCTCATGTAATTACTTTTTCATCACCCTAAGGTCTTAGGGTAAGTTTTCGCCATCCTAACCAAGTCTGCCTTTGCCATGTTTTTTGGCTGATTTTTGAAAATATGGCTGTGAAATCCAATCAAAAAAGGGGAATTCCAACAATCATTCCCTGTCCAGGGGTGATTGGATTGATGTAGCTATCATGTCGGCAATCCTTACCGGCTCAGGGACGTTTCCAACCATCATGCTGCGTTCCAGGACTTTCAGGGCTTCATCTTGACCTAACCCGGCATAGTTCACGACAAATTCTGAACCATGGATACTGCACTTCACTGGATTTAGCCCCTTCAGTTTCCCGATCTTGAGTAATTCACCATGTTTGGTGAGAGCCGCTTCCATAGATTCCAGGTCTGCAGGTGAATGAGTTATGGAAACATATGGAATGCCCGTATCTTTGTAAACATTCTCTGGACTCACAATGTCAAATCCTGCAAAGGTCACACCATCAGACATGATGAGATTGATGTTGCCCGGCCCCATGGAGGCAGCCATCGCATAAATTGCCTTCTCAGCATAATCACCATCTATGGCCAGTTTTCCCACGCGTATTCCCTCTATTCGGCCATCCATCCTCATTAGCACGCCCACAAAGGGAGTGAATTTATCTTTGGGCCTAGAAAAAGGCCCATCGTCAATGCCAAGAATTCTGCCCTTGTCCTTCAATATCATGTATTTACGAAGAAGGTATTTAAAACAATCCGATCATTTGTAAAGCCTGTTTTATCTAGCGCCACTCATAATTTAAATTACCAAAATGCTTATATTTGGTCTAGCTATACACGGGATACGCACTTTGAATGCACCTCTTGAGGGAAATACTCAATAGGGAAGGGTTAGAGGTTCTTTAAAGAACCAATGAAGCCAGATTTCGTTTACAGTAAAATGGATTGTGTAAACTGCTAAACTGCTTGGGGGATGGTTTGGTTTGAGAGCTGATGAAGGACGTGCCAAGCTGCGAAAAGTCTCGGGGAGGCG
>JAJZOK010000163.1 GCA_021811525.1 Thermoplasmata archaeon | reverse complement strand
AGCCATCCAGGATCCTTGATCGTCTGGCCCTTCGACTCGAAATCATGGCCATTGACATCTATAAGCGCGTAGGTTACCTCCTTGGTGCCTTCCCTGTACAGTGTGGCAAGGAACCTCCTCACGACCAGTTCATATATTTTCCAGTAGTCGCCCCTGAGGTCTGCCTGCTTGGCTGCTGACACAGGATAGATGGGGGGGTGGTCGGTTGCCTCAGTCCTGCCCCTTGAAGGCCTGATCGTCTCCTGGTCAAGGACCTTCATCACCAGGTCTGAGAATTCAGTTTCCTTCAGCTTGTTCAGCACGCCCTTGAGGTTGATAGACCTCTGGTACACTGTATTGTCTGTCCTTGGATAGCTGATATATCCCCTAGTGTAGAGGTCCTCTGCAATCTTCATTGCCCTTCCTGGCTGGACGCCTATTCTGGAGGCTTCCCGGATGAATTCAGTTGTATTGAAGGGTGGAGGCTTGTATATCCTTTCGTCGTTTCTTGTGAAATCCTTCACCGTGCCATTGCGGCCATTCACTTCTTCATAAATCCTGTCCGCGTCTTTCTTGTCCCATATGGCCCCTTCCTTGTACTGGGCCAAGAAGTCCCTCTTCTTGTTGAAAAGTATGCTCAGGGTCCAGTATGGCTTCTCAACAAAGTCCCTTATTTCCAGCTCCCTCCTCACCACAATGGCAAGGGTTGGAGTCTGGACCCTGCCTACAGAAAGGAAGTTCTTCCCGAGGCGGTTTGAAGTAAGTGAAAAAAATCTCGTCAGCACTGCGCCCCAGAATAGGTCTATCTCTTCCCTGGCGGATGCTGACTGTGCAAGGTCGTTGTCAACCTCTGCCAGTTCTGAGAAGGCCTTCCTGATGTCATCTGGTGTCAGGGCACTGAATCTTGCCCTCTTGATTTCAGGATTTGACTTAATTTTCTGGAGAACGTTCTTTTCAACTATTTCAAGGGCTTCCACTCCAATGAGTTCTCCCTCCCGGTCATAGTCGGTTGCAACTATGATGCTGTCTGCATTGTCCGTGAGGGATACAAGGCTGTTGAATGCGCTCTTGTTTGTGACCCGGTGCACAATCCCTGATGAAATGAGGTCTTCCAGTTTCGTTGACTTCCAGTCCTTCATGCCGTCGCCGAAATCTATGGCCACAATGTGTCCGCTCAGGGGAATTACTGCATGGCGTTCGTTCCCTTCACCAAACTCGATGTAATTCAGGCCCTTGGACCGCTTCTGCTTGGAGGTCCCGTTTGAGAGAATATAGGCAATCCTCCTTGCCGCATCAGCCTTTTCTGTGATGATAATTTTCTTCGGGGAAGTAGTTTCTTGCAATCGTCCACTAAATGCTTCTTGTTTAAAGATTTTTACCTGAAATTCAATTTTCCCGAAAATGCAATGGCATATGGCAATCTAACCTCTGGAAAAATATGGCTTAACCATTTATCTATAGAATCCATGAGGAATTATTGATAGTCCACTACGAGAAATATGGTTCAATCTCCATAGAGCATTGCAGCAAGGTCTATGGGCCTGCTGAGGACACTTTTCTCATAATGGACCATATAATTCCGGGAAACAATGTTCTGGAAATTGGCTGTGGTTCGGGGATAATTTCCATCTATTGCTCAAAAATGGGAAGGAAAGTCACATGCTGTGATGTCTCGGAAGAAGCTAGAAAGTGCTGCGAGAGGAATGCAATGCGGAACCACGTTGAGCTGGAGATACTGGATTCACAGCTTTTTAACAGGATTGATGGGAAGTATGACACAATAATCTTCAATCCGCCTTATCTTCCAACTGATGACAGATACGAGGAGGCTGCACAGTGGAATGGTGGCCAACAAGGGTTTGACGCCGTCAGGCCCTTCCTGAGGGATGCCACTTTCCACCTCGAGGACCATGGGTCGATATACATCATTCTTTCAAGCCTCACTGAAATACATGGCCTTATTGGTGAGTTTCCACGGTACACCTTCTTGGAAAAGGCAAAGGAGTCGTTTTTCTTTGAGACGATCTACCTATACCAGCTTTTCAAGAAGCTGGACCCCTAGGCATAGCTTCGCCTGGACCCTGGCTTTCCGCTTTCCCCATCTTTTCAACTTTCAGAGTGAGGTTGTCCAGCCCCATCACCAAAACCGTGTCTCCAACCTCTATTGAGTCGATGTCTGTGCACTCTGCGTTCCAGACCTGCGAATTGATGGCAACCCTGAGCAAGCCTGATCGCTTGCCCACAACCAGCGCTTTCTTCCCCACATAGGAATCTTTCCCTGTGAGCGGGTTCCTGCCAAATGGGTATCTCATTATGAGCCTCGTAAGCCAGGCCCCTAATGCACCGCCTACAAGGAGAAAAATCAGAGCGTAGAGGAGAAATGCTGTCTGAGATAACTGCATTCTACCCAAATTATATCTGAAATAATAAATTTAACTGAAATAACTCATAGGATTTTAAGTATGGAAATAATGAGGTGGTATCCAAATGGTTACCATCCAGGACAGAATAAAGGAAATTGAGGAAGAACTCCACAAGACAGAATACAACAAGGCCACGCAGAAACACATAGGAATTTTGAAGGCCAAGCTGTCGAAGCTGGAGCTTGAATCACTGTCCCAGAAGAAAGGTGGCGGTGAGGGCTTCTCGATCCCGAAGTCCGGAGATTCCACCGTTGCCCTGGTTGGTTTTCCCAGCGTGGGAAAAAGCAGCATTCTCAACAAGCTTACCTCACAGGAAAGCAAAATTGGGAGCTTTGCATTCACGACCCTTACTGTAATTCCAGGAACCCTTAATTACAAGGGTGCACAGATACAGATCCTTGACCTGCCGGGAATAATAGAAAATGCAAGCGCCGGTTCGGGAAGGGGAAGGGAAGTCCTGAGCATGGTCAGGAATGCTGATCTGGTCCTTGTTATTACTGATGTGGAGGCCAGGGGAGTGGACAGGATTATATTCGAACTCCACAGGGCCGGAATTGTACTGAACCGGAGAAGAAGGAACATCGCAATAAAAAGGGGAAACAGCGGGGGCATAAAGATCCACAAGCCGAAGAAAGTCCAGATACAGGATGATGACATCAAGGATGTCCTCAAGGAGTTCAGGATCACCAATGCTGATGTGTTCATAAGGGAAGCAATTACCATGGATGACCTCATTGACCACCTAAGGGGGAACACAATCTATGCACCCGGCCTCTTTATCGTCAACAAGATCGACCTTCCACACAACAAGGACAACATTGACAACCTCAGGCAGTACGGAAGGGTCGTTACGGTCTCAGCATCTGCAAACATCGGAATCGAGGAACTAAAAGAGGAAATTTACAGGTCTCTTGAGCTCATCCGAATATACCTCAGGGAAAAATCCGGATACGTGGACATGGAAAGGCCCATGGTGGTCAGGAAAGGAGTTGTTGTGAGGGAAATCGTAAGGAAAATTAGCAGGGAAATGCTTGAGTCCTTCAGGTATGCCATCATCACCGGCCCGCACAGGAAGCAGGCTGAACTCAGGGTCGGCCTCGAATATGAGCTCCTTGACAGCGATGTGCTCACAATAATAAGCAGAAATTAGGGTGAATGTTGAATTGATAGTTGCAAGAAGGGTAAGGTTTTACGGGCAGGTCCAGGGCGTGAATTTCAGGCGAAATTTTGCAGCGCTTGGGAACAGCCTCAAGCTAAGGGGATGGGTAAAGAACCTTGCAGACGGATCGGTAGAGGCCCACATAGAAGGGGAGCCACAGCTCATACAGTCCTTTATCCACCGGTCGTGCACTGAACTCTTCCCTGCCAAGGTTGAGAAGTTTCAGTCCCAGGAAGCTGAAATTGAAAATCTCCGCGAATTTATAGTGATCAGGTAACCACTTCAAAGTGGAAACCCAGCAGCTTTACCTTATCCAGGAGAACTGAGAGGTGCGTCTCATCCCTTACGTTCACTGTGAAGGTGACAGTCTGGTATCCCACGGGAGTGTTCCTGGCCAGGTTGTCAACCTCAGCGTGGTATATGTTGCCTCCGATTTCTGAAATGACTGATGCTATTTTGTGTAATGTACCAGGCTTATCCGGTATCTTGAATTCTATCCTGACGAGCTTGGACTCGATTTCCAGGGATTTATAGATGATCTTAGAAAGCAGGAGGAAATTCATGTTGCCCCCCGATAGGATCACCGCAACCTTCTTGCCCCGGACATCAATCTTGTGATCCATCAGGGCAGCCACTGCGGCGGCGCCGGACGGCTCTACAAGGGTTTTGTTCCTTTCAAGTAGCTTGTAAATCGCAAGGGCAATGGATTCATCGCTCACAGTCACTATATCATCAACATATTTCTGCACGGCCCTGAAAGTCAGCTCCCCGGGGTACTTGACGGAAATGCCCTCAGCAATGCTCTGGCCGCTGGTATGTGGCACTATCTTCCCCTCTTCGAGGGATTTCAGCATGGAATCTGAAAGCTCTGATTCCACACCTATGATCCTGATGTTGGGGTTGATGCTCTTTGCCGCTATGGATATTCCAGACATCAGGCCGCCTCCACCAATGGGCACTACAATCATGTCAACATCGGGAAGATCCTCCAGGATCTCAAGGCCAACCGTCCCCTGCCCTGAGATTATGTATGGATCATTAAATGCCTCGATGAAAATCCTGCCTTCCTCATCCCTGATCCTGTCTGCTATGGCCTTTGCCTCCGTGTAGTCGGCGCCCCCCAGGACAACTTCTGCGCCATATCCTTGAACTGCATTGATCTTTGCAGGCGTGGTGAACTCGGGCATCACAATCTTAGCTGATATGCCGTTGAACTTCGCCGCGTATGCGACACCCTGGGCATGGTTCCCAGAACTGGCTGTGATCACCCCCTTCTTCTTTTCCTCATCAGTGAGCTTTGAAACCCTGTAGAGGGCCCCTCTTGCCTTGAATGAACCTGTCTTCTGGTGGTTTTCCATCTTGAAGTATATGGTTCCTCCAAGCATATCGCTGAAAGTGGTTGATTTTGCAAGCTGGGTCCTGTTTGTCTTTCCCCTGAGATATTCCTGCGCTTCCTTTATGTCCTTTAATTCCGGCAGCCCGTCTTTCACTTATATTCACCTAAAGCTTTTTCTCTAGCTCCTTCATCGCATCCTGGTAGATCTGGTTTGAATCTTCAAGGAACAGCTTGATCTTCAGCTGCTCCATTTCCACCTTTTCCTGGTCCCTCAAGGACTTCAGGTTGATCTTTATGTTCTGTATAACGCCTTTCAGGGCAGCGAGTGAGAATTCAAGGGAGCATCCCGCGTCTGTAATGGCATTCCTGTTTCCGTAGGTTACAAGAAGTGCTGACAGCCTAAGTACTTCCTGTGAGGCAGCCGCGATTCTCCATGGGACCTGTATTGCAACCATGGTGGCCGCCTGAAGCGCCTTCTCCCTGCTGGCCTTCTCATCATCATTGGATTTTGGCATTTTCCAGGCCTCAACGATCTTATTGAATGCTTCCTCGTCCATTTTCATGAGGTTCCTGAGTTCATCCCTGAGCTCTGCAGATCTTTTGGAAACATGCTCCATTATTTTCTGGCTGCTTTCATATCCCTTCTTGCCCACTGTAAGGCCAGCAACCATTGAAGTCAGTGCGGTGCCAACAACAGCCACAAGGCTGCTGGCTGCGCCTCCTCCTGGTGCCGGGCTGGGGCTGGCAAGCCTTTCCACAAAACTGTCTATTGATTCCATATTCATCCCCACATTTTCCTCTCAAGTATCTGGTCTCCCTTGAACCCGTTAAGCTGCAGGTAGAATTTTGCCGTCTCGATCATTGCCTCAAGCGGAACCAGGCCCACCACTTCTGATTCAACCACTGAGACCCCGAATCTCGACGCTTCAAGCTTTACTAGCTCAAAGACCCTGTGGATAGGTGTTTTCCTGTAATTGGTGAGATTCATTGAAATCTGGACCATTTTCTTGTCCTCCAGGAAGAATGCCAGAGCCTTGACAAATGTGAAACCGCCATCCTTTGCCCTCAGTGCTTTGGCAATTTTCTTTCCTATGGACATGTCCTGTGTATTGAGATTGATGTTATAGGCAATGAGGAAATCTCTTGCCCCAATGATGCTTGCGCCGGCACTCCCAACCTGGGCAGGGCCAAAATCAGGCTTCCAGGCAGGTTCACTTATTGATGCCCTCAGTTCCTCAAACTGGAAACCCTTGCTCCTGATGTTCTCCAGGTTTCTCCTGCTTTCAATGAGGGCAGCATCCCCGTACATGTAAACAGGGATGTGGAGCTCTTCACCTACCTTCTTTCCAAGTTCCCTTGAAAGCCTTACACAATCTTCTATTGTGGTTCCGGTTAGAGGAATGAATGGAATAACATCGGACGCGCCAAACCTCGGGTGTTCACCGGAATGCTTGTTCAGGTCAATTAGCTGTGAGGCTTTTGCAATACCTGCAAATGCGGCTTCCACTGCATGTTCTACGTCAACCGTGAATGAAACCACGCTTCTGTTGTGGTTTTCGTCAAGCTCCATGTCAAGTATCTTGACACCCGCCACAGAAGAAATTGCTTCAACAATCTGTTCCACTTTCCCACGATTGCGCCCCTCACTGAAGTTCGGAACGCATTCGACTGTCTTCATGATAATGAGATATTAAAGTCGAATATTAAATTTGAAGGGATTTTTCACAATCTTAACTGATTCAAAATGAGACAGTCAATCCTGTTAATGCATAACAGGTACAACATCACGATCAATTTCAATTTCCAGAACATGACAAATTATAACACACGTCATCTAAAATAGCCATAATTCAATGTCTGGAATGAAGTTTATTAACAAAAATGCAATGAAGATATAAGAAAAAAGTCTTATTCAGGACTAAAAAAATTTAATATGATCAGAACGTGTAAAACATTAGTTATCATGATGTTGATCAAATCGGATAATCTATTACCAGATATGGTTACCAAACAGTAACAAATTCTGGTGTCAAAGAAAGATTTGTACCTCCAAGAGATGATAACGTTACCGAGAATGAGATGAGAGTATGATTAGTGAGCATGAACACAAGATAAAGAAAATAATCAAGAGAGATGGGACGGAGGTTGATTTTGTCATATCAAAGATCTCCAGGGCCATTTACAAGGCAATGCTCTCTGTTAAGACCGGCTCCATGAAGGAAGCCGATGAAATTGCAGCCAAGGTTGTTTCCGAAATTGAGAAGGAAACACAGACGCCAACCGTCGAGCAGATTCAGGATAAAGTTGAAAGCGTCCTCATGGCCTCTTCCAGGAAGGGGAACAGATACAGTGAGGTCGCAAGGGCGTACATTCTGTACAGAGAAAAGAGGAGAACAATAAGGGAAGAGAAGGCCAGGCTGGGAGTAACAGATGACCTTAAGCTCTCGATTAACGCAATAAAAACCCTTGAAGCGAGATACCTGCTCAAGGATGAAGATGGAAAGATTGTTGAGACACCGAGCCAGATGTTCAGGAGAGTAGCCTCACACATTGGCATTGTAGAGCTTCTTTACGATTACAAGACATACCAGAAGACGGGCAAGGTCCCAAAGGACGGAAAGATCTTTGGGGCAATATCCAAGACACAGATGGAAGTGCTTGAAAGAGCCCATGACCACCTGGTAAACGAGAAGGAACTAACCGGATCGTACGAGGATTTTCTCAACTTCGTCTACACAAAGCCCACTACCGCTACGGACACTATAGAAAAGTACTATGATGTCATGTGCAAACTTGAGTTCGTTCCTAACTCGCCGACCCTCATGAATGCCGGCGCAAGGCTAGGCCAGCTCTCAGCCTGCTTTGTCCTCCCAGTAGGGGACAGCATTGAGGAAATCTTTGAATCCCTGAAGTACCAGGCAATGATCCACAAGTCTGGCGGAGGAACAGGTTTCTCATTCTCCAGGCTCAGGGAAAGGGATGACCTTGTGGGTTCAACAAAGGGAGTGGCTTCGGGCCCCGTCTCATTCATGAAGATATTCGATGTTACAACTGACATCATCAAGCAGGGAGGGAAGAGAAGGGGAGCCAACATGGGCATCCTCAGGTACGACCACCCCGACATAATGGATTTCATCCTCAGCAAGGATGCAGAGAACACTATCCTCAGCAACTTCAACATATCTGTTGGAATGGATGACCAGTTCTTCGAGAAGCTCGATGCAGATGACTACATTGAGCTCAGGAGCCCAAGAAGCGGCAAAATCATAAACAGGGTAAAGGCCAGGACAAT
>JAJZOK010000012.1 GCA_021811525.1 Thermoplasmata archaeon | reverse complement strand
GTCAAATGAATCAGGACGACATTATTCCGATAGTTTTTCGGAATCTTGACGAGCTACGTCACAGAGTAGTGAGAATTCTAGTTGTATTCCTGATTTTTTTTGCATTTATGCTTTTCTTCCGGATCCAAGATGTTACGGTACTTGGAAGAACTTTTCTATTCATTTACCCTGACGTCTTTCATAATATTTCTGCACAGTTGCTTCAGGCCATAGAGGGATGGGTTCTACTGCCCGATACAAAACTGATTATTGTCAAGCCTGCGGACGGGTTGACTGCTGACGCTTATGTTTCGATGTTTGTGTCACTGATCCTTTCAATGCCCGTTATCGTCTATGAAATCAGCATGTTCCTCGGACCGGCACTGAAGAAAAGCGAGAAACTTCTCCTCAGAACAATTCTGGTCCCAGCCAGCCTCCTTTTCCTTGCAGGCTCCATGATGGGGCTTTTTTGGATTGCCCCAACTCTTTTCAGGATTTTCAACAATTTTGATATCGGGGTTGGTTCGCAGACCACGATGAGCCTAATGAGCTTCATCTCATTCCTTATCATATACATCATAAGCTTCGGATTTTCCTTTGAAGTACCTGTTTTCATGTACGGACTTACAAGGGCTGGAATGGTCATGGCTGAAACCTGGGCAAAAAACTGGAGATATGCTGTAATTGGCTCCTTGTTCTTCGGCCTTATTTTTTCCCCGGGAGTAACTGGATTCACTGAGGTACTGATGGCAATGCCAATGATTGGCCTCTATTTTTCAGGCATATATTTTTCAAGAAGATACGAGAGAAAATTACACCTCAATGATTCAAATACTGTTTCTGAACCGCTCTAGCTGCATCATTGTCAGGCAACTTGGATCATAAATCTTGAAAAACAGGTCATCGAGGATATATCTGTTCTGTGAATCCTGGTTTCCGTTCTTGATTATTCGAAACAACCTGGATTCAATGTTCTTCACGTGACCAAGGGCGTGCCTTTGGAAGTTGTCGCTGCTTACAAGTTCCTTGACTAAGCCGGCCTCTTTGGCCTCATATGCATCAAAGATCTTCCCTTTCTTAATGAGTGAATATGCCATTCCGGAAAACCTTTCAGGAACTTCAGGGAGTATGCCTGTCAATGAAGGTATTCCAAATGCTACTTCAGGCATGCCGAATTTTGCCCGTTCTGATGCAATCACCAGGTCAGAGCACATGGCTATCTCCATGCCCAGTCCCAGGGCATAGCCGTCTATTGCGCTGATGACTGCCTGTTTTGACGTGAGCATTGTCCGTGCAATGGTAGTCCCAAGTGAATATGCCTCCCTAATGTGCATCTTGTCGCTGATTCGCTTGCAATCGGATGTGTAGCCCATGCAGAATGCCCTCTTGCTGTCAGAGGTTATTAGAATGGGGGAATCCCCTGCAGATATGGCTTCTGTCAGGGCTATGAGGAGATCTCGGAGCCCGTCGTTATTGAGGCAACTGTTGACCCCGTTGGATATCACGATCCTGCTGACCCCCTCATCTTCTTCAAGAGAAACAATTGGAGTGCGTGTAATTGGCAACCTTCCAGTGATGAATGGGGTAATTAAAATTTACCCACGTACGGAACGAGTTCAGTACATGGTAAGGTTGTACTTTTTATCCATATTTTCATAGGTTTCCCGCGAGTTGATCCCTAAAATTCCAGTTAAGGTTTTCATCTCGCCGGAATAATGCTTGTCGTAGACTTCCCTGCCAAGCTTGAGGCGTTTTTCATGGTCATCGTACAGCACCTGCTCGCCATGCTTCTTGAGGCAATGTATGCAGTGTGCAGCGGATTCTTCGGTGCTTTCAAGGTGCGAAAAGCAGTGGTCAAAGTCTCCGGTCATTTGTCATCACACCTCTTTCCGTCATATTCCGGGTACCTTACATCATACCTGTCAAGTGAGTATTCCAGCAGATAGTAGAGAGATTCGAGGATTTCTCCAGTGTCTCCTGTCAAGTCAAGCAGGTCGGGAAGGCCTTCGAGCGCACCTACCTCGTTCCTGAAAGCATCCAGGCTAATTTCTCCCTTTAGAAGGGATTCCAGGGAATTCAGGAATCTTGAATAAGTGATCTGTTTTTCCTTTGGATTCCTCTTGATGTGATAGGAGAGGGATTCCTGCCTTTTCCTTATTACAGACATTGCATCCTCTATATCGCCATATATTATGGCGCTCTTGATTATTTCCAAGTCAGATATCAATGGCATCTTTTATCACCTGAAGAGTCCCGGGGCAAGCCCTATCATAGTGGGGAACCAGATTACTAGTATGGAGATTGCAACTGTCAGGAAAGCCGACACATATACCGGGATCTTGAAAGAGTTCCCGAGGTTGAACGAATCTTCCTTCAGTGGCTCCTTGCCGAACATGTACAGTATGACCCTGAAATAATAGAACACTGAAATGGCGCTGTTGAGAATGGCGATGACCGCCAGCCACCAGAGCCCCCCTTCTATGAGGGACAGAAATAGCAGGTACTTTGCGAAGAATCCACCTGTAAGAGGGATGCCCGCAAGGGCTAGCAGCAATATGGAGAAACCAACCGCCACGCCGGGAGACTTCTTCGCCAGCCCTGATAGGTCAGATACCTGGAGATTGTCACCCTTTACCGTGTTAAGGGTGATGAACGCCCCTCCTTTCATGAAAATATATGCTATGGCGTAGAACATTCCGGCCGCCACTGCAACTGCAACCACATTGGAGTTCACGTTTCCAACTGAACCAACTACGGCTAGGACAAGAATCAGGTATCCTGCCTGGGCAACGCTTGAGTATGCAAGGAGCCTTTTAAGGTTGTTCTGGGAAAGTGCAGAAACATTTCCATATGTCATTGTGAGGATTGCCAGGATTGCAAAAAGGTAGTAGACATCCCTGAAATCAGAAGAAAAGCCTACTAGGAACATTTTCAGCACAACTACGAAGGCAAGGACCTTGCTTCCCGCAGATAGGAATGCAGAGACTGAGTTTTCTGCCCCATCATATGTATCGATTGCCCACTGGTGCATAGGGAAAATTGCCAGCTTGAAGCCGAAACCCACTATGAGGAATATCAGTGATATGGTGAGTTCTGGTGTGGGAGCCGCGGCTGAAAGTACTGATAGGTTGAATGTGTGGGTATCTATGAAGAAGAATGAGGCCCCGAAGAGGATGAAGGCTGTTGCAATGGTTCCGGTAAAGAAGTACTTAATTGTTCCTTCCAGGTTTCTCCGCTCCTTTCCGAAACTTGCCATTATGTAAGTTCCAATGCTTACAGACTCGAACGCGATGAAAAGTGTGATAAGATTATACGAGAATGCAGCCACTATCATTCCTATGGTCACGAAAATGAGGGTAGCATAGAATATTTCGCTCTTCGCTTTGAGCCCGTACATTGAGGGGTAGGTGATGAACATCGCGGAAATGATCATGACTATGGCAAAGTAGAGTCCGAAATGGTTGAACACAATGGTGCCGTCATAAATGGAAGTGTTGCTTGGAATTAGGAAATAGAGCATTATTGCAGATATTCCAAGTGATGCAAATGTGATCCATGACAGAGCTTTCTTGCTTGTCTTAAGCATGGATAGCCCGAGAATTGCGAAGCCGACGATTCCAAGGAAGATCAGAGGGGCAAAGTAACCCACTATTGCCAAACTTCCTGCAGTGATTCCAGTCATTATAGTATGCCTCCAGCGTATGTTAAAAGTAGCCCATAAATCAGGTTTGGTACAACGCCAAGAACGAAAATGACAATAAGCATGCCCATCAACTTTACAGTGGTAGGCCTGTCAGCGTCCTTGATTGCACCCAGCCTCTCATTGTACGGGCCGTAAAGGGACTTTTGTGCAGCCCAGATATGGTAGGATGCAGTAATGATCATGCCAAATATGACGATGAGAATGAACCAGCCGATGGCTCCGTACACACCTACAAGTATGGAGAACTCCCCGATGAAGCCGGCAAGTCCCGGAAGGCCAAGTGAAGCAAGAAGACCTGCAAGCAGGAATGAACTGAGTATTGGCGCTTCCCTGAATATGCCTCCGAGAGAGTGGGTTGCTTCGTGCCCGGTACTCCTGTGTATGTAATATAGGGTAGAGAATATCAGTGCCATAATTAGGCCATGTGCCACAATCTGGAACATTCCACCCGCAAGCTCAAGATTAGCCTGGTATCCAGTCTCCACAAGCCCTGCGCCGAATGAAAGGGTAACAAAGCCCATGGCTGCGGCACTGGCAAATGCCATCATCCTCTTGAGGCTCTGCTGCATCATCGCAGAGAGTGAGAAGTAAACAAGGCTGATAACTCCCAGTGCCATTAGAAGATCCATGATCCCCGTTCCCATGGCCTGGTAGATGGGCATGAGAATGCCGAAAAGCCCGTATCCCCCCATTATGGAGAGGCCACCTGCCAGTATAACTGTGCCTGGATAAGGAGAAGCCTCATAGGTATCCGGGAGCCAGGAGTGCACCGGGAACGATGGCAATTTCACAAGGAATGCCAGGAGGAAACCGAAGAGTGCGAAGTACATCCAGAAAGCCGGTATCTTAGAGATGTAAGTGTTTACCATGAGCTGGCCCATTTCAAATGTGAAGACTCCTGTAGCTTCATAGTGGAAAGTGTAAACAGTGAAGATAGCCAGCAGCAGGAAGACGGATCCTATGTGGGTGTAAACAAAGAATTTCAGCGAAACACTGTCCTTGTTCCTCCCACCGTACTGCGCAACTATGAAATACACTGGTATGAGCACTACTTCCCAGAATATATAGAAGAAGAGAAAATCTCTTGATAGGAGAATCCCGAACAGTCCAGCTTCGGTAATGAGGATATAGCTGTAAAGGGACTCGCCGTACTTTCCATTCTCAGTAATTATGACTGAAAGGAAAATCACTATGGCGGAGAGTATGAGCAGGGCATCTGAGAAGCCGCTCACTCCCGTGGAAAACACGATGCCTATGGAGGAAGCAAGATCGAATGTTTCCTGGGAGATTATACCGCCAGTGTAACCTGAATGGAACCTGAGGACACTGTAAATCACCGTGAGAACAAGGAAGATTCCGGATGCATAAACTGCGTATTCCCTGCGCCTTCCCTTAACAGCAAATGAAAAAGCTGCTCCCAGTATTGTAAGCAGGAAAATTATAAGCATAAACACTTTACATCAACCCCAGAATTTTTACGGCTATGAATATCAGGGATACTCCAATTATGAGCACGATGAAGTAATTTTCAACAACACCGTTCTGGATTCTCCTGAAGAAATCACCAAGCTTAAGCGTGGAAGTCCCCACCTCGTTAACGGCCCTGTTGTATGAGTTCTCAAACAGGGTGAAGCCTGCAGAGAGAGGCACAATGACCCGCTCTGCAATTATGTTGGTGAACAGGTAATCGATGTAGAACTTATTCTTCCCAAGTTTGTAGAGCCGGTTCTTTGAGAAGTCCATCTTCTGCCATATGGATGTCCCGTAGAGAACATATGTTATCACGAGGCCGATTGCCATTAGCACCATGGGTATGATATCAATGAAGAATGGCACAGAAGGCATTGTGTACGAAGAGTCTATGAAACCGTAGAAGTACCCCTGGAGCACCCCAAGCCCAAGGGCGCCGATTGCAAGTATGAAAAGCGGGATCAGTGGGAGTATGCTTGGGTCCTTTGCATGTTCAGCAAGATGCGATCTCGGTTTCCCAAGTGCAGTCCTG
This sequence comes from Thermoplasmata archaeon, assembly GCA_021811525.1. The sequence continues at coordinate 2,660 of JAJZOK010000012.1, read as the reverse complement.
AAGAACATCCTGAAAGTGTAAAGTGTGGTCAGCAATGCGCCCGTTGCAAGGAACAGCCATGGGAACAGGCTTTGGACTGTGCCGTAATGCTGATAGTATACCCATGAGGCAGAAATAATGGTATCCTTGGAGAAATACCCTGATGTTCCCGGGAATGCAATAAGAGCAAGTGAACCGATGAAAAGCAGGGTCACTGTCATGGGCATCCTTCTCCAGAGGCCCCCCATATACCTTGTATCCCTCAGGTCCATTAATGCAATGAGGATTGCTCCTGCGGACATGAACAGTAATGCCTTGAACACAGCGTGTGATACCAGATGGAACATTCCAAATGAGACCCCGCCATAGCCAAATACTCCGCCAAGTCCAATGGAAGCGAGCATGTATCCGATTTGGCTTATTGTTGAATAGGCAAGTATCCTTTTTATGTCATTGACGAAGAGCCCAACTATGCCCGCAAACAGGGCTGTGAATGAGCCCAGTATAACCACCGAATACATGGCAAATGGGGCAGAATAATAGAAGACATTGAACACTCTTGCAACGAGGTAGACACCGGCAGTGACCATTGTGGCAGCATGAATGAGGGCTGAAACTGTTGTTGGGCCCTCCATGGCATCAGGTATCCATACATGAAGCGGGAACTGGGAAGATTTGCCTGCGGCTCCAGCAAGAAACAGCACTGCAACTGTTCCAAGAACGTTGGGGCCCACATATGATGCGATGGCCTGAGCGTTCTGTATGAGGAATGGTATACTGAGCGGACTGTTTGAACCGAGTCCGGTAAAGCCCTGGAGGCTGTTGTAAAGTATAGCCATCCCTACTAGGAACAGGAGATCACCGACCCTAGTCACAATGAAAGCTTTCTTTGCGGCAGCAGTCGCATTTGGCTTGAAGAACCAGAAACCGATGAGAAGGTAAGAACAGAGCCCCACAAGTTCCCAGAACAGGAAGAAAAGGACCAGGTTCGAGGATACAACAAGGCCGAGCATTCCAGCAGTGAACAGGGAAGTCTCTGCAAAGTAAATGTGCTTGTTCGGGTCCTCTTTCATGTAGTAAATGGCAAAGAGGTGAATCATCAGCGACACAAAGGAAACCATTATGGCCATCACAAGAGTGAGATGGTCAATGTAGATGCCTGCATGTATGTTGTAGAACCAGACAAAGCTGTCGTACACAGTGCCATTGCTCTGCACGTAGAAGAATGTGAGAATAGAGGCAATGAGTGAACCGAATACTGCCAGTGAAGCCACTAAACCTGATAGGTTCCTGTGGTACCTGCCGACAACATAAGTGATGGCAAAACCCAGCAGCGGGCTTAAGAATATGAACCAGCCTGGCCAGTACATGTTTACCACTTGATCTCCTTCAGCAGTGCTATTGCAACTCTGCCGAATTTCCTGTAAGTTGCTGTCAGAAGGCTGAGGCCTACAACTGATTCAACAGCACCTATTGCAATGCCAAAAAGTGCCATGAGGATTGGATCAATGTTGCCGTAGGCTATTGCAACCATTACAAGGTTAAGGATTGCCGCATTTATGAGAATTTCAATGGAAATGAGCATTTTTATTCCAATGTTTGAAGTCATCACGCCGTAAAGGCCGATGGAAAAAAGTATGAGGGAAAGTACTGAGACTAAGAATATCTCCATCAGTCTTCCCTCCCTGCTATGTAGAACATTCCAATTATTCCGGCCACCAGGATTAAGGAAAGCAGCTCAAACGGCACAACATATGTATTGAAGAGTGACACGCTGATGCCGGTCAGATCCTGTGTAACCGGTGTGAATGATCCCTGTATCGAGATCGCTTCGATTGCAAACACCACAAGGAATAGAGCAGATGCGACTGCCGCAAGCACTTTATTCAAACTCTTTCCCTCCAGTAAGCATTATGGTGAAAACAAGAAGGGTAACAACTGCACCGATGAAGACAAGCAATTCCACGGCGCCCACTATTGATGCGCCGAGGAATATGAAAGATGCCGAGAGAACAAACAGAAATGCCATTAGATAGACCGCTGCATGAGTTATGTTCCTGTCTGTAACGGACTTCATGGCAAGTGGAATCAGTAATATTGCAAAAATGAGGAAAATGATTGTGTAAATCATTTGATCACCTCATCCTCCGGAAGCGAAAGTTCTTCGGGGGAATATGTGAAACTGTTCCTGGTTCTTGCTGTTTCAAAGACATGGGTGAGGTAAATGGCATCTGTGGGGCAGATCTCTTCACAATTTCTGCAAACTGTGCATGTTCCAAAATTTACATCAGGGTAGATTTTCCTTTTGTTCCTAGGGTTTTCCCTATCCACTTTCTGCATGTGGATGGATATGTTCGGGCATACCTGCTCACAGAGCGTACATCCAACGCAGTCATCCAGACTTAGGAATATCCTGTACCTGAACCTGTCAGGGAGTTCCCTTTTCTGTTCCGGGTATTGTACTGTAACAGGTTTCTGGAAAAGGTGCTTGGCAACTACCGCCATTGCTTTCATAGTTCCGATTAGAGGGAGTTCTTTTTTAGGTTCCTTGACTTCGATCATATTCCCAACCCCAGTGTAAGTACGCCTGCAATGATCAGGTTGATTATGGAAGCAGGAAGCAGGTATTTCCACCCCATATTGACAAATTTGTCAATTCTTATCCTTGGCACAGAAAGCCA
>JAJZOK010000028.1 GCA_021811525.1 Thermoplasmata archaeon | reverse complement strand
TCGAACCCCCGACCTATGGATTAAGAGTCCATTCTCGATTTTGGTTAATAGTTTGTGTACTCTTCTATGCCAAAACACAGGGGAAATGCAACTTGGTAAAACTAACCTTTAATAAAATATCAATATCCGTTAGCTGACCTGAAAATGATGCGTGGTTTTGACTCCAACCAGAAAAATATGATTGGGGCTGTTGCAGTTATTGAGGTGATGAGGATGTTTGGGATATTTCTCGTAATTCCTGTCTTCACACTTTATGGAAGGGAGTTTACATCTTCATCTCTGCTCATTGGAATTGCACTGGGTGCCTATGGGCTCACTATGGCCCTTTTCCAAGCTCCTTTTGGGATTATTTCCGACAGGTTTGGCAGGAAGAATGTGATAATGCTGGGAATGATCCCATATATTATTGGAAACCTCATTGCATGGCACCCTTTCAACATATATGGCCTGATCATAGGAAGGCTTATAGCAGGAGCAGGCGCCATCACATCATCCGGAATGGCCATGGTTCAGGAAAGCGTTGCACCTGAAAGGAGAAACATCGCAATGGCTATCCTTGGCATACCAATAGGATTCGCTTTCATGGTTGGAATCATCCTTGGACCCATTATTTCCAGTGAACTGGGCACTGATACGCTTTTCCTGCTTTCGGCTGTTCTAGGGTCACTGTCATTGATACCGTTTTCAAGAGTCAGGTACACAAGACCAACCTACTCAGCTGAGGAACGAAGGAGGGCAGGAAAAATTGAGCCTAAGGCATTTGTCATTGGTGGAGTCGGATTCCTCATTTCCCTCTACATGATGGTTTTCTTCTTTTATCTCCCTGTTTACGGGACAAGAGCCTACGGTGCAGGGGGGTACGAATTTTTCCTGCTTGTGCCCGTGATTATTGGTGGAATAATTGCTGTAGCAGCTTCCGGATTTGCTGACAGGAACCACAGCACCCTGTTTTCCATGCTTTCGCTCGTGGTCATGCTTGCTGCTGTCCCTTTCGTATTTTTCTTCCCAACATCCAGCGGAAGCAAAGAATTCTTCGTCATTGGAACCACAGTATTCTTTGTTGGATACTCTATTTACGAGATAGTCTTTACGCCGCTGCTTTCCAAGATGTCCCGGAAGGACAGCTACGGCGCCAACATCGGCATATACAATACAATGCAATTTTTAGGGCAATTTGTTGGCGGTGTTGCCGGAGGTGTACTGGTAACTCTCAGCCTGGACCAGGCTGCAGTACTCAGGACAACAATCTTCCTTACGGCTCTTGTGATCATATCACTGGTCCTGCTATACATACCAACAAAGTTCAGGGAGATAAAAAAGCAGGTTGACTCGTACTGACCGTCATATTTTCCTCATGTAGATTTCCTTGACTGCGTGATCCCTGGCCTTGCTCAGGATCAGGTGGGCGTGGAACTTTGAAGGCTCTATGTTCTGCTTCAGGTTTGGGCCGTTTATCTCGTCCCAGATTCTTGCAGCTGTTTCAACAGCTTTGTCAACCGGCAGGTCCCCATATTTCCTGAAGAAGGAACGGTTATCCCTGAATGCGGTTTCCCTGAATATGAGAAAACGGTCGATGTACCACTGCATGATGTCCTTTTCAAGGGCATCCACGTAAATGGAGAAATCAAAGAAATCCGAAACAAGGAGTTCACCAGTTGGTGGCAGCGTATCCATCCTCCTTGTCTGGAGCACATTCAGACCTTCCAGTATCAGAACATCAGGGTTCTCTATGGTCTGGCGACGGTTTGGCACTATATCATAGATGAGATGTGAATAAATGGGGATATCAATGCTCTTCTTTCCGGACTTCAGTTCGTAAAGGAACCTTATAAGCGACTTCAGGTCGTAGCTCTCTGGGAACCCTTTCCTGTTCATGAGGTTCCTTTCCTCCAGTATCCTGTTGGGATACAGGAATCCGTCTGTGGCAATGAGCTCGACCCTGGGATTTTCCGGCCACCTTGATATGAGTGTTTTCAGGACCCTTGCAGTTGTGCTTTTTCCAACCGCAACGCTCCCTGCAATGCCAATAACGTATGGGACCTTATGCCCCCTGGCGCCCAGGAAAGTCCTCCTGGCATCATACAGACCTTTAGAGGCTGAGTAATACAGGTTCAGGAGCCTTGAAAGCGGCAGATATACCTCTTCTATCTCCTGTATAGAGACTTTCTCATTGATTCCCCGGATGGTTGCGAGGTCCTCCTCATTGATTGTCATAGGTGTGGAATTTCTCAGCTTGCTCCACTCTTCCCTCTTGAAAGAGATGTAAGGCGAAACTGAACTGTCATCCAGTGCTTTCAGCAAATTGTATCACTTCATTGTGCGGCATTCAGGCACACTATCCGCCGCTTTGCCGTTCAATGGCGATATTTGTTATAACTCTTTTTGTGTTCAGGGATATGAAGGATTGTCACTTGCTTCCTATTAGCCATCACGTTAATAGACCCAGTTAAACTATTTTAATCTGGGGATATTTCTGTATTCTAACAATCCTTTTCTTAATGGTGAAAACAACTGCATCGACCTTGAAGGGGTCCACAAGAGGTTCGGGACAACTGAGGCATTAAGAGGCCTGACCTTCCAGATTAAGTGTGGAGAAAAGGTATCCCTTCTTGGCCCCAACGGCGCAGGCAAATCAACTACTCTTAAGATTCTTGCAGGCCTTCTGAAGCCGGATCTTGGTGATGCGCTCATTAGAGGATACCATCCTAACAGCATAGACGCAAAGCGCCTCATAGGATACCTGCCGGAAGACCCGAGCCCGTATATCAGCCTTTCAGTCCAGGAGAACCTTGAATACATTGGCAGTATAAGGGGAACTCCCAACCTTGAGGACAGGGTCGAGTACCTTATGGGCCTGCTCGAGCTTGACAAGTACAGGAAATTCAGGACAAACAACCTTTCAAGGGGAAACAGGCAAAAACTTGCCCTGGCGTTGGCACTAATACATTCCCCCAAGATACTTATCATGGATGAGCCCCTGAACTATCTGGACATACCATCCCAGGAGAAAATCATGGAACTTCTTGACGAGATGCAGGCAACATTCCTGGTCTCCACTCACATAATGTCAATCGCAGAGCGTCTCACCCACAGGGTGGTGATGATATCAAACGGCCGTCATATCTGGGAGGGGACAATAGAGGAGCTGAGGGAGAGAGGGACGCAGAAGGAACCCATTGAGTCAATTGTCTCGAGGCTGATGAAGAGTGCACCGTAGCCTGCAGATGCTTTTGGTCCGCACCAGGTTCACCTGGTATTACTTGCTTATAATCATCCTAATAGCAGTATACTCACTCTATGCAGTGCCATACCAGATTTCAGGGGCAGCTTACAATTATGGCACAATTTATTTCAGTGGAATTGTTGGAGGATATTCCATCATCTCATCCCTAGCGGGGGGAATATCAGTCTCCAAGTCCGACCAGGAGTTTCTCCTGGTTTCGCCAATAAACCGGAGGCAGCTCATAGTTGCACTCCTCATTGTACAAGCCATAGGGGCAGGCCTGGTTCTAATTGCAGTCAGTGTCTTTGTTCTCGCGCTGGTGCATTACGGGCCACTGGAAATGTCCCTGGTGATTCTCAACCTTATCCTGCTGGATATTTTCCTTATCACCATTGGCATTGGGACCTTCCACCTCAAGCGGAACTACAGGGTGATCATAGCGGTTGCCATAGGTCTGTGGGTCATTTCTTACTTTGTTGGTTTTCCATATTCGCCCCAGGCTTTCATAGAAGGAAACCCGCTTAATTCCCTGATTATGACTGCCCCCATAGCAGGAGCATCACTTCTTGGGGCAATAAGTTCCTTAACAAGCGAGGAGCTTCCCATCAGGATATCCAGCCAGCGTGAGAGAAAGAAAGAATACAACTCAATAGTGAGGTATGTCAAGTACAGTCCAGTGCAGGCTGTTTTCCTCAACGGCTTCACCAACCTCTCATACAGCACGAATTCAATGATGGCTGGCGGCATTAAGACCATGACTTCCAGGATTAGGCTTAGAACCTATTATGCATTGATAGTGGCCATTGCGGCAGTGTATGGTTTCCTGGCATACTACCTCATAGATTTTGGCGCTCAGGCGGAAGGCTTCAACTTTGTTGTGCTCCTGGGTTCCGTATATGTAGGTGTGATACCGCAGTATATTTTCAATTCGGGAGTTATGACATACGAAAGGGCATGGCTCTCCTTCACCTCCATGGAACCCTGGAAATACATATCAATAATAATTGGCTCAAAGGTTGCCCAGTCCGTAATAACCAGCATACCTTTTGTGGCTGTGAGCATTATTGACTCGTATCTGGGCGTTCAAAACTCCATGGAGGCCGTACTGGTATTCCTTGTGCTGGATCCACTGCTTATTGGGCTCTACCTGTTAATTGTATTTTCCGCAAGTGCGTACCAGATTACAGATGAGGGTTTCCTCAGCACAAGGATGAGCGCAATGCAATTTGTGCCTGCCCTTCCACTGCTGCTCTTCATGATCATTGTAATGCTCTCAATCATTGTGCCACTGATCGTGGTCTTTGCCTCTATTGGCACAGCACTGCTTCTGGGTCTGCTCTCCACAAGGAGGGAATACTGGGAGAGGAGAATCAACAAGCTGGTACAGAAAGGATACGTCTGACCAAAATTGCCAGTGGCCCACCATGCCATGGCAATAAGTTAAGTATTTGCCCAATTAGAGTCTGAGGCAACATGGAAAAAGTTCATAGGGACCCCCTGAACCCGTTCCCATGGTATGAAGTGATGAGGCAACACCAGCCTGTGTTTTATAATGAAAACAACGGCATATGGCATGTGTTCAGGTATGCCGAGGTGAAAAAGGTACTTTCAGATTATTCTCATTTTTCCTCTTCTGAGGGGAGATATGAATCTGCAAGCAACCCAATAGGTGCAAGCATCATTTCCACAGATCCACCGAGGCATACCCATCTCAGGGCACTCGTGAACAAAGCGTTTACCCCGAAGCGGGTACAGGAAATGGCTCCGAGGATCAGGGCAATTGCTGATGAACTGTTGGATAACATAATGGCAAAGGGCGAATGCGATCTTGTTGAGGATTATTCCGGCCCGCTTCCCGTAATAGTTATTGCAGAGCTTCTGGGGATACCTCCTGAAGACAGGATGAAGTTCAAGAAGTGGTCTGACGCGCTTGTTTCAGGCACAAGTGAGGGCATGAATGAGACCAGCAACGAATATTTTGACCCTCAGGTGGCAATGGCAAAGTATTTCAGTGAAATAATCAGGGTGAAAAGGGAAAAGCCGGGCGACGATTTAATAAGTTCACTAATACAGCAAGAGGTTGATGGTGAAAAGCTATCGGAAATAGACCTGCTGGGATTCTGTGTTCTCCTCCTCGTGGCTGGAAACGAGACAACTACAAATCTCATAACGAATGCTGTTCTCACACTCTCGAACAATGCTGACCAGCACCAGAGGGTATTCGCGGACAGGACACTGATCCCGGGTATGCTGGAGGAAGTTCTGAGATACAGGTCCCCTGTGCAGTCCATGTTCAGAACCTGCAGGAAGGACATTGAACTGGGCGGGAAACTCATTCAGAAAGGGCAGGTTGTTCTTGCTTGGATAGGTTCTGCCAACCATGATGCGGCAGAATTCCAAAAGCCTGAAGAATTCCTTATCGATAGGACGCCAAACAGACACATTGCCTTTGGAGAAGGGGTGCATTTCTGCCTGGGGGCGCCACTCGCAAGACTGGAAGCTAAGATTGCCATGGAAACTTTGCTTGAAAGGGCTGGAAAAGCAACTCTCAAAGAAGGCACACAGCTTGAACCCCTGAATGGAATCATTGTCTTTGGCGTGAAGCATCTTCCTGTTTCTTTTTCCAATGAATAGCAATCGCGTTTTACCTCTAGTAATGGGGATCGGTTTGAAAGAAGAAATGGAAGTTAAAAAATAATAAATAAGAAGATAGAGTAAATTATATTTATTCCCCGAGCACCACAGACCTGTATAGTTTGAGGTTTGCAGCTGCAATGAGAATGACAATGCCCAGGCCAATGCCAAACAACGATTCCTGGAATGTTGAAGTTGCGCTGAAGGGCTGAATCACTGTAATCAATACAAATGCACCAAGTGTGAAAGCACCGCCGAGCGTGTTCCTCATTTTTCTGGAAAGAGGCTTATAATGCTTTTTTTCCACAGCATGCCTTGAATCCCAGATGGTGTAGGCGACCATAGTCACAAGGAGGGCAACAACCATGGCCATTAAAATGCTCGGCACATAATACACCGGATTCCTGTACCTTATGAGGGCATCTATGAGCATTCCCAGGCCAAATCCCGAAACACCAAGCAGGCTCAATGAAATGGCCAGCTGTGAAAAATGTCCTGCATCCATGCCAGTTCTCTGGTAATTCTTTGAAAGATAGTATACCAGAGGGATAACAGTCAGGATGGGCAGAAGGAAGAATGCCAGCACCTGTGAAGTTGGTATGGAAACACCAGGTGTCAGGGCGCCCCAGGCGGAAAGCCCCACAAAGAAGATGACCCCGAGAATCGCGAGGCCGAATGTTATTGGCCTCTCTGTGAGCTTAAGGCTTGGTGACCTGTCTATGTATGGCAGCAGAAGAAGGTAGAAGACCGGGATGCCTGCAAATATGAGAGTTGCGTAGAATGGGCCCGGGCCAGCCATAAAGCTGAAATCCACTGCCTTATACACGAAGAGCAGGAACCATGGAGGGTACGCAGGCACATTCTGGGCCAGGGGACTTGTGGGAGAAACCTGCGGGAATGGGGAAAACAATGCTGGCACGGCCGATCCCAGGGCTGCGACGACAGACGTTATGATCAGAATGGCCGCTATTGTCATCATGCCGATCTGCAGCATATAGAACAGGTTGTTTGGATACCAGGGCTTGTACTCAGGCTTTTCCTCATCTATGGCCGGTGCCTTGTAGTTTGCATCCTTGTGCGAAGGCATAATAGAATTGTACTCAGCCATAATGAAATGGCCCATGAAAAGAAGCCCTATTCCAGCAGCCAGGACAATATGCCAACCCAGCATCCTTTGGAAAAGGGAGAGCGGAGTACCATCACCAAAGAATATCAGTGAAAGATAATTCCCTATTATGGGTATCCCGCGTGCAATGCCCGTTCCAACATCAGTTGCATCCGCAGAAAGCACATCCCCGCTCATTGAATATCCAAAGAAACCGATGCCAACAGTAAGCGCAAGAAGAATTACCCCCGTGAGCCACTGCATCATCCTTGGCTTCTTGTAGGCTGCCACGAATAGATTCCTGAGAAGGTGCACGTAAACCAGTACAATCATCATGTATGCACCATACAGGTGGGTAGTCAGTATGATGGACCCGAAGGGCACGCTGTTCACAAAATTCTCAGTGCTGGTATAGGCCTGAGAAGGCTGGTAATACATTAAAATTATCAGACCTGTTATGACCTCGTAAAGAAATGCTGTAGTTACCATGGCGCCTGTCCAGTACCATGCACCGCCCTTTTTCCTCATGTAATCTGGTACCTTCCTTGGAATGGGCCGGGGTTCATTGAGCATCTTGATCAATATGGGGGTTTCCTTAGGTTTTTCATTGTTCATCTTTCATTCACCTCACGCTGATTGGGTAGACACCCCTGTCTGGGAGCCAGAAGGCAGGGGGTTGCCTCCTGAAAGATCGCTGCTGTGCCCGTATACTGTGGGTCCGACCATTGAAATTGCATAATACTGGTCGCTGGTTTTATCATATTTGAGGGAAACATTGGGCAAGGGGTTCTGAGTTGGGCCAGTAACAATGCCAAACCCTTTCCCGGGATCATAGGTGCTTCCGTGGCAGTTACAGTGAATGAGCCCTGTGTTTTGTGAGCCTGAAGGGCCATTGGGTATGCTCGTGCCCGGTTTGTAGAACTTTATAATGGGCGGAACGCAACCGAGATGTTCGCAAATAGCGCTGGAAGCAACCACTGAACCATAAGGGCCAACACCTGCCGGAGATTGGAAAGTGCTTCCGGAAGCGGGTATGCTTACCTTAACTGAACTCACATTTACGTCGTTTCCGCTTGCATCCCCAAGCCTCAAAAGGAAATTTGGCTCGCCTTGGAGCGGATAATCGAATGTAACCACAGCACTGCTGTTTACCGTTAGATCAGAAGTGTTTATGGGTTTCCCGGAAGCGGAATCAACCAGCAACAGTTGCGGGAATCCTGTTATTCCCGCACTCTTCGGTATGATATTCTGCAGGGCAACCCTGAGTGCACCAGCTGATGCAGCTGCAAAAGCAGCCACGGTCATGTATTTCAGGAAGCTTCTCCTGGACGGGTCTTCCACTCCTTCTATTTCAATACTTGTCTCTTCAGTCATTTTCAAACCTCAATAAATGGGGCTACTGATCAGTAGACGTAAACAGAGCCCATCATCCATCCGGGAGTCATCATGGCTCCTTCCATTCCATTGGCACCAAATCCACAGGCGTCCCAGCATGCCCAGCTGTAGGTGCCCGTCTGGTTGATGTAG